>VHBK01000001.1 GCA_016872015.1 Nitrososphaerota archaeon
GATGTTTAGCAGATTTTGTGGTTGTGATAGCATTGTCTTGACAATTATTGCTAGTGCTTTTTTCGTCTCGAGTCCTTCCTGACTTGCCTTTTCTTCTATTTGTATGGCCTTTTTCAAATCCAGCGGCTTTCCACATGAATTGCATATCTCATCTTGGTGTGAATTTGGTGTCTTGCATATATGGCAGATTTTTGGTAATTTCTCCTGTGCATTATCGGATTTCTTAATCCCATAATGTTGCAAGTAGGCATTATCCACATCTGCATTGACAAGATGGACGTAATTTTCAGGCATTTTAGAGCTAGGCGTCCAACCATGACGCATTCGCATCTGTGATTCGTTTAGGAATCTAGCTGAATTTGTTGCCTCTGAGTGTCTGAAAAGCTTCCAGTTGAATTTTTTATTCAGGTTTGTTCTCTGTAAAATTCTGTCTAGGATTTTTTTGGCAGCATAATATGTAACTGGCTGACCAATTTTGGCATTGTCAAAAAGTACCCATAATGGAGATTCAGGTTCTTGATTGTTTGGGTGTTCATTTAGCCAATGAGATAGTGTTGGAACAGATTTGACGATTCTAATTGGTCTTGCACCAGTTTTACCGTCTACGTGAATTACTGCGCCAAATTCGTCAAATTTTACATGCTTTATTCTAAGGCTCAATAGTTCTCCAATTCTTGTACCTGCTTCATAATGGACGTAAATCATTGCCTTGTCTCTGGGATTGCCTATGCACGCCTTGAGTAATCTGGCCAGATCATCTTCTGTGATTAATTGCTCTCTGACAATTTTACTGCGGATTGGATTAAGGCCGATGTGTTTTGTTTCATCAGGGTCTCCTACCCTACGGGATTGACGAGACCCCCGTCTTATCCATCTAAAGAAAATCTTGAGGATTTTTTTATGATCTCGCGTGCTGTGCGTTTCCTGCCCTTTTGGAGAATATTGGCTCATGATTAGGTAGACTAGCTCATCAATGTCGGCTTTGGTGACCGCCTGCCAGTCTTTACCAAGCATCCTGCTCAGACTCAAAACTGTTGCTAGGTGCTTGGTTCGGGTTGCTTTACCCAAAGAAGTCCGTACCATTTCTTTATGGTATTCATGGACTAGTTTTCGGTTATTTTCAGATAATTCCTCATCGATCATCTTTTCGATGTTTTCAATCTGACTATCATAATCATGAACTATGATTTCTCCACGGCGTACGTGAGCCTGTTTTTGAGACATGGACAGTAATAAGGGCTGAAGGGTATTAAACAGAAAGTGTTAAGCCAATAAAGGGATTTGGACCCTTGACCCACGGTTTACAAAACCGTTGCTCTGCCAGGCTGAGCTATATTGGCAACGATTTTCTAACAAAATCTAGCGTTTTAAAATGTTAGTGAAACCCGTCACTCTTTAATAGAGTCACATTACAAACTCAACAAATGAAGTGGATTCCACCAAAGAAGCTCAAGGTTCTAACAATTTTGTTTTTGGGAACCGGAATGTGGGGAATAATTGCGGGAATGCTTCTCATAAAACCAATGCCGCTGATTCTTGTATTGTTTGGAGTCATCAATCTCTGTATTGGTGGATTTATTGGGTATAGATATTTCATGCAGGGCCCAAAACCGGAAAGGTCATCGGATAAGCGTAAGAAATAGCGCCATTACAACTAGGATATTTGTAGTAAAGTGCATTGCATAGGAATGATTGAGGCCTTTTTTGTCATAGACATACTTGAACAAAAATCCAATAGGGATTAGCAGTATTGCCATGTGCAGCTTGACCCCCATTGCAACATGCGCCACTGCCCAAACTAGAACCATCTTTTTTGATTTTCTAAAGTACAATTCCTCCACGTGATTTATGTGGATGAACATGTAGAGGAGCAGTGGGATAAATGGCAGTATTCCCCAGAATCCTTGGTCTGCAAACGGTCCAAACGCAATATTGTAGCCCAGCCAGCTCCAGTTCAGAATGGGAATCTTTTCTACAATCGGGTATAGCGTCAGAAGATACCCAATCAGTATGCCAAATGCTATTGGCGCATAAATGATGGAGCGAATTCCGTCCTTTAGGTCTAGTATGCGCTTTTTTGTCTCCTTAATTAGGATCAGTGACGTTGCAACCGTAAAGACATAGTACCCAATTACAAATCCCTCTGATTGTAAGGCAGAGTCTAAAAAGCCAAAAACGTCCACAACTCGATATGGGCTCGACTAAATAATAACATGTGCGTATCTGGATTTGGCAAAAAGCGCACATTTTGTATAAACTCTTTTTTCAGACAAAAACCAGCAAAATCCTGAACAGATGAAATAAGTATAATAATTCCATATATTGTTACAAAAACAAAATGCTTGATCTTGTTGCAAAAAAATTATTCCTCACAAAAGGCAAAGGCGTTCATGAAGACCGACTCACAAGCTTCGAATTTGCCTTGCGAGATGCAGGAATTGCAGGCACAAACATTGTTCTAATTTCCAGCATTTTCCCACCACACGCAAAGATGGTCTCTCGCGCAGAAGGCCTAAAACTAATCAATCCTGGACAGGTTCTCTTTTGCATTTACTCTAGAAACCAAACAAACGAGGCACACAGACTAATTTCGGCATCTGTCGGTGTGGCTCAGCCAAAGGATCCAGACAGATACGGATATCTCTCTGAATATGAAGCATTTGGACAAAACGAAAAGCAGGCAGGTGACTATGCAGAAGACATTGCAGCTCAAATGCTTGCATCATCACTTGGAATAAAGTTTGATCTGGACAAGTCATGGGATGAGAAAAGAAAACAGTGGAAGATCTCTGGAGAAATTTACAAATCAATGAACGTAACGCAGACTGCGATTGGTGACAGCAAAGGACGCTGGACCACAGTATTTTCTGCAGCTGTTCTGATTATTTAGCTCGAATTCCTTTTAGGTAATACACAACTGCGCCTGCAGCTGCCGCGCCAATTCCTACTAGAATTGCAATTTCCTGTAGTCCGACATTTACTGGAATCGATGGCTCTTCACCAAATGTTATTTTCAGATCATTTCCATCTGCAGAAAACTCTTTTCCAAAAAGATACATTGCTTCTATTTTCTTGCCTGAATTGGAATTGAAAAACCACCCGCTTGTCTCTAAATCAGCAGGGATGGTTTGGTTGTTTTTGATGGTGGTGCCAATTACGCTACTTACAGAGGCCTCTGCGGATTCGTCTTGTGGTAGTATTACAACCTGCACTATGGAATTTAGCGGAAAGAACCCTACTTTGTAATAGTCCGATTTTTTGACCTCATTTGTCTTGAGGTACTTTAACGGTTCTACGGTCGTGATCTGTCTTGCCATTCCGGGATAATTCTCTGAGACTTTGAGCTGCATAACAGAGATTGGACCCTGCGGCAGAATGGTAAATGTCATTCTTGAGGCATCATCTTTGGATAGTGTTTGTGCAATGTCGTAAAATCCACCAAGATTTCTTATCTGAGTTGGAATAAGTGCACTGGAAACACGGTTGAACATAAAGTCGGTATTTTGGAAATCTGCCGTATATACTGCGGATACTGTTCCACGACCAGAGACTTGACCCTGGGTTCCTAATTCTTGGTTTGCCTTGTCGTCATAGTGGATAAACACAGAGTGGAATTTTGTATCAAAGCCAAAGAAATCGTTAATGTCTCCTATTATGGCATCGCCTGCCGTTTTTGCCTTTTGTTGTGCTGTCTGGATTCCGCCCTCTCCTTCTATCCTTTTAATATTTACTAGGATGCAAATGTCTTCTTGGACTCCTAGAACGCACTGGTTTTCATTTGTAATCACTATGGCAACAATGTCTGTGTTGTTTCGTATTTTTTGGTCTAGTTCTGCAGGGATCTGAAACTCGTGAAGCGATGTTGTCTGTAGTGACACTGACGCAGTAACATTGTTTGAAATTCTCTGATCTACTAGGATGGTTGCTGTCTCGTGAAACGTGGCAAGTCTTGGCTCTTCTGCAAATGCACTAACAGTGAATCCTAGAGCAAAAACTAGGCCAAGTATTGCAAAAACGCGGTACACAAAGTTGGCAGAATCAATTTTTACTATTAACTTTGCGCAAGAATCGATCATTTCCAAATCAAAGGTTTAAATCCAAATGACTCAAAATCACACTTGACATCGATTCAAACCGTTCGGGGAACAAAAAATTCCGTGGACTGGCAGCCAGTGCGTAAAGGCTGTCAGCCCCATTTTCACTTATAATGACGTTAGTTCTTTTACCTGAGATCTGATATAATCAAAGCCATCTTGCCAGAACTTGGCAGAGGAAATGCTGATTCCATATTCATTTAGAAGGGTTTCAGGCTTTTTGGAGCCGCCAGCAGCTAGGATCTCAAGATATGTTTTTTCAAATGACTTGCCCTCCCTTTGATACATTTGGAATAGTGATAGTGATAACAAATTACCAAATGAATATGCATAGCAGTAAAACGGCGTGTGGAAAAAGTGCGGAATACATGACCACTCTAGTGCAAAGTCATCTGATAGTTCTATAGAATTTGCAAACTGGGTCTTTAGATTCCCAAGATATGTCTTGGATAATTCTTCTATGGTGGCACCTTCTGCAATTTGCTTGTGGGCATCGATTTCAAACATTGTAAAGAATGCCTGGCGCATCACTGTAGCATAAATGTCGTCTATTTTTTCTGATAGAATTGCTGCCTTTTCGGTGTCCGTCATCTGGTCTGAAATGTTGTCGTATAGAAGTAATTCTGAAAATGTGGATGCGGTTTCTGCCAATGGGAGTGGTGCCTCTGATACTAGAATGGATTGCTTTGATGCTGCCTGACTATGTACTGCATGGCCAAGTTCATGTGCTAGCGTGAACACGTCCTTTGATTTTCCTGCATAGTTTACCAAAACATATGGTGTTAGCTTTGGCGATATGGTACTGCAAAATGCGCCATCGCGTTTTCCTGGCCTAATCTGAGAGTCAATATGGTCTTGCACAAAAACTCTGTTTGCATAGTCTGATAGTGTGGGGCTGAACTTGTTCAGAGACTCTAGGACAAGTTTTGTTGCCTTGTCGTAGGTATAGTCTTTTTCCTTGAATTTTTTTGCACTAGGTGCATACAGGTCGTATCGCCTGAGCTTTTTGAGGCCCAAGGACTTTGCCTTGAATGCAAAAAATGCGTAAAATACACTGGAATTTTTCTTGCAGACATCAAGCAACACTTGGATGGTTTTGTCATCCACATCATTTCCAATGTTTCTAATGGATATTGGAGAAGAGTATTTTCTAATTTGAATCCCTTCATCTTTCCAGTTTAGGACCAAGTTTTGGTAGATTTCGCCTAAGACCCCCTTGTTTGAATTGAATTTGCCTAGGAGTGTCTGGTATGCAGTTTTTCTCAAGTTTGGATTGGTGCTACGTACTAGAACACTTAGCTGCTCTCGTGTGAGTTTTTTCTTTTTGCCGTTAATTGTTATGATATATTCAAACGCGTTTGTTATCTTGTCGTATAATTTTACAAGTGCTGTTGAGCCAGTAACATCTAACGTGTTGATTATTTTTTCTTCCGGCTCTGAGAGGGAATATTTTGCCAATAGTCGTTTATGTCTTAGAAATTGTGATAAATTTCCTGCATCCTTGATGAGCCTGTTTGCATTTTTCTCATCGATTTTGCGCTTCCACCAAAGATCAAAAAACAGCGTCTTGTTTTCAATTTCTGATCCAAGCTTCGATATTTTTGTTAGTAATGTGGTTGCCTCATCTGACTGGGTGTCTGATGAATATAGTAATGACGCATAGCCTCCTAGCCTGCTTGCATCCTCTGTAAGATCTTCTATGTTGCGTATGATTCCAAAGAATTCCTTTGATGAAATGGATGGTCTGAGTTTTGTCTTTGTTTTTTCAAAGACTTTGACTTTGGATTCTAGCCTTGTTACTTGTTTTGTAAATTCTGGGCTTTTGTGGTTTGGCGCTAATTCAGATAATTTCCACGTGCCCTGTTTGTACATCAGTCTGGTCTGCATTTTTTCCTCTATATGACTATTCTAACGACTAAATAGCGCAGAAATTTGTCCCTAGTTGGACCGGTTGTCTAGTTGGTTAGGATGACGCACTCACACTGCGTAAGGATTAGTATAATCCCGCAAGGGTCGTGGGTTCGAATCCCACCCGGTCCACTCTTATTGTACTCATATGTGATGGTAAGGTCGCACCTTCGCTAATTTGTTTGTATTATGTGCACAAACAGGCAGTTTAATCTAGCAATACCACACAATCTGTGTTGATTCGAGCCATAATAGTCGATGATGAAACCGACAGTGCCGAGGTTTTTGCCGAATTCCTCAAGCTCAAGGACATCGATGTTGCGGGCCTTGGCAAAAACGGCAAAGAAGGCGTGGAATTGTACAAAAAACACAAGCCAGACGTGGTATTCTTGGACCTCGTAATGCCGCAATATGATGGATTTTATGCGCTAGAAGAAATCAAAAGGATAAACCCAGACGCTCGAATAATGATAATTACTGCATTTCTTACAGACATGATGAAACGAAAGCTTGACAGCTTTAGAGTCAAGGATGTTTTTCAAAAACCATACTCTGTCAAAGAAATAGCAAATTCACTGCAGGAAAAAATCAAGGCCAATACATAAAAACAGATTAGGCTGACACCATTCATTGAGGGCGCTAGTCTATGACAATTATTGTGTAAATGACGACTTTGCATCTGTTTTGCAAATAAAAGACATTCCAGAACCCACTCCAAAACCAAATGAAGTTGTGTTCAGAGTCCGTGCAGCTGCTCTGAACTATGATGATATTTGGGGAATGCGGGGAGCGCCACTTAAGGTGCCACTACCACACATCTCTGGCTCTGATGTGGCAGGAGATGTAACTGCAATAGGCGATGATGTGACTGGAATCAAAATTGGAGACAGAATAGTATCGCATGGAAACATGTCATGTCGACTATGCAAAAACTGCACCTCTGGGAGAGAGTTTGACTGCAAAAAACGCAGAGTATGGGGATTTGAGACAGGCCCACTTTGGGGTGGATATTGTGAGGTTACACATTTGCCCGAAGTAAATGCCGTAAAGATCCCAGATGGTGTATCATATGAGGAGGCAGCTGCCTGCTCTATGACACTTATGACTGCATGGCACATGCTTGTGGGCCGTGCCAAAATCAAGCCAGGGCAACTAGTCTTGATAATGGGTGGGGGCTCTGGAATGGGAATCTTTGGAATTCAAATCGCAAAACTGTATGGCTGTACTGTGATTACGACTGCTTCTGGCGACAAGCTGGAAAAATGCTTAGACTTGGGCGCAGACTATGCAGTGGACCACAGAAAAGAAGACTGGCACAAGCAGGTATTTACAATATCCAAGGAATTTGCAAAAACAAAGGACGGAATTCCGGGAGTAGATGTAATCTTTGAGCACATTGGCGGCTCGCACTGGAACAAGGAGCTAACACTGCTAAAATATGGCGCAACACTGGTCACAACAGGTGCCACCACAGGATATGATGTGGTATCTGATCTGAGGCACGTTTTTTTCAAAGGCACAAACATTTTGGGCTCAACTTTGGCTACTAAGTCCGAGCTGGAAGATGCTCTGCACTGGGTCTCCAAGGGAAAAATAAAGCCAGTAATTGATTCTATATACACAATAGATGATGCGGCAGAGGCACACACAAAAATGCTAAAGGGAAATCTCTTTGGCAAAATAATAATGAAGCCATGATGGAAACTATAACCCTTGCACCTGGACTGTCAATTTGCAGAATCATAAATGGAATGTGGCAGGTAGCTGGCGGCCACGGTTACATTACACCGCAAAAAGCCGTATCGGAAATGGAGCTGTATCACAAGTCTGGCCTGACAAGCTGGGACATGGCAGACATTTACGGTCCCGCCGAAGAGTTTTTTGGAAAATTTAGGCAAAACTTGGAAAAATCTGGGCATGACTTGAGTGGTCTTGTCGGACTGACCAAGTTTGTGCCAAACTCAGGATCCATGAGTAGGACTATAGTAGAGCGCGCAATTAGAAACTCGATTCTACAAATGAATGTCACATCATTGGACCTAGTCCAGTTTCACTGGTGGGATTATGATGATGCACGGTATTTTGATGCATTATACCACTTGACTGAATTGCGTGATGAGGGAAAAATAAAGCACATTGGCCTGACAAACTTTGATACTGCACAAATGCAAATAATGCTGGATGAGGGCTTTACCATAGTATCAAACCAAGTCCAATATTCCATAATTGACCAGCGACCACAAGTGGAAATGGAAAAATTTTGCAAAAAGAACAACATTCAGCTTTTGGCATATGGAACACTTGGGGGTGGGTTGTTAACTGAGCGATTTCTTGACTTTGAGCCAACAAGAATTGATCTGAATACGTACTCGCTACAAAAATATCGCAACATGATTGACGCATGGGGAGGCTGGGGATTATTCCAAAAACTATTACAGGTATTGGACAAAATAGCAAAAAAACATCACACCTCAATAGCAAACATTGCAACAAGGTTCACCCTGGACAAGCCTCAAGTGGTAGGAGTAGTCATTGGCGCAAGGCTGGGAATAGCACAGCACATTGAGCAAAACAAGCAAACATTTTCGCTCAAGTTAGACCCTGATGACCATTCCGCAATACGTGAAGTAACATTGCAGGCAAATGATTTATTCCATGTAATTGGGGATTGCGGCTCTGAATATCGCTAGCTATTTTTTGAGGCTTATTTTGGCAAGAATTGACTTTTTCTCTTGCTTTTCTACAGTCCCAGTTGTCTCTAGCGTGAATTTTGCCAATGTGGCCTGGAGTCGCGATGCAAGTTCCGCTAGCTGTGTTGAGGCAGTAGCAATTTCATGGGTCTGAGCAGTTTGCTCTTCTACTGCAGCCGACGCTTCCTCAGTCGATGCTGCATTTTCTTCAGATACTGCAGCAATGTCTACTGCATCTGATGAAATGCTTGCAACTTTGTTTGCTTGTTCGTGAGCAAAGTCTGCTAGCTGCTTGACATTTTCAGATACATTTTTGATATTTGTTGCAATCTCGTGCAGTGTTTTTAGCGATGAATCAATTACCATCTTGCCTTGGTTTACCTCATTTGAGCTGGTTTCAATTTCTTCTACTACTTCTTGTGCATATTCGTGGATTTGTTTTAATTTTGTATCAATCTCATCTGATGATTGTGCTGAGCTTTCTGCTAGGTGTCGTACTTCGTCTGCCACTACTGCAAATCCGCGACCTGCCTCTCCAGCACGTGCTGCCTCTATTGCCGCGTTTAGCGCCAAAAGATTTGTCTGATCAGCTATTTCTCGAATCACTTGCAGGGCAGCAGTAATTTCATTTGTCTTTTCTGCTAGCTTGTGGGCCTTTTTTGCAGAATCATTTGTGACTTCGATAATTTTGTTCATACGCTCATTTGCCTCCCCTGCTGCTTCTGCACCTCGCTCTGATAGGGTTCCGACCTGTGCAGATATTTCTGCAGATTCTTTGGCACTAGATGATAGCTCTTTCATTGATTTTGTCAACTCTTCCACTGTCTGCTTTGATTTTTCGACTCGCTGTGCTTGGGTTTGCGATCCTCGCGATATTTGATCTACCGTGGTTGCTATTTGTTGTACCGAAGAATTTAGCTGGGTTCCAGATGCAGAGAGATGTTGCGCGTTTGCATATACTGACTGGGATGCATTTTGCACTTCTGATAGTACATTTCTGAGCTTGTCCACCATCTGCTTTTCTGAGTTTAAGAGTGCGCCTATTTCGTCCTTGGATTTAGAGGCTGGAACTGATACTCCAAGATTACCCTCGCTTATTTTTCTTGCAATCTCCGCTGCATTGTGGATTGGACGGGAAATCGTTTTTGACATGAAAAATGCAAATATGCCTACGGCACCAACTACAATTGCGCCTGTAATGATGTACATGTTTTGTAATGAAACTATGGGTATCATGATTTCTGCAACGTCAAACTCTGCAATCATGACATAGCCAAGCTCCGGCTCGCACTTTGATGCTCCTAAGATTGGTACATTTCTATAGTCTGGATAAATAGATGCGGAAATGTCTTTGCCGCCGTTGATGCATTCATGCACTGGCAGGGTGTCTACAATCTGTTTGAATTCTAATCCCCCTGTGAATCTTGATGGTGTGATCATTGTTTTATCAAAACTCACCAGATAGGTCTCGCCAGTGTCGCCAAGGCCATCTCTATCCAGAACAATTTTGTCTAAGAGCGGAATTCCTGTCTGTGCAATTATCACACCAATTTTTTGATTATTAGAATCAATGATTGGTACTGCAGTGACTGCAATTCTTTTTCCATCTTCCTGTGTGTATTGGCGTTGCGAATTCTCTAATCCATTTTGGAACAATCTGTTTGTGGAATAATCAGAATTAATCAATGATGAGTCTTGCGCGTAAACTACTTGGCCGCTTGCAGATATCACTTTGAAATTCTGATATCCGTCTTGTCCGCCTGTGATCTGTTGAGTATTTCTAAAAATTTCCTGCAATGATTCTGTATTGCCAGATTCTATGGAATCAATTACTTGGGGCATCTTTGCTATTTGGGTTAGTTGCTGAATTCTAAACGAGTTTAATTGCTCTAGTGACTTTGCCCTGTCGTTAGCAAGTGTTTTTAACTGTTCAAATGAGCGTTGCTCTAGCGATTCTTGGGAAATTGAAAAACTAACAAGAGATATTGTCACCAACGGAATGGCTGCAACCAAAACAAAAAGACACACGAGCTTTGAATTCAGTGAGCCCAATAATTTCATGGATTCTTGTAGGCATGTCCGATTATAGGCTGATGTGTGTTTGTATAGGACAATCACACCTAATAAAGTATGGCGTTAATACTTCATAGTATCTTATTCTCATACGCAATTTTACCATCTCGTTGTTGGTAATGTAACTGCCGTATTGACAAATTACTTACTTTTGTTTATCACGCATTTTAAAATCAAAATCAGACGGATTCGACTTATGCGGGTACAGAGAAAAATTTTGCTGGGGTTCCTCATAATTATAGCAATCACTATACCAAACGGTATAGTCGGTTTTCTTAAAGTAGAACAGAACCTTCTATCTATAGAATCCAATACAAAATCCAACATTAATTATCTAAAGGTAGCATCACATTTTGATAGCTTGGCAGTATTGATGAGATATTATGACGAGGTTCTGACCCAGGCTGCACGAAACTATGCATTCACATCTGATGAAAAATGGGCCGCAACCTATTTTGAGTCCGAGCCAAAACTAGACCAGGCAATACAAGACGCACTTGCAACAGGCTCTGAAAAAGAAAAATCAATTTTCTCTAAAATCAATGACACAAACATATTGCTTGTAAAGTTGGAGCATCAAGCAATTACTCTGGTCAAAGAAGGCAATGCAGAAGATGCGATAAAAATCTTGGAATCTAGTGAATATTGGGATTCAAAGCGAGTTTATCGCCAGGCGCTGATTCAATATTCAGAAGCCAAAGGAATTGCATTTGATCAAATCATTGACATGTCGGCAACAAAGGTAGATGACTATACCTCCAAAATTAACAGCCTTTTACTGGAAATCCAAATTATACTGTACATTGGAATTCCAATTTTGGTCATAATTGCCGTAGGTCTTAGCTATTTCATATCTCATTCCATCTCAAAGCCAATTCGTCAACTACACAATGCAGCAGAGCAAGTCTCAAGAGGTGACTATAATGTGCGTTTTCAGGCACAAAAAAATGACGAAATTGGCGAGCTTGGGCAAAAATTCCAATCCATGATTGATGCATTCAAGAACTCACTTGAAACAGAAAGAAAACTGGCCGTTACACAAGAACGACTAAAGACGGAAAAGCTAGCTGCAATTGGTGAGCTGGCAGCAAGAATTGCACATGATCTGCGCAATCCACTATCTGTGATCAAAAACGTATCGGAACTAATTCGAATCCAATATCCAAAAGACGACCCAAGGTTGCAGGATCACTTTAACAAGCTAGAAAATTCCGTCCAGCGCATGTCTCACCAAATAGACGACGTGCTGAATTTTGTTCGCTCTACCCCCCTTGAAAAGAAAATCACATCGCTGCGAGAAATAATTCAAAAATCAGTAGATGACCTTGACGTGCCTACTGATATCACAATAATAATGCCAAGCAATGACGAAAAAATAGACTGTGATGATCAAAAACTACGAACTGCATTTTCCAATATTTTGCTAAATGCCATTCAGGCAATGCCTGACAAAGGAACAATTTCTATCAAGATAACCGGTTATACAAAACACGTTTCAGTAGATGTATCTGACTCTGGACCAGGCATTCCGGAAAATGTTCTACCGCATATTTTTGAGCCATTATTTACCACAAAACAGCGTGGGACAGGCCTGGGATTGTCCAGCTGCAAAAACATCATAGAGCAACACGGTGGAACCATATTGGCAAAAAACAACCCCACCACCTTTGTGATAACGCTACCTAGAATCTAAAATTCTTATACTGATAGGGTGATGGTGGTACTATGTGCGTGCGAGACAATGACGATTCCTTTAGGCGCGGGCGAAAACAAATGATTCTAGACAAAAAAGAGGACGAGCTGGAATCCCACTTTAAGACATCAATGCTTTTCCAAAAGTCGATGAAGGCACTTTAAATATAAAACTGCAAACTCGTCTGTATGAATCTCACACACAGTACCTAATAGGGCTTGCAAAGCCATCATTATCGTTTGAGCTCCCTGAGAACAAAAGAAAAAACCGAGTTTGAGTTGTTGTTATCTGGCGAAGATTTTCCAGGAATTAATTCTGATACATATGATTTATCAAAAATCCTAGATCAAAAATTGGCTAATGCCATTACTGTAGAGATCAATTCGATATTGGGCAAAAACACCAACATGCAAACAATACCGATACTACAAAAGCTTTGTTCCAGGATCCCATCCACAATATTTACAAAATACGAGCGTGCAGGCAAAAACTATGTCACAATAGAGCACAACATGGGTGATTCCGGCAACGTGTTCTTTACCAAATTATTCACAAGAACTGTAAATACATCTGATCATCATACCATAACACAGCAAAACAAGGTCTGCTTTATTTTCAGACAGTAAATAACAAAAACAACTCTGCCCGCGGCAGGTGTTGTAATACTGTCTTTGTTACCTACTATCCTGGCGTGGATATGCCAAATTTGCTATAAAATAACATGTCTGTTTGAAAAGTAAACACAACTGTTCTAGTTGGGTGGTGTAAAATCCAAAGATGTGTCGACTACGCAAGTCCAACAAGGAAAAAAATTCACACTAGAAGAAGTAGTCGAGTTTACTGATTTAATCGCAGTAAAGCTAAATTCCGCAATTGACAAAGTAGATGATGTTAATCACAAAACGCACGTATTGTCAGTTAATGCATCAATAGAGGCTGCACGAGCGGGAACATATGGCAGGCCGTTTGGTATAGTTGCAACAAACATGAGTGAGCTATCAGAAGAAACTTCCAAAATTACTGACAATATGAGAAAGGATACCAAGGAGATTATCAATGTTGGCAACATGATAAAGGCCCAATCAAAGGAATTTCGCGGAAATAGGCTTACAGATTTGGCGCTAGTGAACATTGATCTAATAGACAGAAATCTCTACGAGAGGACTGCCGATGTTCGATGGTGGGCAACAGATGCAAACGTAATAGACACTCTGACAAAAAAGAGCCAGGATGCATGTGATGTCGCATCAAAAAGACTAGGTGTTATTTTACAGGCATATACTGTGTATTATGATTTAGTAATTGCAGATGTTTCCGGCAACATCATATCTAATGGAAATCCAGAAAAGTTCCCATCAAGGGGGCTAAATGTTTCCGATTCTAGATGGTTTGTTTCTGCAATGAATACGAAAAATTCCAACCAGTTTGGGTTTGAATCCGTACATCGATCCGGTCTTGTATCAAATAACTTGTGTCTGATTTATTCTGCAGCAGTCCGAGAAAACGGTGACCCCAAGGGTCAAATAATTGGTGTTCTAGGAGTTGTTTTCAAGTGGGAGTCTCTTGCGCAAACTGTGATTGCACACGCCCCTATTTCTGAGGATGAGAAGAAAAACACCCGAATCTGTATTGTAGATGACTCTAGATTGATTTTGGCAGACTCTGATGGCAAAATGCTTCGAGAGAGTCTTGACTTTGACCAAAAAACAAGCCTGCTATCGGAAAAGAAAAATCACATTTTCACTGAATATTGCGGTCTGAATTGCTGCATTGCACATGCACTATCGCCTGGGTTTGAAGGATATTCTACTGGCTGGCATTCTATAATAATTCAAAAGCTTGGCACTGCCAAAAAGACAAAACTAGTCAAGTAGTACCTTCGGTTGTTGTGTGTGATATGAACAAACATCAAACTATATTGTATTCTCTTGGAGTAAAATTATGAAAATACTGCACATAGAAGACAATGCGGAAATTGTTGAGCCGGCAAAACTGGTCTTTGAATCTGCTGGACATCACTATGATTATGCACTTGATGCAAAAATGGGACTGCAAGCGATTCGGGACAGAAAATATGACGTTGTATTTTTAGATCTGATGATGCCTGATTTTTCTGGCTTTGATGTGCTAAATTCTTTGACAAACGAACGCCTGATGAAAAAACAACCCATTTTCGTCTTTTCCGCAATGACTTTGCCAAAAGAAGAAGAAATGCGATTACTCAAACAAGGAGTTCATAATGTGTTACGCAAGCCAATATTTCTGGCAGATCTGATTAAAAAGATAGAAATGCTTCAAGTTCACTGATCTCATCAAACAAGTATATTACGTGTATTCTCAGTGTCAAATCTGGTACATGAATGACATTTACCTGCTGTGGTTGGTATTTTCAATTTTTGTGGGAGTGTCTCTTGCGATCGATCTAGGAATCTTCTCCAGGATTCGAAAAAAAGACACACACAAGGAAGTCCCCCCCTTTAAGACCGCACTGCGCTGGACAATAGTCTGGATCTCGCTTGCCGGAATTTTTGCAGGAATAATCTACTATGATATGGGTGAGCAAAAACTTGCAGAATTCATCACTGGTTATGCTCTGGAAAAATCACTATCTGTCGATAACATGTTTGTCTTTTTGCTGATTTTTACTTCCCTTGGCATTCCACACAAATTTCAGCATCGCGTCTTGTCGATGGGAATTCTTGGCGCAATCGCAATGAGGATTCCGCTTATCTTGGGCGGGGCGCATCTACTAGAGGAATTTCATTGGATGATCTATTTGTTTGGAGGATTTCTAATCTTTACTGCACTAAGAATGCTTGTGCAAAAAAAAGAACACAAAATAAACGTTGAAAAAAACATTGCGGTCAGGGCGTTGCGAAGGCTGATGCCTGTTGAACTCAATATATCGGAACCAAAGTTTTTCCTAATCAAAGACGGTATAAAGTATGCTACACCACTGCTTGTTGCACTAGTCATAATCGAGTTCACCGACTTGCTTTTTGCCCTGGATTCCATTCCTGCAATTTTGGCAATCACAACTGATCCGTTTATCGTCATAACTTCGAATATTTTTGCAATCCTTGGCCTCAGGAGTCTCTACTTCCTCTTGGCAGGAGTTATGGAAAAATTCTACTATCTCAAACCGGGATTAATTGCAATTTTGTTGTTCATTGGAGTAAAAATGATGATCTCAGAACATGTGAAAATCCCAACCATGATGTCTCTTGGCGTAGTTCTTGGCATATTGAGCGTTGCAATCGCATTGTCTTTTGCACGCACAAAAAAACACTAGTCTCTTACTGGGTAATTGTTGTGGGATCCAAGAGAGTTGTTATTGTCTCATTAATCTTTATTATGCCGATGATAAACTTGTTTGAATCAGTGATATTTTTTGATATTGGCTGTATTTCGCCAGGATTGATACGTATGACTTCATGAACTATGTCCACTAACAATCCATAATAATTGCCACCATCTTCCGTTATTACGATCTGCTGCCTTGAAATATCATCTATCGAATCTGAAATGCCAAGTTTTTGTTTTATGTTGATTATGGGGATTATGTTGTTGCGCAAATTCACAATTCCAATGACATCTGGAGCAGAATTTGGAATTTTTGTTATTGATTCCACGGTGCAAATCTCTCTTACGCGATCTATTGGAATTGCAAAATATTCTTTTGAATTCTCTCTTAACAGATCAAAAGTGATCACCTGAATTGTATCTAGTGTCATCTCAGACATTGTTGATTTCACCTTCATTGGCTAGCGTGCTTTGCAATATGTCTTCCTTCGACATCATTGGTATCCTGCAAACTCCTCAACTTTGATGTTGTTCTGCGGCACTCCGCTTTTTAATATGGTACTTCTGATCTCTTCTGTCTTGCCTGGGGTCCCTGCAACATACCATGCGCTTTTCTGATAATCGGTTACTTTTTTGATAACGTTTTGATTGAATTGTTCGTATGGAATGATCTCCAAATTCCTATTCTCGTTTTTCACTGATTCGATATTGTTTTTGTACGGTGAATTCTTTGAAAAAAACAAAGCCATCCTATTTGATAATTGTTCTTCGGCTGCATACAAAATCATACTCATGCATGGCGTAATGCCTATATCGTCACCCACCATTATCACTTGGGAGGGTATGCCCTGCGAAATGGTAAACATTCCATAAGGTCCGTTTATACTCATCTCGGTGCCTATTGGGATCTCCTTGACTGTTTTCTTGTAGCCACTACTCGAATCGACAAACGCAAAAGTCAGAAAATCTGAATTGTTTGGAGATGACAGTGCATTGAAAACACGAGTTCTGCCTTTTGGATCTGCGTGTCAGAGCTCCTTTAGTTCAATCTTAAAGTATTGTCCTGCTTTGAAGTTCAAGCCCTTTCCTTTGACGTCGAACGTTATCTCTGTCATATTGCCAACGGGCCTTCTCTGTATGAGCGGTGCGATGATTGCAGGCATGTATGTCTCCTATCTGGCAGGAAAAAGCGTTACTTCTTTTTCCGTTTTGTTGACTTCTTTGTAGTCTTTGCAGATGTCTGTGCATCAACTGTGTCATTGATTGTATAGTTTGGATTCACGTTATAGTTTCCGACCTTCAAACCCTCTACTACCTTTAGCAGTCTTTTGTCTTTTATGGGGATGCCAAGTTCTGCTGCTCGTATTGCATCTTCGACTCCTATCATGACCATGAGTTCTGTGATTGGGGTTCTGACTCCTACATATCCTTTTATCTGCCCCTGTGCATCATATGTCGGACTGATTGTTGTTTTTACCCAGTATATGGTTCCGTCTTTTGCCTTGTTTCTCACATATCCTGAGAATGTCTTGCCTGAAGAAATTGTCTTCCAGAGCAGATCAAAGACTGCGGGAGAATGGAATCCTGACTTCAGGATTCTGTGGTTTTGATTCATCAATTCTTCGGATTTGTAACTTGAAACCTCCAAGAAGAACTTGTTCATGAATGTGATGTCTCCTGCGGCATCTGTGATTGAGACAATTGTTGAATTGTCCAAGACATCTGTGATTTCCGCAAGTGTTGTGGCTGCTTGACCTGCAGTATGTATTGTGTTTACTTGTTTTTCTTTTGCCTTGATTATGTTATCAAAGCTCGTCATGTGGGTGTCTGCGACAGACATTATCTCTTCGCTTGCTGCCGATGCCTCTTCACTGCTTGCAGACAATTGCTCTGTTGCCGAAGATATTCCTTGCATCTGGCCTGAAACTTCGGACACTGCGTCGGAAATGGTCTTGAGTGTTTTCAAAAAATTTGTGACCATAGTGTGGCTCTGAGAGACAAGCGCGTTTC
Source organism: Nitrososphaerota archaeon (assembly GCA_016872015.1). Classification (GTDB taxonomy): domain Archaea; phylum Thermoproteota; class Nitrososphaeria; order Nitrososphaerales; family Nitrosopumilaceae; genus Nitrosotenuis. Next base: position 17,772 of record VHBK01000001.1, read on the forward strand.
CTTCCTCGATGTTTTTAGTTGTGACTTGTGATGCCCCTGTGAGATCTTTTACAAGATTTGAGATCTGTTCTGCTCCCGTTCTGCTGCTTTCTGCAAGTCTTTTGACTTCGTCTGCCACTACTGCAAATCCCCGGCCTGCCTCCCCGGCACGGGCTGCTTCTATTGCCGCATTTAATGCAAGCAGGTTTGTCTGCTCTGAAATCTTTGTGATGAATCCTACAATATCGTTAATCTTGTTCAGTTCTGTAGCAAGCTTCTTTACAGACTCTGCCGATTTTGATACTACATCCTTCATAGTATCAAGGTTTGTAATTCCGGTTTCGGCTTCCTGGGTTGATCTTTTTGCCATCTCGTCTGACTGAGAGACGCTTTCCATGACTTTTTGAGTTGATCCTGCTATGTTTTGAATAGCCTGACTAATGTTTTGGACAGTGGTTGTAATCTCTTTAATTCCTGCTGTTTGGCTAGTAGTGGATTCTTTCATCTCGACTACGATCTCATCTAATTCGGCCGTTATCGAATTAATCTCAGTGAATGAGTCTAAAACCTTGGTAGTTAGTTTGTCCTCGTTTTTGCTTACGAGAGTTTGGGTATTTTGATTTTTATTTTTTATTGGTTTGGTTGTTTCAATCATGTTTGGTTATCAATACTATGTGTAGAATAACACCTGCTTGTGCAAAATGATCAGACTCACAAACTAATATGTAAATAAGATCATATCCTCATTGTCACTCCAAAACCTGTCGCCATCTCTTACGCTTGCGATCACACGGCTCCAGAATGGTGGATTTATTCTACTACATGACTCCTCAAAGCGCGAAGACGAGACAGATCTGGTCGTCGCTGCGCAGTTTTTGACTCCCGAGTCAGTCGCAAGAATGCGAAAAGACGCAGGCGGTCTGTTGTGCCTTGCAATGGAGAATTCGTTTTCAAAAAGCATCGGGCTGCAGTACATGCATGACATGCTGGCCAGCTGCAGCAAGTTTGATGATTCTCTAAAATCCATGATATACTGCCTGACCAAGTATGGCGACCATCCGACATTTTCAATCACAGTTAACCATTCCAGAACGCGAACAGGAATCACAGACATGGACAGAGCCACTACAATTTGTGAGCTTGCAAACCTTTACGATCTTGATTTGCATTTGCGCAAGCCAGCGTTTGTCTCATCCTTTAGGACACCAGGACACGTGCCGCTTTTGATTGCAGAAGAAGGACTGCTCAAAAAAAGACGCGGACACACAGAGATGTCTGTATTCTTGATGGACCTTGCCAAACTAAAACCGCTTTCAGCAATATGCGAAATGATGGACAGCCAAAACCATATTGCAATGTCTTCCGATGAGATCCAGTCTTATGCGAAGACTAACGACGTACCCATCCTCGAAGAAAGCGAACTCTTGGATCTGGTGTAGCATAATGATCCAGCTGACACTGATTCGACTCAACCAATATGGGAAATGGACTCACACCCTTGGGGAAAACAGGGAGCACATGCTTCAGGTATATCAGGCAGAATTTTACAAAATCATCCAAAAAAAGTTCTCAAGCCTCGGAGGAATTGTTTTCCAAAATAGGCAAGACGAACTTTTTGCCATAACCAACGGCATCGGCGTCCACACCCATCAAAAAATCATCGCCGAGCTGGAATTATTATTCCCATTTGACATATTGATGTTCATCGGATATGGCACCACGCCTTTTACTGCAAACAGAGCAATCCTTAATCTGATACAGTCGACTGCAGCCAAAAAGGGAGTCTTTGGTAATCCTGGTACACAAGGCCAAATCTACATCATTCACTCTGACATACAGGGAATAACCAAGATAAGCAACGACATTTCTCCATACGAGGTATCAAATTTGGTGCACAAGGTGTATCGATTAGTATCAGAATTCTTTATGGATAAAAACTCGCTTACATTTTTCATGGGCGGAGACAATTTTATCACCGTATTGGGTGCGGATGCTGAAAATTCTGTACCTGATCTGACACACATGATAAAAGAAGAGATGGGACTGACGCTCAACTGCGGAATGGGAACTGGAATCTCGGCACTTGAGGCAGTGACAATGGCAACCACATCGCTTGATGCAATCCGGGCGCTAAGAGATGTTCAACTGGTCAGCGCCTGACTGTAATGCGTTTGAAATTATAGTGATAAAAATCCGATTTTTCCACAAACTACATAGGCTGATACACTTTAGCGCGCCTGATTTTTCATCCTTGTGCGGAAATTACAAATCTCAAGGTTGTTACACTAATTCTGCAGTGCCCCTGTCTTTGATTATAAAGATCTAGCGTCAATTGGAAAAACAACTGACCAATTCCTCCATAATCGAGACGTCCATGGAACGATCATAAAAGCAGTAAACAAAGAGTAACTCTACAGAATGCATTTTTTGGCAGGATAATCCGTGCTCAATATACGACCTGCGACTTTTTGATTGTAGGGCATATCCATTTGACATACTAAAGGTAAACTCGGAATACTGCTGGATTGTCTATTCTTGCAATCCTGACTCTGATTGGATCTGGGCTGATAAATACTTGGAATCATTAGAGTCTGGTAAGGTGTTCTCAGGTCATGCGTAAAATAGAAGTGTTTTCTGGCAATACCGAAATAATCCTGCCAGATGAATCCCAAAAAACCCCTTACAAAATATTGCGTCCAGTAAAGCACTAGCTATTTTTTTGCGCCCAGAGTTCTATTCTTTAGTCTTAGGAATTGGCCACGGCATTTTCTGCATCTAGATGCTGCCATGGAATTTCTGACGCCGCAATTCAGGCATATTTTCATGTGTAGTCTTGCCGCCTGAGCGATTCTCTTTTTCTCTGGGTCTGTGATTGGCATTTGATAAAAGTCTCCAGCGTGTCCTTTTTAGTCTTTGGATCCCATCTTGCCTGACAAGAACATGGCAACCTCGTTTGGCCTTTTTCCAACTGGAATGTTTGCCTTGTTAAACATTGCAACCTTGGATTCTGCAGAACCATACGTTCCCATTACTATGGCTCCAGCATGACCCATTCTTTTCTCCTTTGGAGCGTTTCGGCCTGCAATGTATGCAACAATTGGCTTTTTGAAATTAGTGTCAATGATGTGCTGGGCCAAGATCTCTTCAGAATCTCCCCCTATCTCTCCCACCACTACAATTCCTTTTAGGTCTGGATCATCCTTTATCATCTCAAATGCGTCAATTAGCCTTGTTCCATTTACCGGGTCTCCGCCAATTCCCACTGTGATGGACTGGCCATAACCTGCACGGGATAGTGCATTAGAGATTTCATACAATAATGTGCCGCTCTTTGATAATACTGCAATGTTTCCTGGTTTGAATGGACTGGCAGGCATGATTCCAATTTTGATCAGTCCTGGGATCATTATTCCTGGCGTATTTGGCCCAATGACTATTGCGTCTTTTTGTTTTGCCATCTCTAGTACCTGCATGGTATCACGAATTGGCACATGTTCTGGTATGGCTACTAGTAACTTGATTCCCGCATCTAGTGCCTCTTTTGCCGCACCGAGGAAGAATTTTGCTGGGACAAACACAATTGATATTTTTGCACCGGTTGCATCTACTGCCTCTTTTACACTATTGTAAATTGGCACGCAGTCTTCGAATTTTTGCCCACCTTTGCCAGGCGTGACGCCTGCCGCAATGTTTGTGCCGTATTCCATCATCATTTTTGCGTGCAGCGAGCCAAACGTACCTGTAATTCCTTGTACTATGACTGGCATTTTTTGATAATTACCAGAAGAGTCCTTGGTTCCGCGCAAAATCTCATAAATGTCAGCCATGTTTTGAGACTCCTAATACAACGCCAGAGATTGCCTCCTCTACTGAATCAAACATTTTTGTTTTGGTGTTTTTGAGCATTTCTTTAGATTTTTCAGATTCTGCACCCATCAGTCTTGCATACACTGGCAGATCAATTAGCTTATCATCATACGCCTTGATGAATGCGGAGGCGACTGTTGTCGTCTTTACAATTCCTCCATACAGGTTTACCAAGATTGCCTTGACCTTTTTCATTTTTGAAATCAGTGTCAGTGCTTCGTATACTGATTCTGTTGTTGCTCCACCACCTACATCCAAAAAGCAAGCTGCTTTTCCACCATTGTCAATTAGCATGTCAAGTGTTGACATGACGAGGCCTGCACCGTTTCCTACCACTGCAATGTTGCCCTCTAGTTCTACCAGGGTGAATCCTGATTTTTCAGCCCGCTCTTCTAGTTCAGTTTTTTCTTGGTACTTGTCCATGTCTGGGTGACGGAAATTAGAATTATCATCGGTGATTACTTTGCCGTCCAGTGCCAATAATGATCCATCTTTGAGCAGTGCAACTGGATTTATCTCTGCCAGCTCTGCTTCTTTTTCTATAGTTAATTTTGATAATCTTTGCAGCATGTCGACAAAGTCTGAAACAGAATTGCCTGAAAGGCCAATTGACTTTGCCACTTCTTCTGCTACTTGTGGTGTGACATCGCCAAGACCAACTTCGCGAATCGTCTGGTTTTTGACTGACTCGATTTCAACTCCGCCTTCGCCTGACGCTATTATGGTATAGCATCGCTTTGAGCGATTCAAAAACAGTGACAAGTATAATTCCTTTTGATATTCTGCCATCTTTTCCAATAATATGGCGCGCGCTTTTTCGCCCTTGATAGTCATGCCTGCGACTTGTGGGTATTTTAGCTCAAACTCGTCCTGGTTTTTGACTACCTGGATTCCACCTGCCTTTCCACGGCCTCCTACTGGGGCTTGGAACTTTATGACAAATGGATAGCCTAATTCTGCAGCATGTGACCTTGCCTCGTCAATGTTTTTGGAATATTTTCCCTTGGGGGTCTTGATTCCATATTGGCCGAAAAGCTCCTTTGCTTGGAATTCGAGGAGTCGCATGGATGGATTTTTTTTGGGCTCTTTATAATCGGTTAGTTCATTTGCTCTTCCAAGAGTTCTATTGTTTGCAAAAACAAGTCCTTGCTTTTTCTGATCAGTCTTTGCGGAAACTCGTCCAGATCGTAAATCATTTGTTGTCTAAATGTCGGGGGAATTCCGCCGCCAGAAATTACTACTTGCTCTACTACGTGCTTGTCTGTAAGCGAGCAAACAATTTCCTCATAGGATTCTTCCTCTTCTTCTAGTGTTTGTCTGTACAAAATAATTGGAGTGCCTGTCTTAGTTACAATGCTTGCTCCCTTTTTTAGCAGTGCCTCTAGGTGCTGTGTCTGCCACGCATCAAGGCTGATCTGCTTTACCATTACACTATAATGGTGATTTTGCTATTTAACCCCAGATATTTGCCAAAAGCTAGCTTACTACTCTATCCAGATTCGGATTTTTTGACCATCAATGTCGTCGTCTTTTGTTTGCGGTGCCGACTCAAAATTCACTGATTTTACTCGAACCAAAAAAGCCAAGTCCTTGGATTTTTCCTTTGCCATTTCCAGAGATTCTGAATCCAGATCCAAAATGTGGGCGCAGCTCAAAACGTCAGTTGGATTGTAGCCTTGCTCTTTGCGTAATGTCTGTAGTCTTCTTGCCAAGTCCTTTACTAGACCTCTTGCCATCATTTCGCGGTTTCTGGCAGTAGATATGAACACAATTAGCGAGTCGCGCTGCGAATACGCATAGCCGTCCTGGGCGTCAAATGATACAATAAAGTCTTCTAGGTCTAGTGTTATTTTTTCAGCCCCAACATCGAATGTGTGGGACTTTGATTTGAGTAGATTTGATACGATTTCCTCTGGCTTTGTGCCTGCAAATGCAGAGAGTAACGCACCCATGTGTTGCTTTGCCTTGGGGCCTATTTTCTTTCGATCCATTTCCACTAGTGGTTTGACTGGCAGCTTTAGATTTTGCATTTCCGCAATCAGTTCTAGGCCCGCCCTGTTTTGCAGCTCTACTGCCTTGAATGATTCTATATTCATTTGTGATAGTAACAACTCTGATAGCGATTCCAGCTTTTGCTTTTGTCCTGGTGCGACACAAACTACTGCGTCAGTTAGAGGCCATCGTCGCTTGAGCTTTGCCTTCATCCTAGCAGCTGATGACACTGACACGGATTCCTTCATCAAGTCAAATGACTCTTCTATTGTGTCGTTGATCAGATCTGTTTCTGGGGCAGGCCAGCTTTGCAGCAAAATGCTGTCTTTTCTAAAGACCGCAAGATGCAGGTATTCACTGGTATAGGGGCAAAGCGGGTGAATCAAAACATCGAGTGTCTTGAGAATCTTGTGCAAAATGGCATAAATTGCAAAGCGTCTGTCTGTTTTGGAATTATCCTCATCCCATAATTCTGCTTTAGTAATTGGAATGTAGACTTGGCTTAGCGAATTTATGATAAAGTCTTCCAATGCGCGAGCAGATTCGTGAAACTTGCAGGAATCATTGTTTTCCTGTACTAGTTTGATGAGTCTTTGCAGCTTCGATAGAATCCAGATGTCTGGTGAGCCAAGCAGATTCTTCTGCTTTGCCTGCGATATTGTATTGGTGTTGTAATCGAACTTGTCGTATTCACTGTTTTGCTTGTAATACAGGTGAATGTGGTATAGAGTGTTTAGGATTTGGTATGGGCGCGACATCATCTCATCGGTGCTGAAATTAATTGGCTCAATCGGGCTTGACTTCCAGATGAAATAGAATCGGATCAAATCCACTGGATACTTTGTTAATAGTTCTTTTCCATCCATTACGTTTCCAAGACTTTTGCTCATCTTGTTTCCATTTTTGTCTAGGACGTGTCCTTGGAACAAGAATGCAGAATATGGCGGCGCAGGCTTGTTGTTGAGAATAACATTCTCAACTAGTAATGTGTATGCCCAGCCCCTTGTCTGATCAATTCCCTCTGTTAGAAACGGTGCTGGAATTCCCTTGGAATATTCAGAATCTGAGAGCGACGAATATGGGGCAGAGCCGCTATTATGCCAGGTGTCTAGGACAAATTTTTCTCGCTCCATCTGGGCACCACATTTTTTGCACTTTATTCCAATTCTGTCGATCCATGGCCTGTGAAGCTCAAAGTTTGGCCCATCCGGCAGATCAGTTGCAATATCCAAAATTTCTTTTCTTGAGAATAATCGCTCTACATGGCCGCACTTGCAGTTCCATATTGGTAGAGGGCAGCCCCAGAATCTCTCACGGGAAATACACCAGGGGTGTTTTTCTTTTATTATTCCCAGGAACCGGTTCTTTGGCTGATCAAAAAAGTATTCTACCTTTTCTGCTGCCTCTATTGCTTTGTCGTCTAGCTTGTCAAGCATGTAGAAAAACTCGCGTCTTGCAAGCCACACAATTGGGTGATGGGATCTCCAGCAAAGCGGATACTTGTGCTTTATTCTACCTATTCTCACTAGGGCGCCTTTTACCTTGATGTCTTCTGTTATCGGCCTGTCGGCATCACGCACAAACATTGATGCGTATTTTCCGGCGTCTGACGTGAACTTGACCTCATCGTCAATTGGTGAGAAAACAGGAATCTTTCTTTTTTGTGCTATATTGTAATCTTCCTCTCCGTTTGCAGGTGCCAAATGCACAAGGCCGCTTCCAGTGCTTGGGTCGACAAACTCTTCAGACACTGCAATGTGGTAGTTGGGATTTTTTGCAAGCTCGGCTAGTTTTGGAATCTCTGATAATAATGGGTGGATGTATTTTTTGCCCTCAAAGCTTACACCTTTTACTGTTTTGATTATTTGGTAATTTTCAATTTTGACTTCCTTTGCAAATTCTTCTAGTCTTTTTTCTCCCACAACCCAGGTTTCGCCTTCGACTTTGACATAGTGATAGTTTTCCTCTGGGTTGAGGCCAACCATTGCGTCAGTGACTAGAGTAAACGGCATTGTGGTCCAGACAATCAAAAACGCATCTTCTGATTCCATCTTGACTTTGTAATACAGTGATGGGTCCTGAACCATCTCATATCCCTGGTTTACTTCTTGGCTAGATAGTGCAGTTTGGCAGCTAGGGCAATATGCCACAATTCTGTGGCCTTCCGTTAGGACGCCTATTTCGTGTGCCTTTTTTAGAATCTGCCATTCCCGCTCGATGAATTCGTCCTTGTATGTCCAGTATGCGTTTTCTTGGTTAAACGACATGCCAAGGAGATTATCCACCTCAATCCATTTTTCGTTGTACTTGTGGACTAGCTTTTTGCACTCTGCTACCAGCTTTTCAATTCCAAATGATTTGAGGATCTCGGTTTTTCCGCCCGTGATTCCAAGTTCTTTTTCCGCCTGCAATTCAACTGGGAGTCCTTGTGTGTCCCAGCCTGCATTGAATGTTATTTTGTGGCCCAAAAGTGTGTTGTAGCGATACCACAAATCCTTGATTATTCTGCCGCGAAGGTGTCCTGCATGAGGAATTCCGTTCATTGTAGGGGGACCTTCAATGAATACTAGATTTTGGCCAGACTTTGCATCGTCTAGCATTTTTTGCAAATCAAGGCCGGACAAATGTTGGCGTATTTGTTCTTCTATTTTTTTAGAATTGAATTCCCGGTCTAGTTGCAACATCGTACAAACTGTGATCTGATTTTATAAAGCAAGCTAGGTCTGGCCCAGAAACTGCGATTATATACGAGAATGCGAGCTTGAGTTTGTTGGTAAATGTTTTGGTTGTCGGCTCTGGCGGCAGAGAGCACGCCCTAGGATGGAAATTGGCACAATCAAAACAAGTCGCCAAGGTTTTCTTTGCACCTGGAAATGGCGGCACGCAAAACAACATTCCAATAAATCCAGAAGAAATTGACAAGCTAATCGAGTTTGCAACAAACAATGACTGCTTTACTGTAGTTGGCCCTGAGGCGCCACTATCCAAGGGAATAGTGGACAGATTCACAGAAAACAATCTTGGAATATTTGGCCCAACAAAAGAGGCAGCACAACTTGAATCAAGCAAAATCTGGGCAAAGCAGTTCATGCAAAGAAATGACATCCCCACTGCACCATTTGGAATATTTGATGACGCAAAAGAGGCAAGACAATACGTAGAATCTCTGAATTATCCAGTAGTCATAAAAGCAGACGGCCTTGCAGCAGGCAAGGGAGTAATTATATGTGATACCAAACAAGACGCATTAACTGCAATAGATGAGATGCTAGTCAAAAACACCTTTGGCTCTGCTGGCGCAAGTATAGTGATAGAAAAAAGAATTGACGGAATAGAGGCGTCATACATTGCGTTATGTGATGGTACAACTGCAATTCCTATGGCTACAAGTCAGGACCACAAGAGGATTTTTGATAATGATAAGGGTCCAAACACCGGAGGAATGGGGGCGTATTCGCCAACAGGCGTTATCACAGAAGAAATGGCACAAAAAATCCAAAAAAATGTCATAGAAAAAACCATCCATGCAATGAAAAAGGAAGGAATCCCGTTCAAGGGATTTTTGTATGCTGGAATAATGATCAAAGACGGCGAGCCATATGTTCTGGAGTATAATGCACGAATGGGCGACCCAGAATGTCAGCCGATTATGATGCGAATGATCTCTGATCTGTACGAATACTTGCTTGCGTCATACAAAGGTAATCTTGGATTGCTTCCACAAATTACTTGGAAAAGCCAAACTGCTATCTGTGTTGTCTTGGCATCAAAGGGTTATCCTGACTCTTATCCAAAAAATGAACCAATTTTGGGCCTTGATTCTGTTAATGATAATAACACCATGGTGTTTCATGCCGGAACAAAGCGAGAAGACAACCAAGTTCTAACAAATGGCGGGCGAGTCCTTGGAGTAACCGCACTAGGTGCAACACTGGAATCGGCAATTTCTAATGCATATTTGGCTACACAGAAAATCCAGTGGCAAAACAAGTACTGCAGAACAGATATTGGCAAAAAAGGCCTAGCCTTTCTCTGAGTGAATAATTTCGTCTTCTGTTACTATGATGTCTATTTTGACATCTGACTTTTCATACGGGATGTTTTTTGCAATAGATTTAGAGTATGCCAGTGCTATGGTTGGAGTTTTTCTACCTGCAAGGAATCTATCGTAGAATCCCATTCCATATCCTAGCCTTTGACCAGTCTTTGTCATTGCCACTGCCGGAACTATGATTAGATCAAAGCTGTCGACCATTCTGCAATATTGCTTTGGCTCCATTATGCCAAACTCGCCTTTTTCTAAATCCTCGAATTTCTTAACATCACAGAACACCAAGTGCTCTTCTTTTACGCGTGGAAGTGCAAGTGTCTTGCCGTGACTGAGAATTTCCTGCATTATCTCATGTGTTTTGACCTCGCTTCCAGTAGAGTGATAGCACGCAATGGTTTGCGCCTTTCGGTATTGTTCTATTTTACCTAGGTTTTTTCTTATTTGCCTGCTTGCAATTTCTATCAAATCTGCTGAGAGCCAGTCCCTTTTTTCTAGGAACTGCTTGCGGAGATTTTCCTTAGTTTCTGCCATGGCTTGCCGCAGTTATCGTGTTTTTTAATAGCATCGCAATGGTCATCGGGCCCACTCCTCCGGGAACCGGGGATGCAAAGGATGCCTTTTGGATTATTTTTTCAAAATCGCAATCACCTACTAGCTTGCCGTCAAGCCTGCTGGTAGCAACATCAATTACTATTGCGCCATCCTTTATCATCTCTGGCGTTAGTATGAATTTTGTCCTATCGCCGACTCCTGTTATGATAATGTCTGCATTTTTGCAAACAGCTGCCAGGTTTTTGGTCTTTGAATGTGCAACTGTGACTGTGGCATTTTTTTCTAGTAGCAAATGGATCAGAGGCTTTCCAACTAAATTACTTCGATTAATGATTACGGCGTTTTTTCCTTCTAGCGGTATTGAATAATACTGGAATAACTCCATTATGCCGGATGGTGTGCATGCCTTCAGTTCAGCCTTTTTCATTGCAAGAAGCCCTGCATTTTGAGGTGTTAGGCCGTCTACATCTTTTGCAGGTAAAATCCTAGATGTTGTCTCAAATTCGTTGCACTGTGGGGGCAGTGGCAACTGAACCAATATGCCGTGGACCTCATAGTCTTTGTTTAGTATATCGACTAGCAAATTTAGCTCTGTCTGTGTTACGGTGGATGGCAGCTTGTGGTCTTTTGTCTTGATTCCAACTTCGGCGCATGCCTTTTGTTTGTTTTTTACGTATGTAGCAGATGCTGGATCATCACCAACTAGGACTGTTGCAAGGCACGGCTGAACCCCTCTGACTTTTAGATTCTCTGCATCTTTTTTGACCTGCTCGCGCACAGACGCAGAAACTACCAATCCATCTATTTTTGTGCCAGCCAACAAGACCTATCTAAAATAATTCTAATTTAACTTATCAAAAGATTGATGGGAACGACGAAATGGTAAAGCAGCAGGGTTATCTGTAGATAATATCGTCCTCGTCACACAAAACTTGCATCAGAAATATTTGTGCTCAGATTAACTTTGTTAACTCAGAATTATTAGTCAGGAATCCAGCCCTTGGCTCAATGATTGAAATTAACAAATTCTGCGTAATGGTTATAGGCAATTTGAGCACAATACCAATCAAACACAAAAATGAATTCCCGTGAAAAAGTTCTAGTTGGCATAGTTGTGGCACTCGCACTGACATTATCCGTTGGATTTGCCACAAACTTTGGAACATCAAAAACAGCCCTAGTGCAAAGCCCACAACCATCAGCACCAATAATCGACCAGCAAGAGCCAATCAATACGCCAAAGCTAGAGTATGCTGCAATCTCTGATGCGCCAGACCAAAAAAGCCCACTGACAGTTTTGTTCAAAAAAGTAGAAAATTCCGTAGTTCAGATAAATGCCAAGGTATCGACTGTAAACTCTAATATCATAATTAATGGCTCACCACTTGAAAGCCAGTCATCAAGGCTTGGCTCTGGATTTGTCTATGACACGCAAGGCCACATCATTACCAATAATCACGTAATCTCTGGTGCGCAAGAAGTGGATGTGCGATTTGTTGATGGAAACATCTATTCTGCCAAAGTAATTGGTACGGATCCCTTCAACGATGTTGCGGTATTGCAAATAACTGATGATTTCTCTGAAGAAACCCTAAACCCACTACCACTTGCAAACTCGGCAGAACTTGAGGTAGGCCAGCAAATAATCGCAATTGGCAACCCATTTGGCCTATCCAACACCATGACAACTGGAATAGTAAGCCAGGTCGGAAGACTGTTGCCAAACCGAGATGCTGGATATTCAATTCCTAGTGTAATCCAGACCGATGCCGCAATCAACCCCGGTAATTCTGGCGGACCGATGCTGAATCTGGAAGGCCAAGTAATTGGAATAAACACCGCAATCCAGTCTACTACTGGCGAGTTTTCAGGAATTGGCTTTGCAGTTCCATCCAATACTATCAAGCGCCTAGTCCCAGTCCTAATAGAAAAAGGAGGCTATACCCATCCTTGGCTTGGAGTTTCTGGAACCAGTCTTACGCCAGACATTGCAAAGATGATTGACCTGCCAAAGAACTATCATGGTGTATTTGTCACCACTGTAGTACCGGATGGTCCTGCAGAGCAAGCCGGTATACAAGAGGCAACATACAATGCAAACCGCGAACTAAAGGGAGGGGACGTAATTGTGGCACTCGATGGAAAAGCCGTACGAGACATTGATGATCTAATCATATATCTGGCAGAAAACAAGTCTGTGGGCGATACCGTCTCAATTCAGATTAATCGTGCGGGGGAACAGCTAGAAATTGTGGCAACCCTTGCCGCAAGACCCGCAAATTAATTTAAATTCCAGATTTTCCGATTTTATATTATGAAAAAGGATGTCAATTCTATTGATAAGGCCGGATTTTCCAACAAGTTCTTTGAAGAGCTTGGCAAAGAGCATGACAAAGTTAACGAATTTGCAAATAAACAAAAACAGCTAAGACAAAAACACAACCAGTCCAACCTAAAATAGTCTTGATTGCGCATCTTTTGGCCATAATTGGAATCCTTGTGCTGTCAGGCACCATATTTTCTGTTGATGCTGCGACCATAAAGCAAACGATGGATGGTGCAATGGATGTCACAATAGAGCACCCAGATTCTGTTATTGCGGGGCGCAACTTTGCAGTGTCGATATTTGTTCAAAACAACGGCTGGGAGGACAAGCAAAATGTCCGATTTGCAGTAGAGTCGCAAAGCCAGTCTATTTTGGCAAAAAACCAAACTATTTCCATTGAGCGCCTATCAAAGAGCGGCTCTTTTGGCGGAACTCTAGAGTTTAGCACCGCTCCAGAATCTGAGATTGGCACGCATTACTTGAATGGCTTGTACTCGCATGTACTGCTATCTAACAACGAAACACCACAGCCGGAATTTCAAAAAAACATTGCAATCCCAATTTTGATCAAGGCGGCACCAGAAATTCAGCTAAATACAGTCACACCTACTAGCATATTTCCAAATGCTGAATTTCCATTTGATGTGGAAATAACATCAAAGGATGTCCTGGTGCGAGACGTCACAGTCCAGATAATTGCGCCTTCCGATGTGAGCATTCGAGGGCAGACATCCTATACTTATTCCGTAATAGAAAAAGACACCCCAATATTCATTCGAACCCAGGTGGTTACCGACCCCAAAGATGTGACATCAGAGCACAAGATCCCATTTGAGGTCGTAGTATCATACACTGACGACTCTGGTGAGGATAAAACCACATCAAAAACAGTCTCGCTTTTGCTTAGGCCTAGGACCTTTATGGAATTTACAACCGATGGTGGACTTTGGCTTGGCGGGTTCTTTTTGGCACCATATGTCAGTATTGGAACAATAGTAGGCATTCCAGCCGGCGCATTATTCTCGTTATTTATTCATCGACTGCAAAAAAGAAAACAATCAAGGAAAAAAAAGTAATGCCATGAAAATAGAGTTTGACGTAAAAAAGTACATAGAAGAGATAAAAAACTCGGACGAGTATTTTCACACATTTATCAATCGGGAAAACATTGCGGCAGGCGTCTTGGTACTGGAACCAGGAGAAGAAGACACGCAAACTCCTCATGAGGCAGACGAATTATACTATGTAATCAAGGGAGACGGCTTTTTGCAAATAAACAAAAAAGACTATTCAATTTCAGACGGCCTTGCATATTATGTGCAAAAAAACATACCGCACAAATTTTACGGAAACAAAAAGCAGCTAATTGTCTTGTATTTTTTTAGCGGCCCAGATTCCTAGTCTTTCTGCCATTTATCTTGACTTTGCCTTCGGCTACTAGTCTTACTGCTTTTGCATAAGCGACATGTTCTTTTGCCAGAATTCTCTTTGAGAGTGTTTCTTCAGTGTAGCCGTCTTTGATGGGTACAATTTCCTGTAGTATAATGGGACCTGTGTCGACTCCAGAGTCTACAAAGTGGACAGTGCACCCTGAATATTTTACCCCATAGTCTAATGCCTGCTTTTGCGCATGCAGTCCTGGAAATGATGGCAATAACGCTGGATGGATGTTGAGTATTTTGTTTTTGTATTTTGCAATAAACTCGGGACTAATTATTCTCATAAATCCTGCCAGGCAAACTAGGCCTGACTTTGGGGTGACTCTGTATTTTTCCAGGGTTTTGATGATTAACTGATCGTATTCCCAACGCGTGCCTGAGAAACCCTTGCTCGGAATTGTCTCTGTTGGCACGCCTAACTTTTGGGCAATTTTGAGTCCTTTGGCGTCTGGATTATTCGATATTACTATTGCAGGATTGATTGGAATTTTCTGTTTTTTTATTGCTTTTAGAATTGCCTCCATATTGCTACCTCTGCCTGAAATCAAAATCCCAAGATTCACATTTTTTCTGTAAGTGCGACTGATTTTATGCTTTAGTATTTTGGCAGTCTTATTGTAAAGACGGTTCCTTTGTTTACAATACTAGAGCACTCTATTGTGCCACCGTGGTTTTCTATAATGCTCTTGCAGCTGGCAAGGCCTAGACCAGTTCCGCCTGGCTTTGTGGTAAATAACGGCTCAAAGATTCTTGGCAAGTGTTCCTTTTCTATTCCGCGGCCATTGTCAATCACATCAATTATGGTATAGTCGTCTATTTCAGATGCCTGTATCATCACTCTTCCTCCATCGTCTCTGGCCTGCAATGCATTTAGTATCAAATTGGAAAATACTATCTCTAGCTGTTTTGCATCGCCGTACACATCGACGTTTTGGTCTGGCAAAATGATTTTTGCGTGTGATGGGATATTTAGGCCAGAAACTGTATCTTTGAGTAGTATCAGAATTGACGTCTTTTCCATCACAAGGTTACTTGTTCTGACGTAATCCAAGACGTCATGGATCTGTTGCGACATTTTGTTTGCCGCTCGCTCTATTCTATCATGGCCTTCCTTGGTTTTTTTGTCAGGGTTTGGGTTTTTGAGATTTAGCAGCTCTATTGTGTTTTTGATTATTGTTAATGGATTTTGCAGATCATGAGCCAGTCTGGAAGACATTTCTCCAATTGTGTATAGTTTGTCTTTTTTGATTGATATGTTTGTGGGGTTGATTTCTTCTTGTTCCTGATTTTGCGATATTCTGTCGGCATCCTCTCTTGCATGCCTTAGTAGTCTTTCCGCATCCTCTTGCGCATTTTTCAGTAACCTGTCTACCTCGTCACCTTTTGGGGTCTTCCTAGGATGCATGGTTTTGTTTCAGACTAATGTAGATATTTGAACTAGTCTGTTTTGTGTAAACATTATCCGCATAAATGGGCAAATTACCAAATTCTAAAACATCAGTCTTGTTTTTATATCTGAATGATGAGATGATCATATCTATGGATGCCACAGAAGCCCAAATAAAAAAAGCACTGGTGGCATTTGCAGTAGAAAAGACACTCTTGAATCTAGGAGAGCCAGTATACCAAAAAGTGGCAAAGACGCTAAAAGACGACTATGCCTGCTTTATTCCTGATTGCTATGATCATCCAGAATACCTAAAGAGAATCTTGGCAGCAGAACCGTACAAAAAATAGAAAACAGACTCTTTGAGAAATTTGGTATCACACTTACTGAATCCTTGGAACAATTCCAGAAACTAGACTCTGTATTGCGCGAATACTTTGGCGCTGCAGCCGACGGTCTTGAGCAGAAATTCCTCAAAAGCGTTTGTACCGTCAATTTCACAAACGATGAGACCTGGCTAGTAATTGACAACTCTGTTTTGACTGGTGTAATTCTGGGTTCATTTGGCGATGATGACAAAAAGCGAATTCTTGGCGCATTAAACGGCAACCCACTCATCGTATCTCAGATCATAGATCTGTGCAGTATTGCGCAGACTTCGGGATACCGAAAGGTAAATGCCCTAATTGACGACGGGCTACTTGTCCCATCTGGCTATATAACAACAAATGATGGCAAAAAGGTCTCAAAATATCGCTCTGTCTTTGATAATATCAAAATAGACATAGTCAAAAACAAGATTACTGTATCGCTTCGCCTGGCAAAGGAAGATATTGGCAGTAGCACAATTCTGACTGTCTGCACTCAGGCATAATCTGACTAAACGTTTGTTTGCATTTTAATTTTAAACTGAACATCTTTTTGATTTTATTTCCATCTGTAATTTTACATTAAACAAATTTTCACTAGTCCAATGATCCTCATTAAATAATTTGTAGGCGTACTGGTTCTGATTCGAAAATGTAGGGGAACTCGGTGTCCAGTTGCACAATTGAGCTAGCCATCAAGTGCTACTTGATTTTGCTCTCTTGCGCCGGTACAGTGGTGCCGATTCGAATTCTAGCCAAGTGGATTGGACACTGCGATCTTTCCTATTTTTTTGGTTTGACAGAATTTTGTACAGTTTGTCAATGTTTGATCAAAGCCGAGACTTAAATCGCATGTAGATTTTGCCATGATTGCACACCATGATAAAAATGACAAAGACAGGAATTGTCTGCAAAATTGACGGCAAGACAATAAATCTGGACCCAAAGACTGCTGCTCAAAACTGTGTCAATTTTGTATCTCATGCCCATTCGGACCATCTTCCCAACGGCGATAGCGGACTAGTCCTGGCAACCAGAGAAACAAGGGAGATTGCAAGCCTTAGGGGCAAAACACTCTCAAACCACGTAGAGCACCTAGATGACTTTAGGCTGTATGATTCTGGTCACATTTTGGGCGCAAGGGGCGCACTATTCCATGACATTTTCTATACTGGCGATATTTGCACTAGGGACAGGGGCTTTCTTAAAGGCGCCACAATTCCAAAATGCCATGCTCTGATCATGGAGTGCACCTTTGGCAAACCCGAATTTGTCTTTCCAAAAATAGACGAGACGACAAAAAAAGTAAATGAGCTCATATCTGAGTTATACCACAAGGGCAAGCCGGTAATCCTGATGGGCTATCAACTTGGCAAAGCCCAGACAATATCGAATCTCTTTGGCCACTGGGAGCCATTATACTATTACGATTCAGTAAAAGAGATGAATTTACTGCACAATCGCCTAGGGGTGCCACTCAAAGAAGCAATGGGCCACACCGAGGCAGAATCAAAGGGATTGCTTGAGAAAAAACCATGGGTCATGGTGTGCCCGCTCATGTCGGAGAACAATCCATTTCTCAAGCAAATGAAAGCAAAATACGGTGCAGTCACAATCGGGTTTTCAGGCTGGGCAAAGTCTAATGTACAGTTTGGCAGAAAGTCAGACTATTCCATTCCATTATCTGATCATTGCGATTACCAAGAATTACTGGATCTCGTCAAAAAAACAGGCGCACAGAAAATCTATACAATTCATGGCTTTGTTGACGAGTTTGCCTCAGATCTGGCAAAGCTGGGCTATGACGCACAACCACTCCATGAAAACTCGCTTGACGAGTTTTTCTAGTGCTGGAATATTTCCATAATATCATACCATAAAACAACACCGTGTATCTTTCACCATCTTTAACTAAAATTACACCCTGGGCGTATCATGTCAAAAACTATCCAAGAAGTTGCTCAAAAAGAACTCTGGGTTCTAGTAAGCCAGCTCAAAGAAAATACAGGCAACTCTGAGCTTGAAAGAATCGCACCACAAGTTCTATACATAATTGATCAGTGGAAAGATTCTGGCAAGTTCATCTGGTCTGGGCCGTTTGGAGATGATGCTGGCGGAATGGCAGTCTTTGAGGCAACGCAAGATGAGGCAAATACATTTGTCAAAAATTACGGCGACCTTGTCTCTGGCGTTCTGATCTATCATGTCTACAAATGGGATGTCCTTTGGGGCTCCAAATGACCATTTTTTTCTTGCACTGGACTAGCTTTAAATGAGAATAGTTTTGCGAAAATTTCATGGCAACTGAATCACTTCGCAAAGACCACGACCTAATTGAAAAGGTGGTTAAGGCAATGGAAGTAACACTGCAGTTGCTCAAGTCCGGCAAGACCATCCCGGAATCAATTCTAATGCCTACAATAGACTTTACAAAAAACTTTACCGATGTATGTCACCATGGCAAAGAAGAGGAATCGTTCTTTCCAGCCCTTGGGCAAACAGGCATGCCAACAAACATGGGTCCAATTGCTGTAATGCTAATGGAGCACGAAATTACGCGCAAAATAGCACTCCACATGGAGGGCTCTGCCAAAGAATACCTATCTTCAGGCTCTGCGGACGCTCTAATCTCTGATATATCGCAATATGTGGATCACATGGGCCAGCACCTCTGGAAGGAAAATAACAGATTATTCATGATGGCAGAAATGCGTCTTTCTGGAGTATCTGATAAGATGAATGCCGATCTTGATGCCGTTGAAAAAAAGAAGCTAGACCAGCTTGGAAAGTCCAGAGCGGACTATGAGAACCTAGTACAAAATATCCAATCTGAAATATCTAAAATAAATTAAAAGAAAAATGATGTGGATTTATTCCACAATTACTTTGCCTGTCATCCATGGGTGGACGATGCAAAAGTAGTCGTAATCGCCTGCTTCTTCAAAGGTGTGCTCAAATGTTGCACCTGACATGACAATACTGCTATCGAACACTCCGTCTGGTCCATCTGTTGGGGTGCCACTAGTTACGGTGTGTGCTGCAGTGTCGTCGTTTGTCCAGGTTACTGTTGCGCCAACACTTACTGTTACTTCGGATTCGATGTAACATGCATTGTCTGCTTCACATCCTGGAGTCGATGTTCCTTCTGGAATTGATACGTCAGCACTCATTACCATTTCAGAGTGTTCCTCCTCAGTGTGTTCTTCTTCCATCACTGGTTCTTCCTCTGTTGGTACCTCTTCAGGAGTCTCCTCAATTGGAGCCTCTTCCTCAGGAATTTCTTCCATTGGGGCCTCCTCGACGATCATCTCTTCCTCTGGAGCCTCTTCAACTGGTGCTGGAACTGGCATTGGAGCTGGTGCTACTGGAGTTGCTGGTGCACTTTTGTCTGCTGCCCCAAGTGATAGGGCAATTACAATCAGTGCTACAGTAAATCCAATTGAAAAAGCGATACCGAATTTATCTGCGGCTGTCATGGCTCAACTAACTATGAACGCTAAATAAAGCTACGACTCTGCCAGAATTCGGCACACTTGGGCTGTGAATTTTTTTAGATTGATTAGAATTTGCTCAAAATACTTGTGCGGATCTTGGGTTTTTTGCACAAATTCACTAATGGTTTTTCCTTCATGGATGGTGTATGTGAATACCAAAAAGCGCCCTGACTGGTTGATGATATTTCCATGCATTGCCTGGTTGCGAAGTGTCTGCAGTCTCCATAGGCTGCTCTTGGAAGTATTGATTTTGGGTTTGATTGTGGGTGTGGTAAAGCAACTAGTTATTGCATCCTTGGTTTTTTTCTGAGAGCCTGAATTTGCAAGGTTTTTTCTCAAGCCATGTATGTAAAAGACGTTCTTTGCATCAAAAACCTGGAATTTGTCGTTTATCTGGCGCTTGAGTATCTCAATTGCGCCTGATGCAAAAAACAAGAATGCCTCGGAATTCTCCTCCAGTCTTTCCAACTCTTTTTGTGTTTTTGGAATGTGGCATGGAATTTTTGATAGGAATTTTTCTGCAGTATCCAGCTTGAATTGTATCTCATCCATGGAATAGTTCTGGTGCTACTAAAACGTAAATGCTTCTTTTAGCAATGCGCGCAGGTCATCTTTTAGGTGATCGGAATTTGTTGATATTTTGAGGTTCTCAAGCAGTGTCTCTATTATGGTGCACTGGTTTTTGGAAAACTGGTAATAGCATTCCAGAACATCCTCATATGATTTTGCACGCTTGTACATTTGCCAGAAATTATCCGACATTATCTGATAGTTGTAAAGAAAAATTCTGATTGGTTCCTGTATTCCAGCAGAAGAATTATACCGCAACATGTTTACCAAAAGCTCTTCTAGTCTTGCGTCTAGGTTTGCCTCAAAAATTGACTTGTATATGCTGTTTGCTGCCGTCTAAACTCATACTGCATAATCCAAGATAAGTCTGTCTTGTGATACATTGAACACTTGTTTAGTGTACAATAACTATCATTAAATGGATTTTTGTACAAAAAATTTGGGAAAAGGAACTATCCTTGTCCTTCAATTCCCATCAGTGTAAGAGTAGAGCGGATTCTGTCTATTTTGCGAATCTTCCAGGTTATTGTCTCGCGTAATTGTTCCGTTGTGGGCGTCTCTATTTTTGCCAAAATGTCATATGCACCAAAGACTCCTTTGACTTCTCTTACTCCGTCAAGGGGCTTTATCTGATCAATTACCTTTTGTTCGGATCCCAAGTCACAGTTGATCAGAACATAAGCAGTTGAGCTCATTTTACTCCTCCCGGTTTCATGGGATTATATCTGGTTTGACGTATATATTGTAAATTATAGAAAACCTGGTAATTTGTTTAATTTTTCTATTCTAGTCTAAACAAATTTTAAGAAAACTTGGATTTTGGCATACGAAGGGATCTGTTGTATGCCACGCCGAACCTGTGGGCCTCATCTCGTGCATATTGCAAAATTTTCAGCGACTGGTTTTGCCTTGGTATGATGACTGGCTCTTTTTGGCTAGGCAAAAACACCTCTTCGTTTTCTTTGGCAAGTGATGCACAGGGAATTCTGATTGCCATACTTTCCAGAGCAGACATTGCAGCGCCTAGCTGGCCTCGTCCACCGTCAACTAGTATGAGGTCTGGCATTTGCGCACTTTCATTGTCCAGTCTAAAGTACCTGCGCTTGACAATTTCATTTATCATTGCAAAATCGTCTTGGCCTCTTATCGTCTTTATCTTAAATTTTCTATATCCTGACTTGTCTGGCCTACCATTGACAAATCGCGACATTGAGCCAACGGCATATGATGTGCCGTGATTTGAAATATCAAAGCATTCTATTATTTTTGGTATCTTTGGCAGTGCTAGTCTTTCTTTTAGCTCAACTAGGCCTGGCTCTGCGCCACTTGACTGCACTAGGGCAATATTTCTCATAATTAGGTCCAGCATTTCGCGTCGCTTGCCTGACTTGGGCGATATTATTCTGACTGGAAATCCAGCAGTCTTGGCAAACATTTGCTCTAATAATACGTGGTCTTCTGGAATCTGGTTTGTTATGATAAATGGCGGAATCTGGTTTGTTGTGTAATACTGGTATAGGAAATTGGTAAACGTGTTATCGCCAATCAAGTCAAAGGAATACTTGTTGCTGTCGCGAATCACTCCGTTTATTTTCTTAAATGTCATGATGTGTATAGTCTGGTCAGACGATACTATGCCAAAATATTCCTCATCTGAGCCAGTAGCGCTTTCCATTTTTTGCCTGGTTTTGAGGCTGCCTAGTCTTTGGAGTGTGTCTTTGATTTCCTGGGCGCGCTCAAATTGGAGGCTTTTTGAGGCTAGGCTCATCTCCTGCTCTAGGTTTTTTGTAAATGCACCTAGATCTTTGCCCCTGAGTATTGCCTCTAGGGCTGCAACATGCTTTTTGTAGTCTGTCTGGGCATGGGCAAACTCGCATGGCGCCTCGCAATTTCCCAAGTGGTATTCTAAACATGCTTTTTTTGGCAGCCTCTTGCAGATTCTAATCTTGAATGTCTTTCGGAGGGAGCCAATGCTGAGAAGCTTTGAGCTGCCCGAAGTAAATGGCCCAAACACTTTGCCATCTCCTAGAAATTTTCCACTGCGGGTTCTTCTTGCTACTAGTAATCTTGGGTAATGCTCGTCTGTTATTCTCAGGTATGTGTATCTCTGCTGGTCTTTGAGCTCAATATTGAACATGGGCCTGTATTGCTTTATCATGTTTGATTCAAGCAAGAATGCCTCTGATTCATTATCTGTTAGGACGAATTCTATTTCTGAAATTTTCTCAACCAGCTTTTGCGTCTTGTAGTTTTGGTTCTTTAGAAAATATGACCTGACTCTATTTTTGAGGTTTTTTGCCTTTCCGATATAGATTATCTTAGAATCAACATCTTTCATCAGATAAATTCCTGGATGTGACGGGATGGTGATTTTTTTGATGTCTAGAGTCAATTTAGGATCTTTTTGAGATATTGCCCTGTATAGCTTTTGGAATTTGCGGCAACCTGGGATGGGGTTCCAGTTGCAATTACTCTGCCGCCCTTGTCTCCGCCTTCCGGCCCTAGGTCTATTATCCAGTCGGAATTTTTGATTACATCCATGTTGTGCTCAATTACCACTATGGTGTTTCCAAGGTTAACCAGCCTGTTTAGGACATCAAGCAGCTTTTGCACATCAGCAAAGTGCAAGCCTGTCGTAGGCTCATCTAAAATGTACATTGTCTTGCCGGTGTCGCGCTTTGCAAGCTCTGATGCCAGCTTGACGCGCTGGGCTTCGCCTCCTGATAGTGTTGTAGATGACTGGCCCAGCTTGATGTAGCCTAGGCCAACATCAAATATTGTTTGCAAAATTCGCTTTATTTTTGGAATGTTTTCAAAAAATACCCGTGCTTCTTCTACTGTCATGTCTAGGACATCGGAGATGTTTTTGCCTTTGTATAATACGGATAGTGTCTCAGAATTGTATCGTTTTCCTTTACATTCATCACATCGAACATAAACATCTGATAGGAACTGCATCTCTATTTTTTTGACGCCGTCGCCTTCGCATGCAAAGCATCTGCCGTCTGCAACATTAAATGAGAACTGCCCAGGTGTGTATCCTCTCTCTTTTGATGATTCTGTATTTGCAAAGAGTTCTCTAATTGGAGTAAATGCGCCAATGTATGTTGCAGGGTTTGATCTTGGAGTGCGCCCAATTGGGGATTGGTCTATTGCAATTACCTTGTCAATTAGTGTGGTTCCATCAATGGATTTGTGTTTTCCAGGCCTCTCATTGGATTTGTAAAAATATGATGACAGTGATTTTAGCAGAATCTCATTTACCAGAGTCGATTTACCAGAGCCAGAAACTCCGGTCACAGTAACCAGCAACCCTAATGGAATCTCTACTGTGATATCCTTGAGGTTGTTTTCTGCAGCGCCCTTGATGGTTATTGTACCAATCTGGTTTCTCTTTTTGTCTGTTAGCTTGATGATGTTTTTGTCTTTGAGATAGTCACCTGTGACTGATTTGTGGTTGTTCATTATTTGTGGTACAGTTCCCTCAAAGACTACCTCTCCTCCATGGATTCCTGCACCTGGGCCCAAATCCACTATCCAGTCTGCATTTTTGATTACCTCTTCATCATGCTCTACTACTATTACGGTATTGTCTAGGTCTCTAAGCTTGACTAGTGTTTTGATTAGCCTGGCATTGTCGCGCTGGTGCAAGCCTATTGTGGGCTCATCAAGTACGTACAATACTCCTGTGAGATTAGAGCCAATCTGGGTTGCAAGCCTTATTCTCTGTGATTCTCCGCCTGAGAGAGTCGAGCTCTGCCTGTTTAGCGTCAAATAGTTGAGGCCCACATTTCTCAAAAATTCTAGTCGCTCTGTTATTTCCTTGAGGATGTCTTTAGCAATGTATTTTTCAGTATCTGTTAATTTGATTTCTTTGAAAAATTCATAGCAGTCATCAATGGATAAATCGCAGACTTCGAAAATTCCCTTGTTGTTTACCTTGACTGCAAGTGCCTCTGGCTTTAGCTTTTTGCCATCACAAACGTTACATGGGATGTCTCGCATGAATTGCTTGAGCCAGTCCCGCTTTGACTCAGAATCCGTTCCCATGAATACTCGCTGCAAATTATTCAGCACACCTTCAAATGAATTAGTATAAGCCCAGTGCGAGTCCGTTGTCTGGGATTCATAATGGAAGTTTATTCTCTGGTCTGTCCCATGTAGAATAACTCGGAGGTGCTCCGGCTTGAGCTTGTTAATTGGAGTCATCAGATCAAAGCCGAATTTTTTTCCAACTGCACGCAATTCCTGTTTTCTGAATGCGGAAAATCTCCCACTCCATGGAATTATGGCCCCATCCAGAATTGATTTTGTCTTGTCAGGAATTACCAAATCCTCATCAAATTCCATTTTTACGCCAAGGCCATGACATGCCTTGCAGGAACCAAATGGTGAGTTGAATGAAAACGTCCTAGGCTCTATTTCGCCTACGGTGAGTCCGCAATATGGACACGCATTGTTTTGGGAAAACATTTTTTCGTCTTTTTCTGATGACACTAAAACCGAGCCCTTGGCCGCCTTTAGCGCGGTTTGAATTGCCTCAAATAATCTGCTTTTTTCTGCCTTGGAGGCCTTGAGTCTGTCCACTATAATCTCGATATTGTGCCATTTCTGCCTGTCTAGTGCTGGGATTTCATCTTCTAATAGAATTACTTGGCCATCAACTCTAGCTCGGGAATAGCCATCCTTTTTCATCTGCTCAAATAGTTTTTCGTACGTTCCTTTTTTTCTCTGGATTAGTGGCGCCAAAATCAGGACTTGTCTTTCATCAAAATCCTTGAAAATGGATTCACAAATTGATTCAACTGACTGGTTTGAAATTTTCCTGCCGCATTTGATGCAATGAGGAATCCCAATTCTTGCGTATAGCAATCTCAGATAGTCATAGATTTCAGTAGTGGTGCCAACAGTAGAGCGGGGATTTTTTGATGTTGTCTTTTGTTGTATGGATATGGCAGGTGATAATCCTTCTATGGAATCAACATCTGGCTTGTCCATCATTTCTAGGAACTGCCTTGCATATGCAGATAGTGACTCTACGTATCTTCTCTGCCCCTCTGCATAAATTGTATCAAAGGCCAAAGTAGACTTACCAGAGCCTGACAAGCCAGATATCACTACGAGCTTGTTTTTTGGTATGTCCAAGTTTAGGTTCTTGAGGTTGTGATGGCGCGCACCTCGAATCTTTAGCTTATCGTGCATTCTTCTTTTCCAACTCTACTTGAATTCGCCTTAGTCTGTCGCGACAGGCAATCGCATTCTCAAAGTCCAATTCTTCTGCATATTTTTTCATCTGGGTCTCTATTTCTATTATCTCACTAGACAAGTCATGTTGGGTCTTGTTTTTGAGATCATCAAGTGTTGCCACCTGCTCTGGAATGGACTTGATAATTGTCCTCGGTGTTATACCGTGGATTTTGTTGTATTCTAGCTGCTTTGTCCTTCTTCGAGCGGTTTCCTCAATTGCCTGCTTCATGGACTTTGTGGTGGTATCGGCATACATTATGACAGAGCCATCTACGTTTCTAGCGGCACGCCCAAATGTCTGAATTAGACTAGTAAAGTTGCGCAAAAAGCCCTCCTTATCTGCATCAAGTATTGCTACCAGGGCTACTTCGGGAATGTCAAGGCCCTCTCGAAGCAGGTTGATTCCAACTAGAACATCAAAGTCTCCAAGCCTTAGCTGGCGTATTAATTCAGTTCTTTGTAGTCCTTCAATTTCAGAGTGCAGGTATCTCACTCGCACCTCTTTTTTTGCTAAATATTCTGCCAAGTCTTCTGCCATTCTCTTTGTTAGTGTGGTGACTAGGACTCGCTGGTCTTTGTCGATGCGCTTTTTTATTTCAGATATTAGATCATCCATCTGGTTTTTTGTAGACCTGATCTCTACTTGGGGGTCTACTAGGCCTGTAGGTCTGACTAGTTGTTCTACTATTTGGCGTGATAGTTCTTTCTCATATGTGGACGGCGTGGCAGAAACAAAAATGGTATTTTTGATATATTTTTCAAATTCTTCGAATTTTAGAGGACGATTATCAAATGCGCTTGGCAGTCTAAATCCGTAATCAATTAGGGATTTTTTTCTGGTGTGGTCCCCACCATACATTCCGTGCAGTTGAGGTATTGTGACGTGTGATTCATCAATTACTAGGAGATAGTCTTTGCCAAAAAAATCCAAAAGGCAAAAGGCTTGCTGGCCTGGTGCTCTTCCATCAAAGTGGCGAGAATAATTCTCAATACCAGAACAATAGCCAAGTTCTTCGATCATCTCCAAATCAAATTTGGTTCGCATTTCCAGTCGTTGTCGCTCCAGCTCGTTTAGCTCTGGCAATCGTACTTTGAGCTCCTCTCGAATTGACTTTACTGCGCGGGCTCGAACGTCATCGGCTATCAAATAATGCTTTGCTGGAAATATTTTGATAGAGTTTGCCTTGCGTTTTTCCTTTAGGGATACATTGTCCAGTATTGCGATTTTTTCAATTTCATCGCCAAACATGGATATTCGCACTAAATCCTGAGAATATGCGGGAATTACATCAAGTGTGTCGCCTTTGACTCGGAAATTTCCAGGCGCAATTGTGGTATCATTGCGCTCATATCGTGCGTTTACTAGGCGTCGAATCAGCTCGCTTCGACTCATCTGCGCACCTGCTTTGAGCGTGGTTGCCATTTCCTCCCAATCTTTGGGGTTTCCCAGCGAATAGATGCATGACACTGTGGCAACGATGATTGTCGGCTCGCCGGATAAGAGCATGGCAGTTGCCTCTAGTCTCATTTTTTCAATTTTCTCGTTTATCTCGGTGTCTTTTTCGATATAAGTGTCAGTTTGCGCAATATAGCTTTCAGGTTGGTAATAGTCATAGTATGATACAAAATAGCCGACATTATTCTTTGGGAAAAACTGTTTTAGCTCTGAATATAGTTGTGCTGCAAGTGTCTTGTTGTGCGATATCACTAGGGTGTTTTTGCCTGTCTTTGCAATGACATTTGCAACCGTGAATGTTTTGCCAGAGCCAGTCACACCTAGCAATGTCTGAACTTTGCCTTTTTGCACTCCTTGGACTAACTGGTCTATTGCCTCTGGCTGGTCGCCTGTTGGCTCAAACTCTGATGATATCTGATATGCTTGTACTTGCAATAGGCAATGAAAATCTAATTTCAAATTTAAAGGATGGGTGATTGTATTATCGTAGTGGTAAGTAACCTACTGATAATTCATACGTGTCTCTTTTAAGCTGATTTTCCAAGTCAAGCTTTGGTTGCAAGGCTCATTTAACACGCACTTGATCGCATTGTGCAGTATTGCGTTTGTAGTTGTTGCGGCATTTTTGTTATTTGATCTTGACGACAAGTTTTACCCAAAATCAACAGAACATGCTGCAAGCATTGACTATATCGAGACGCCAAACAAAACTCTGATTCCTGAACCAAGTGACGAATCCGTACTTGCAATGGAATCCCCAAATACGCTTCAAAAACCAGCATCAAAATCTGCGCCCAAAGCTCAAGTTGAGCCTAAATCACGCCTGTCAGAGCTAGAAGGAAAACAATTCCAGCTGAATCTAAGTGGTGAGGCGTTTGTGTCTGGTATGCTCAAAGAGACAAACCTGATACTAAAGCTAGAGCCGATTCAGGGAACAAGCTTAAAGCAGTTCAAGGTAGTCGAGTCGCGACTAATTCTGGATGGAGCCGGCGTTGCAATTGTATCTACTGGTGCTACCATTGATGATACTGCAATGACATTGGATTTTACTGCAAACAATATCGGACCATTTTCAATTTCCGGCACACTAGATGAGAATATTCTAGATGATGCAAACAGCAGGCAAACCGTAACAATACAAGATCAGAATTTCTATTTGGTCAAAAAGGAAATGCCATACAGATTAAACCTAATTGGCACTCTGAGCAACTAGTCTACCAGAGCGGCTCATCTATCATCTTGACATCATTATCTATGACATCAAAGCCCATTATCTGTAATGCCTGTCTTGCAAGCGGACTGTTTTTCTCTAGTATTTTTCTTGCCAGGTGTGTTCTAGTGGTCTTGTCAATGTGCTGACCTATTTTGTATTTTCCACGCATTGTCTTTGGCGTTACCTTGATGATTGCGACCTCATCCACTACGTGCATGTCCGGTGTTAGTTTTTCATAGCCTCCTTCTGGCTGGTATTTTTCCATCAGTGCGTTTAGTGCCATTGCCTTCTCTGATTTGTCCTGAATTATTGCGGCTATTCCCTTGATTACCACACTAATGTAAAACGTGTCTGCCTGCGATGCGTCAGTAGGTGAGCTAAAGTACGATGGCAAAAACTCTACTTCTCTGTCCACTTCAAAGCCCACCTTTTGGCTTGCGCGGATATTGTCCATCTTTTCTCCCCTTGTGTGAGAGTGCATGTAGATTGCGCCGTTTACAAATGCAAAATTCATCGGTATAATCTGCGGAAATCCTTCTGAATCTATTGACGCAATCCTGCCTACGTGTTCTGAGTTGAGAAATTCCGCTATTTTTTGAGGGGATTTTATCTCCAGTCTGCCTAGTAACTGCACACTGCAAATTGAATCACACTAATAATAAATTCAACCGAACTTGATGCTTGGGACTTTTACTCCCAAGCACTTTCGTATAGGTATGGTTTAGGGTCCATGTGCCCTAATTACTGGGATTGTACAATTTTACAATAAAACCATTGCGTATGATTTGTCAGTTATCGGTCCATTCGTATATGGAAAAGGTAAGTCCTTCATCTTTTTCAGATTCAACTAACTTCTTTTCCAAGACTGTTTTGTATACAGTAGAGTCATCCTTTATGATGTCTAGGCCTGCTTCTACTTCTTTGCCTGATGCCATTGTTGGTGAGAGTACAGCAAGCAAGACATTAGACAATGAGTGCGTGTCTTTTTTTGCATGCACGGAATCCTTTTTGAGATAAAATGTAATGCTTATGGATAATGGCTTTGATTCTATTCTTTTTTTGACTGCGTCAATGTTTTTGCCAAGCTTGGTCTCTATTGCCTCTTTGATTTTTTTCTTGTCTTCTTTGACGTTTTTGCCGGCAGTTGCGGGAATGAATCCTCGAACAGATATGTTTTGCAGTAAAATATCTCCCCTCATGGTATTGGCTGAGAAAATTCTTAATTTAAGCTAGGACTGCAAAGAAAATCTGGCCTGCTAGCTTGCACTTTTCATTCAAATTTGATCGGGCGGTGCCCAAAGTGCATTATTGTTTCATTTGCACCATCTAGCAGTTTTGCCAAGCCCAGTGCTTTATCCTGATTTTCTGCAATGTTTTTCTTCAAGACATTGAGATAGTGGATGTTTTGCTTGAGCAGTTTTCTGCGCTTGTTTTTTGATAATTCCGATTCTTTTATCACCTTGAGATTGGCAGAAATCTCGCATAACTTGATTAGGACTGATTCCCACGGTGCCTGCTGTATCTGCTCCACATAGGATTCTTCTTGCTTTTTCTTTGGCTTGGTGTTATCTCGCATTATGCTAGTTGCCATGACTGCAACGTCGCGCCCAAAACGCTCAAATAATTCATCAAAGGTCGATTTTGTCTGCGATAAAATGGCAGAGCACAGAATCTGCTCATGTGTTATGCCAATTGACTTTAGTCTGAATACAACCCCCATGCAAAATGGAATGTCTGCGCCTTTTCCGCGAGCATAGGCCTCACACTCTACAAGCGTGGCCATTACAAAGAAGATTATCGTGTGTTGCCTTTGAGGTGTGGCATTACTTTGGATGCAAACTTGTCAATTGATCCAAAATAGTTAGAGCCCCAGAATCGTATGACAAAGTGGTTCACGCCAGCTTTTACGAATCTCTCAAACACTGGAATTACATCGTCTGGTGTTCCTACTGCAACAGACGAGCGTGCAATTGGGTCTGGAATGGTGGTGGCACCTTCTCTCATCTTTACAATCCAGTCCTGGTTTGACATGGAATATTCTGTGAAATATTTCTTGAAATCAAATCCGTCAATTGACTTTAGGTTGTGCACGCGCAAAACTTCGGGCTTGAACAGTGACACCTTGACTGCTTCTTTCATCTTTGCCCATGATTCTTCTGCATCTTCTGAAAAATACACATCAATATCCAAAGCATACTGGAAGTTTTCCTGTTCTTCTTTGGTGCGGTTGTTTTCCTTCATTGATTTTTTGATTGTTGCTGCATGGTCTTCGAACAATTCTGGTGTGTATCCAATTGGCAGCCATCCGTCTCCATATTTGCCTGTCATCTGTAGGGTTCGTTGTCCACCTGCTGCCATGTATGTTGGTGGATATGGCTTGCGAATTGGTCTTGCCTGCAAGCATGCCTCTGTTAATTCGTAATATTTTCCCTTAAAGTTTACAGTGTGATCCGGTGATGACTCGTATAACAATTTGATTACTTGGAGTTGTTCTTCCCACTTTGAGACTGGGTTTTCAAATGGAATGTTGAATTCTTTTAGGTTTTGCGCCTCTCCTGCACCAATACCTAATGTTCCTCTTCCCTTTGAGATTCTATCTAGTGTGATTGCCGCTAGCGCAATGTTTGATGGATGGCGTCTAATTGCGTCTGTAACACAAGTTCCTAGCTCTACATTTTGTGTAGTAGCTGCAATTGCCGATAGCATGACCCATGGATCCAGTACTGTTGCCTTGGTCCATTGCGGGACATTGGAATGGTCCATGTACCAAATGGAGTCATAGCCTACTCTGTCTGCTAATAGACAGGCAGTCAAAATTTGATCTTCTGAGAAACCGGCGCGTGCGACGTTTAGTCCGTTTTGAATTCCAAACTTTAGCATCTTTTTTTGTGATCGGATTTGACCTATTTAAGTTTGTAAAGTTTTGCGAATTTCGTGTACAAAACTAAAAGAGAAAAAAGCCTTTACATCTTGCCATCGATGATATCTTGTAGACACTGGATAACATCTTGTTTTGTCACTGGGTTTGGATTTGGATCCAAGTGGCCCTTGTCTGTCATTACTACGTCTGCTGCTTGGTCTAGTGGGGCTTTGAGTGACATTCTATCGAATTTTAGCTTTTCAATTACCTCTTTGAACTGCTCGTAGAAAATCGACTTGTTGAACTTGTGTGCAACTGTTGTACACGATGATAGTGAATATCCATGTGCCACGCCTTCGTTTGAGAAGACATAGGATAGCGCATGACCTAGTGTTGTGGAGCAGTTGCCAAATCCAATGCCTGATAACATCGAGCCATATGGATAGTTTTCCGGCTTGTCGTTGATGATTGCATCGTACAATACTTCAAATGCCTGCTTGCACATTGTTCTGGTGAATTCGTTTCCTAATTTCGAATCATAGCCTTCTGTTGCCTGTGCGCATGCATCGCAGACAGAATTCTTGATGATTTGCTCTGGGGTGCCATCCATGAAATACGAGTCCACTACAGCTCTGTCTGCTAGGAATCTGTCCTCACGTAGCAGTTTTTTCTTGCCGTCGAATTTTAAGACGCAATATGTAGTCATTTCAGCTCCTGTTCCAAATGTGGTAGGGATTAGAATTTTTTCCAGCTTCATTTCTGCCGCAGAATATTTTGCAACATCTAGTGAGCTTCCACCGCCTAGTCCAATGATGCATGATGGATTCTTTGGCTTGAATTCTGCAATTACATTTTGTACTGTTTCAATTGATGGCTCTGGCTCCACTTTATCATATAACATGTAATCTTTGATGCCCATTTTACCAAGCCACTTTTGTGATATTGGTGGAGGTGCAGTTGTAATTACTAGGGCATTTTTTGGATATTCTGCCTGAGATAATGCGTCTTTACCGAAATTGATTATTTTTGGAATTTTTACTGTGTGCATGTTTTGGTGATGTATAATTTGAATACTTATACCTTACACGATGAAATCAGCTCACCGATCATTCGAGATGCCAAATGCGATGTGACATCGTTTAGGTCGTGTGAGGGGCAGACTTCCATCAAATCAAATCCAATGATTCCTCTATTTGCTAGCTTTTTGATACTATACATGGCGTCTGGGGATTGCATTCCTATTGGGACTGGAACTGATACCCCTGGCGCAAATGATGGGTCCAAGCAGTCCATATCGAATGATACATAGACATTATCCTTTACTGTATCCAAAATTGTCTTGGTTACAGACTTGATGCCTGATTCTATCACATCAAATGGAGTAATTACCTGAAGCTTGTGCTTTTTGATGTTATCTATCTCTTCTTGCTCTGGACTGCGAACTCCTATCTGGATGCTGGACTTGATATTGATATGGTCAAGGCAGTCAGTGATTACCGAGCCGTAATAGTTTCTGGTATGGGAGACAAAGTCCGGGTGCGCATCAAAATACACTAGGGAGATTTTGCCATGCTTTTTTGCCATGGCCTTGATAATATGGGCGGTGTTGGAATGATCCCCGCCAATAGATATTGGCAGTTTTTTAGAGGCAAGGATTTTTGCAAATGTTGATTCAATCTGCCGTTTTTTGATATTGCCATAGTCATGGATGCGACTCTTTCCTATTCCAAGTGTTGGCTGTGCTAAACACAATAATTTTTTTTCCACATAGATATCATTAGAATTTGAAATCTTTCTGATGTGATCTGGTGCAGCAGACGATCCTGTAAGTATTGCGTGCGATCCTGTCTCGTCTGGAATGCCAACCATAACAATATCAGAGTCATCATAGGACGAGTTTGCCCAGCAGATCTGTTTTTTATTCAATGAGGTAGATTGGCTACCATGCAAAGCGAAGATAACTCTTTCTCCTATTTTTATTTTAGAATGGTGCTAATCTATAAGCAAGGCAGGGCTTAAACCATTCATTGAATGATGCACAAAAAATACTATGTGCAGGCCTAGATGCGGCAAGGCCTAGTCTGCATATTCCAAAATACATCACATCAGGCAAGCTTGTCTGCTCTGGAAAATCACACCGTGTATCGCAGTATGAACGGATATGGCTTGTTGCAATGGGTAAAGCATCCGATACAATGGCAAAGGCAGCACATGATATCTTACATGCGGATGGCGGAATTGTAGTAATTCCAAAAAACAACAAATCTGTATTTTATAATAAAAAATTCCAAATTATTCATGCTGGACACCCAACACCAAATCAGAATTCTGTTATTGCTGCAAAAAAAATCATAACACTGTTGGAAAATGCTGGCAAAGATGACTTGGTTGTTTTTTTGATATCTGGAGGTGCATCAGCCTTGGTCTGCGCACCACAAGGAATTACTATACAGCAAAAAATCAAAACCACGAAAATCTTGCTGGAATCAGGCGCAGCAATATCTGAAATTAACGCAATCCGCAAGCACCTCTCAGGCGTAAAGGGGGGCAAAATGCTGGAAAATCTACACTGTGACGCAATATCGTATGTAATGTCTGATGTAGTGGGTGATGACTTGGGCTCGATTGCCTCCGGGATGACATATTGCGACAAGACCACGTTTTCTGACTGCCTTGGCATAGTATCAAAACACAATCTGGGCAAAAAGCTGCCAAAGTCTGTTCTGATTCGATTACGCAATGGTACCAAAGGCAAAGCATCCGAGACTCCAAAAAAACCAAAGATTCCAAACCAAATCATTGCATCAAATTTTACCTGTCTTGGTGTTATGTCAAAAAAGGCAAAATCCCTTGGATACTCTGTTGTAGTATTTCCTAATGTGGCAGGAGATGTAGCGCTGGCAGCACAAAAAATTCTACGAAAATTCAAGTCTTCAAAAAAATCCTGTCTAATCTTTGGTGGAGAAACCACTGTCCAAGTCCGTGGAATGGGAAAAGGCGGCCGCAATCAGGAACTCGTACTGAATATGATTCCACAGTTGCCAGAAAAAACAATTGTTGCATCAATTGGAACAGACGGAATTGACGGCAACACAAAACATGCGGGCGCAATATTTGATCATGCAATTGATTATGCTATAACAAAACCGTATTTGCAAAACAATGACTCTAATTCGTTTTTTAAAAAATTTGGTGGTCTGATAAGGACAGGACCCACTCACACAAACCTGCAAGATATAGGAATAATACTACAACATAGATGAGCTGATGTTATCTTGACTTGATATCTTGGAATACTGGTAGACTAGGCCGCGTTGCTCTGCTAGCATATTGATGAATCTTTTCTTGCCCTCAATTAGTGGGTCTTGTGATTTCTCATCACTGGATAAATGTTTGATCATTTCGTCCGAGTCTAGCTGAATTTTTATTGTATCTCCATTTTTTATTATGAACACACCAATTCCCCAAAAAATTCCAACATGCAGTGCAATGTATTTTGACTGCAAATCAGTTACTTTGTCCAGATAAATGTCTGCGTGATCTCGGAACTGATCAGCTGTGGAATCGCCAGTCTGAATAGTCCAGCAAATTCTCTTTGCATTTCCGTCACAAAAAATCGTATGCATCATAGTCAACCAAAAAGGCGTTTTTTGTCTATATAATTTGAATTCAGGTCTGAATAGTCTAGTGCAAAACCATACCGTAATGCAAAAGTCCTTTGCCTTCTTTACCAGGATGGTCGACGAGCTGGTCCAGTTCTCCGACACTGATCCTGAACTAGCAGAAGGAATCAAGTGGCTTGATGCGCAGGCACAACAAAAAGGAATTACGTTTTACGAAATGGTATTCCAAGTTTTGTACAAGCATGACATAACAAATCGTGCACAACAATGGCTCAACACTAGAAACTAATTATATTCTGTTATCTCTTCCGTAGAGATTTTTGTGATCATCTAGATCTATTAGCTGAATTATTTGTTCATCAATGAAAACGCGATACAGCAAACTATGTGATTTTGTTATGTGGATTGCATAACAATAACGAAATTTTCCATGTTTCATCTCACCAAATTTCCTAGGATCGTCAGATTCTGCAAGTTCTGCAATTGTTCTCTTAAATCCATCAATTACCGTCTTGTCTGATTTGAATTTCTTTAATTTCTTTTCAAGATGATGAGAGTTAGAATCGATTTGCCACAAATTTACTTGGAAAGAGTTTCATCAACATGATTGAGAAATTCTTGAGCATTTTTGTATCGTTTTGTTTTAATTTTTCCAGAATCAATATCTTCTAGAACTTTTTCAATTTCTGGTTTGAGTTGAGTATCTTTTTCTGACTTTTGCATCTGGTTTACTCAAGCATGATTTCTATATAAAGAGAGGGTATAATATAATCACCAAACCCGACGCTTGCTTGTTGTTAGTCTGTTTTTGATTTTAATTCGCTGGCCTTTTTGAATTCCACTTTATGTTCTCCTGGAATGACTTTGACTTTTGGTTCTATTTGCAGCTTTGATTTTTTCTTTGTTTTTCCCGGCGCTTTTTTCTTTTTTGGTTTGCCGTAATCAGAATATCTAATCCAGACCATTGCATTTTGTATTGTATGCTGGTAATTATTTTCTAAGATCGATTGGCTCGTACGTGCAGCCTTGCGGTCCGCAATATTTGCCAACATATACTGCCTTTGGCCTATACAGTGCAGTCTTGGGTGCTGCCTGCGCAAATTTCTCCTCTATTACATGAGAAGTCCATCCAGCCACTCGAGATATTGCAAAGATTGGTGTGTTGAGGTCTGGTGGTATTTTTAGCATGTAATATAGTGATGCGGAATACAAGTCCACATTTGGATAAATATCGATTCCCTTTTGGCGCTTCATCTCGCGAATGGTAACCTCTTCTACTGCCTGGGTGATATCAAACCATGGCGCGCCTGTCTTTTTTGCCATTTTGTGAGATAACTCCTTGAGGACTTGTGCTCTTGGGTCATAGGTACGATACACTGCATGGCCCATGCCCATTATCTTTTGGCCATTGGTGATTCTCTCTTTGACCCATGACTCTGCATTATCTACAGTTTTGATATCTAGTAACATCTTCATTACCTCATAGTTTGCACCACCGTGCAATGGTCCGGACAATGCGCCAATTGCTGCACTGACTGCCGAATACATGTGCGCACCAGTTGATGCTACCTCGCGTGCTGCAAATGTGGACGCATTAAATGTGTGATCCGCATGCAACATCAGGCAAATATCAAAAATCCTCTCTGTTTCTGCGTCTGGCTTTTCTCCTACCAGCATGTTTAGAAAATTTGCCGCATGGGACAGTCTTGGGTCTGGGTCTACGATATCCTTGCTGCCTCGAACCCGCTCCCAGCTTGCAACTATGGTTGGCGTTTTTGATATTAGTGATATGGCGCTCTGATAGTTTACCTCCCGCTCGTTTGCACCCTTGTCGTCATAGTACCCTGACAGTGCAACTACAAATGCCTGCATCATTACCATCGGGTCTGCATTTTTCTTCCAGTTTCTCATGTTTGATTGCATTTGGCGAGGCATGTCGCGCGCATCAATTAGTCTTTGCTTGAATTCGTCAAACTCTGACTTTGTTGGGAGCTTGTCATTGAGTAGTAGATATGCAGTCTCCTCATAGGTAGAGTTTTTTGTAAGATCCAAAATGTCGTATCCACGATAAATCAGCTTGCCGTGCTCGCCGTCAATGTCGGATATTTTGGTGTCAGCTACTTCGACGTCTCGCAGGCCTATGTTTTTTGTCTCCAATTTGGCCTTTCTGCCCAAAATTTACCTATTAAGTTTATGCAGTGATTTTGCAAAATACTGAGAATTGTGATCAATCTTAAATAATATTTTGACGTAACAATACTCCGGCGAGAAACTGCCATATCTGCGTCGTAGACTTGGCAGACAGGAAAACACATGTTATTGGAAAATACTATTTCGTTGTCGTTTTCCACCGTGTTCTCGTCTGTTTTTGTTTGATATGATATAGTAATTGGTCTAATCTGACAAAGCTGAATCCTATAGGTCTGTTTTTCATTATTTCTTATGAGCCATATTGAGCGCGACTTTATGCGTCAGGTAGATGAATTGGTGCTGTCTGCCTCACCTCAACTGCAGGCAAAGCTTGCGGAAATCGACGTGGCAGCTCAAATGTCTGGCAGAACTTTTTATGATGTGTATTCTGCTTTATCCGATGAGGACAAGCGCCAGATTGTAATTCTGGCAAAAAAGTAATTTTGGTTTAAATTAGAGCCCAAAAACCGCACTCTTGTGGCAGCAAAAAAACCAGTCAAAAAAACCAAAGTCCTCTGCATTTCACACATGGAGGACGCAGACGGAATCAGCTCTGCCGCATTAATTCGAGAGGCGTTTGGCGGAGATACCATTCTAGTTGATTATCCTGGATTAATGCCAGCAATTGAAGCACTAGTCAATGATGAAAAGCTAAAGACACTATACATTTGTGATTTAGGCCTTGCAAAAAACAACCAGGACAAATTTGTCGAAGTGTTATCAACTCTGAGAAAACGCAAGGTAGCAGTTACCTATATTGATCACCACGATATCGACCCAGAAATTATCAAAAGACTGGAAAAGGCCAAAGTCAAAATTTATCATGACATCAATGAATGCACCACAGTCCAAGTATACGATGCATACAAAAAGAAACTATCTGACCATGCAACATTTGTTGCCACATGTGCAGCTATTACCGATTACATGGAGGACAGACCAAAGGGCGCAAAACTGCTCCAAATCTATGACGGGCAGTTTGCACTGATATCTGCCACCGTTATGACATACAACATAGTGGGACACCAAAAAGACCCCGACTATTTGTTGTATCTAGTAGAAATGTTATCCGAATCAAAATACCCGCATGAAATTCCAAACACGTTTGAATTTGCGCAAATCCAGGTGGGAAAGCTAGCAGAAATGATTGCCAAGGTCAAAAAGTCACTCAAAACAATGAAGAACCTTGGATACATGGAAATCATGGATGCCGGCGCATCTGGCGCAGTAAATTTCGTTTTGGGCCTATCTGGAAAAGATGTTGGTGTTGCATACAAGGAGCGAGTAGACCATGGAATCTATGCTGTATCAATTCGAGGCTCTAAATCCTGCAAAATACACCTGGGAAGAATGGTAAACGGCCTTTCTGCAGAATTTGGCGGCTCTGGAGGAGGGCATGATAAGGCGTGTGGTGCAGTAATCCCAAAAGACAAGATTTTACCGTTTATCAAAGAGTTTAACGCAAGACTGAACCAAAAATAATTCTAGGAAAACTCGACAGTCATGTCGATTTCCACAGTAGAGTTTAGCGGAAGGCTGCTCACACCAACTGCGATTCTGGAATGCTTTGCCTTTTCTCCAAATATGTTATAGAACAGATCCGATGCGGCATTGATTATCTTTGGGTGCTCGAAGAATTCTGACGTACAATTTACAAATCCTGACACGCGAACAATCTTTGTGATTCTGTCCAGGTTGCCAAGATTTGCCTGGAGTTGTGCTAGTAGATTTATCGCGCATAATTTTGCCGCGGCCTGTGCTTCTTCTATTGATTTCTCAGAAGGGACTTTGCCTGTGTACTGGACTTTGCCGTCCTGCATTGGGATTTGTCCAGAGACAAATGCCAAATTCCCCGATGTTACCACCGGAATGTAAGAGCCTGCCGGTTTTGGCGGTACTGGCAGTGTGATGTTTAGTTGCCTTAGTCTGTCTTCTATCATGGAATAATTCAAAATCTTGGGAATTTATTGTTTTAAGATCTCGGAACGATGTGCTGAAAGTCGCATCGTTTGGCTTGCTTTGCGTGGCATCTGTAGTTTGATTTCTAAGTCGTCGTGTATGGTGTATATTTTGTAAATCGGTTTTGGAATGATCTCTACACTGAGATAATTGCGTGATTTTGGCTTAAAATGATTGTGTCTAATTTATCTTCAGGTGAATCATCTCGCCCTTGTGCGAGTCTGAATGGTATATCATCTTGGGGTGGTTGCCTTTTTGTTCCAAATAGCTTTCAATGAGCATTGCCCATGGTAGGGAATGACCAGAATTTACCTTTGATTCTAGAATTATGTTGTTTGTCTTTTCGTCATATTGGACTCGACCAGAGCAAGTCATCTCTAGTGTAGAGTTTACTATATCCAGTACTTGTTCTAGTGTTTTGTCCTTAAGTGAGATTCCTGATTTATCGAGGAATTTGGTAAAGTCGACAAATTTCTTTGAATTTAGTATAGAGTGCAGTGCAAAGCCCAAGCCATTTTGGTTGATAACGTTGATTATCTTGCAGACTTCGAGTGCCTGACTCTTTGTCATTTCTGATAGATTGTCGATTTTTAGGGCATCCTTCCACAGTTGAACAAATAATCTGGATTGGCTTGCACTGAGAATGTCTGTTGCAGAAAAGACTGCACCTCGGCCATTTGTGTTGTCAATTAGCAAGATTTCAGAATCATCAAAGACAAAGCAGTTTTGCACAATTTCTGATGAGCGAATCTTTACACCGTCTGGAATATTCCTAAATGATTCCGAGCCAATCACAGACACTGGAACAATTAGTCTGATATCGAGGTCGCGTCTTAACACTGATAGTAGTTCTTCCTTGCATTCCGCTAGAATGGACAAGCCCCAGGAATCCGCTGTGATGTGAATCGACGTCTTTGCGCCGTCAATCATTGTTCTCATTCTGTCTGGGACATAGTTTGCGCCAAGGTGGAAGTACCGCTTTTCTTCTGCGCCTTGGGCCTTTTTGCCGTCCTCGCTGATTTTCTTTAATTTTGATACCAGAGTGTTCATTGCCTCTACTTTGCTGATTTGCTCGTGCACAATTTCATCAAATGCATCTTCTGGTGCAATTGCCGTGCACATTACCGGCTTTGATTTTGAAATTATGGCAAGTTTTTTCTGTTGCAGTTTTAGCAAAACTGGATAGACCTTGGTTCTAGGCAACTCTGCGTAATATGCGACATCGGATGCGGAAATCGTTCCCTTGGTGATTAGTGTGACATAGGCTCGAGCCTCATACTGTGATAATCCGAATTCTTCTAGGCTTACTGTAATTTCCCGTTCTTTTCCCATGCGCAGTCTTGGCGGTTTTCTAGTCAAGACCGTTTGTCAAATTCAGTAAACAATTAGAAAAAAACTGTAACCCCCGGGACTTGTTACCGCGGTTACGATAAAATCTGGGACACCGCGCTCATAAGCAAACGCCAGATCTGAAATTAGGTATGGTCGCAAGCTCTGTATTTGTAAATGACACGGTCCATGTTTTGCCAAACCCGTATGCTATAACAATAAAGCCAAGACTGGAATACTGCATCCATGTCTCTGGTATGATTCTAGAAAAACTGGAATCGGCACTAGGAGAAGTACACACTAAAAACCGCTCATTTTACTCACAAAACGATTCGCTAGAGGAGACTGGTTTTGAAAAGCAAATCGAAGCAGAAACTAATCTCATAATTGCAATAGAGGCAATAAAATCAATCAAAAATACATTATCTGGCATATCGCAAATTTCTGGAATTGTGCAGATTTGTCCCTTGATTTCATTAATCCGAATGATAAACTCGAATATCTACGGACTGGTTCACGCCACGCGACACGACTTGGTGGAACTATCGACTTCTTTGGGCAGCATTGTTATGGATTCGGGGTGTCTGTTGGAATCTAGGTTTGATTTTAAGCAGACCAACCTCGAATCCAAACAAATCCTAGATGAGCTTAATTTGATTGCCGAATCTAAAATCCGCAAGTTCTATCCTAATCTTAATTCCTAAAAAAACACACCATGAACTTTGAGAGTACTAGTTTTGAGCGTGATTTAGGCAAAGTAAAGCAGCTTTCCGGCCTAGTCAGAAAAAAGATACTAGAGTCCAATCCAAACTATGAATCAAAAATAAACAAGCTATCAAAAGACGAGCTAGAAGACCTTGATTCCATACTGGCGCTAGCCGAGCAGATAATACTAAAGCACCACGGCAAAAAAGAGGCATACGCATTATTGCGCGAATTCGTGGACATGATGAAAAACTGGTCTGTCTCTATAGGTGAGGTAAACGACCAAATCCAAGAGTTGCTAATATCTGCAAAATCCTCTGTATCTGAGATAGAGAGCGCAAAAAGCGATGTGTCTAATAATTTGTCATTTGATGGGCAAAATCAAGGTACAATAAATTTAACAAAATTTGTCAACGGAGTTCACACCCAAGAATACCAAGGCAAACCTAAAGTCACATTCGAGCAGGTAGTATAGAAATGAGTCTGGCACCACAAGAACTAGAAAACAACGCATCAAAGTATGCATCCGATGCAATAAAGCTAGACTCGCAGGGTGCTCGCGGAATGGCAATTGCGAATTATCAAAAGGCAATTGATTCCCTAGTAAAATTAATCCAATTATATCCGGACAACAAGCTAAACAAGGTTTACACCGAGAGGTGCCGCGCATATGAGAACAGAATCAAGGCTTTACAGCTGAGCCACGGCGTAGATATAGAGCCCGCCGTGGATCCAAACGCCACTCCTGCTGAGCAAAAGGCGCAACTGGAAAAGAAAAAGGACGAAGACA
This sequence comes from Nitrososphaerota archaeon, assembly GCA_016872015.1. Lineage (GTDB taxonomy): Archaea > Thermoproteota > Nitrososphaeria > Nitrososphaerales > Nitrosopumilaceae > Nitrosotenuis. The sequence continues at coordinate 59,169 of VHBK01000001.1, forward strand.
CATTTGATGACCTAATAATGAAGGAAAAGCCGGACGTTACCTGGAAGGAGGTAATCGGCCTTGATGATGCCAAAAATGCATTGCGCGAATCCATTGTTTATCCTACACAAAGAGCAGACTTGTTCCCACTTGGATGGCCAAGAGGCATACTCTTGTATGGTCCGCCAGGATGTGGAAAAACAGTACTGGCTGCTGCCACCGCAAACGAAATTGACGGCTATTTCATTGTAGTTGATGCCGCATCGATGATGTCAAAGTGGCTTGGAGAGGCAGAGAAAAATGTCTCAAAGGTATTCAAATTAGCTCGAGGATATGCAGAAAAGGAAGACAAGCCAGTCATACTGTTTATCGACGAAATCGATTCACTCCTTGGCAACCGCAACTCAGAGGTAGGAGGCGAGGTTAGAACCAAGAACCAATTCCTAACTGAAATGGATGGAATCAACGGAAAAGGCAAAGACATCAAAATGTACGTAATTGGTGCTACAAACAAACCATGGAGTCTGGATTGGCCGTTTTTGAGAAGATTCCAAAAAAGAGTCTATGTGCCATTGCCGACACTAGAGGCAAGAGAAGCATTATTTGAGCTATACACTGCACAACTAAAGAAGGATGATAAGGTAAAGCCAATGGATCTTGCAAAATTATTTGACGGCTATTCCGCATCCGATGTCAAAGATGTGTGCCAGAGTGCACAGCTAAGAATAGTAAACGAGTTATTCACACAGCCCGGCTATCACGAGCCAATAGAGGGCGAGACTCCACCACAGCCGCGAGATCTAACGGTAGCTGACTTTAAGGAAATAATGGCAAGACGCAAGCCAAGTGTGTCAATGGACATGATTCGCGCCTACTACAAGTGGAGCGAGCAGTTCAGAGCACTGTAGCAATACTATTTTCTTGGGATCTATTCAATATTTGATAATCGATAGATTTGAGACGTGTCAAATTCATATCTTAAATAAATTCAAAAATTAAGTAATTTTCAAATAGATTTTCAGTTTTTGCATAAAGTGTCTTAAATTTGTTGATCGTGTAGTGTATTTGGTGGTAAAAATAAAAGAGGATTTTGCAGAATACACTAAATGTCCGGCATGCGAGTCTGCCTTGATAAATTGTGGATGTGCGTGTCCTTATTGCGGTAAAAGAGACAAGTGTAAATGCGAACTAGCACCAATTCGGCGTTAAACGATTCTAATTGTTTGCAAAGATACTCGTGGCAGTAGATGGTTCAGAATCCGCAAACGAGACCACGCATGTGAAATAATTGGAATTGCAAAAAGACTGGACTGTAATTTGATAATATTGGAAAGCCGAGGCATGAGTCCTTTTAAGGAATTAATGCTTGGAAGCGTCTCAAACAAGGTAGCCCATCACGCAAATTGCCCAGTTATGGTTGTAAGATGACACACATCATTTGATTGTGTTCTGAAAAGCCCATTCTGTCATGTCTCTTCTGTCGTGCCCCCAACGCACATGTCTTTCAAAATATAGCTTATTGGCAAACGGCTCAGAATTTGTACACAACACGCATCTAGGATATTGCTCAACTAGGTACTTTATCATATTCTCTCGGTGTTTTGAGAGGTGAATGAGCCATTGTTTTTTGTCAGCACTAATTGGCCTAGAATTTATGCAAAATACACAAGAACCCGTTCTCATCTGTTTTCAACTTATTTCGATGTTTTCTCTTAGGTACTCCTCTCTTGATAGCAAAAATCTTAGCTGCATCAGCTCCGAGCGAGTTTTTTCTGAATAGGTGCAGGATATCATTGAGCTTAGTTTTCTTATGATTAAAGCAATCTCGTCTGTGGTTAATTTGGGCAAAATAATTTCAATGTCTTGACTCTTTGCCAGTTTTGTTATCTCTTTTCCACTCAGAAAGTCAAATTCAAGCATCATGTGTGTTATGCGCATTAATCATATATTAAGTGGATTTATGAATTATTTCATTTTCATGAAATTATTTTGGTAATTATTAAACAAGTTGTAAATATAAAAATTGTTTTGCTTAAATATGTTTACTACGTATGAAGTATATGGGATTCACTGAAATCGAGATTTGGGTTGGCCTTTATGTCATGCTATCGGCAATATCATTTGTGATTTTAACTTCAAACAAAAGTCAATCTAGGATAAGTGATGAGGATGTATTACAAATTGTTAAAGAAACACTGGAGATTGACGAGCTACGAAATTATGAGGTCATATCAATAGTGAGAATACAAGAGACTAATACGACTACGGTATTAGTGGAATCAAGCATAACCGAGTTTGCCATCGAAATTGATGATCTTACATGCAAGGTAATCAGCAAAGAAAAGCTCATTTTATGATTTCAGACTATGAGAACTTGTGTGAGACAATTTTTGAGATTGACCCCAAGATAAGGTATGTTGCAATATATCACAAAAGCGGGCATAAATTATGTGGTGGGATACGTGCTGATCTAGATCCATTGCTGCCGTCCGAAGAGATTACCAAATCTGCCATGCATTCCATTATGAGATGGGAGACTCGTGGTGCACTTGCAACGTTCATCGGACAGGGAAAATATTCGCTGGCAGAATATGAAAAGATAAAGCGTATGACTTTTCCATTAAACCAGGCAGAATTACTCTTGGTTTCTACTGAAATAGACGTAAACCACGATCTGATTATATCAAAAATTCTTGATGTGCTTCAGAAAATTTAATTGCGCAAAATTCTTTTCTTTAATTCATTACTCCTGGTTCGAATTGTCACGGTAGTGGTTTTTACTATTTGGATTAGCTCAGTTTGTGAATAATACTCACCCAACTCAATTCCTGCGACATAAACTATGGCCGCGGCTAGTCCCATGGGGTCTTTTCCAGCAGTTATTTTGGCTTGTTCTGCCTTTTGCAGTATGGATATGGCCAGACGCTTGACTTTTTCAGACGCGCCAAGGGTGTTTGCGATTCGCGTGACGCAATTGGACAAATTCACAACAGGCAACGTCAATTCTAGCTCATGCACAAGCAATCTATAGCAGGCGCTGACATCCGTTTTCTTTACATTTAGGGAAGTTGCTATATCGTGAAGAGTTCTGGGAGTCTCACTTTCTCTGCACGCTGCATACAAACAAGATGCACCTATCAACAATACGTTTCGCCCTCGAGTCAGTTTTTTGTCCTTGGCTTTTCTAAATAGGTATGCAGCTTTTTCTATGGTTGCATCTGTGATAGCAAGCTTGTGTCTCAGCTTTTCAAACTCATAAAATATTCTGCAAAAGCTCCTATCGGAAGAGGTATGTGTTTTACTTCTGGAATCAAACATCCTTAAGCGATACATTGCACCTTTTGTAACAAATGACAGTGGTTTGCCAGAAAAATCCCAGTTTTCGTTTCCAATATTAGTAAACAATCGCATGTTGCCAAACGCAAGTACTGTGGGTTGGCCTACTCTACTATTATCAGATTCACCGTTAAAAGATCGCCACTCCCTGTCTGTGGACTCTAGTCTTTCGACCATCACCAATCCACAATCACTGCAAACTACCTCACCACTATCAAAATCCGTTATGGGCGAACAAGAAGCACAGTTAGGGTGACGCGTCTTTTTTCCAATTACACTGTAGACCATATCGTAATTAGATGTTCGGGCAGCAATCTATTCGCCAACTGATGACTCTTGCATCAGCCACTAGCTGTCTAGTGTTTCTGTAGTTGCTACCCAAGCCATATACGTGACACAGAAATAAAAAGTTGAAATTTGACCACTAAACGAATTTTCATTTTTTGTATCTAAATATATACAACAATAAAGAGATGATGAATCATCCTAAAATTTTAGGATGCAGTGATACAGTCAATATTGAATTCGCAGATGGAAGAATCCGATGAATATTGGGGTTTAAATCAAAAATGCAATTTGGCATTACAAGAAGCCGACGTAAGATTTGCAGGAATAATAAACAGAATGGGCAAGATCGTTGCTGGCGGCTTTAAAAAAGGAGTAAAGCCTCTGGTTGATGATGCAGAACTGCAAAAGCTGTACTTGGAGCTTGCACTACGAGTCTCAATGAGGCAAGAATTCGATTACTGCCTAGGGCCTGTAAAGTATTCTGCGTCATATAGAGAGAATGCAATAGTGATGAGCTTTCCTCTGGATTCTAACATATTGCTGGTTTCAGTAGAGCCTCATGTACAAATTGATGCAATGGCAAACAAAATCATGAGGATAATTGGATTGCGCTTATGAATCATTAAACCCTTATTAGCTAAACTCACGTAATTTTATCATGGAAATATCCTATGTGCTCATACAGTGTGATATGGGCCGTGAGACAGAAATCATTAAAAAATTGACGGACATTCCACAAGTAAAGGAAGTCCGGGGGACATATGGCGTCTTTGATATCTTTGTCAAAATAACCGCAGATTCAAGAGAAGAAATTGACGACATTATGACAAACAAAATTCGCAAACTGCCAAACATCCGTGGTACAAATACTCTGATTGCAATACTAACTCAGGGCGGCAAATAATATCTGGAGATCAAATATTACTAAATTCGTTCTCTACAATTTCGAGTAGCATAAACAGTAAGGCCCATCAATCCTGACTACAAGCGTTTTTACTTGTACAGGGCTAGGGTAAAGCCTACTAGGAAGCCAATGACTGCTCCACACATCACAAGCATGGCTACCTTGTCTAGTTTCCTTTGCCTGACTTGGAAGCTCATAACACATGTTGGCAGTTTCAAAATATAAGGTTCGTTTCTGAATCTCTGTAAAGTTGTAATATTTTTCTTGATATATTAAAACAAATGTTCATGAAACTGTCGTATTGCTGAATGGTTAGATTTTGATCAAATGGACAGCAAACAACGCTTTAGCCTTTTATTTTTAGCTCAGATTGCATAAAATCCTTATTGTTTGTTTTGCCTTGCTCAAAAATATCTACACTCTCTAGTGTTTTATCAGTTGCTGATTTTTCAAAACTTTCCCCTACCACAAAACCAAATATTCCGAAACCACCAACAACAAGAATTCCAAGTAAAACATAACCAGATATTTTCATAAGACGATTAGAAAAGCAAACACGATATTATAATGATTGTGTCCTGATGTCCGATAGTGCCGTGGTATCTAGTTTGAGCCTAACTGGACATTTTCACATCTTGGACATTTTAGACCATTTGTTCTGTAGCCGCATTTTTTACAATAAAGACTGATTCTGAGTGGAGCCCTTGACGATGATGTAATTGTTTTTTTGAGTAAAACAATCGCTAGTAGTATTCCGAATCCTATTCCAATCCAAACAATGACCACAATTACTGTTACGTCATCATGCATAAAAAATGGATGTCTTGATAAACTATGGCTCAAGCTTTATTGTGATCTCTTCACCATTGTCAATTGGCACGGTTACGGAAATGACTTTTCGGTTACTCCTGACGTGTTTTAAATACGCCCTCATCAAATTATTAAATTTTTTCGGATACGTGATATTGTCGGCACAGATCAATCCTCCTACTTTGAGTAATGGCAGACTGGCGTCAAAATACTGGATATAGCGCTCTTTGTCTGCGTCAATAAATATAAAGTCAAATTTTGTTTTTTTAGGCTCGTGAGAAATCCATTCTAAAACATCCAGGGCGTCACCAAATCTTGTTTCTATTTTATCGGCAATACCAGACTCTTCAAAATTTCTTTTTGCAATCTGAATTTTTTCTGGATTGTTTTCTATGGTGATTATCTTTGATTTGGGGATTTTTTGCAGTGCTTCTGCAAACCAAATTGTGGAATATCCTGCTGATGTACCTATTTCAAGAACTGTTTTTGCTTTTGTTGCTTTTAACAGAACATTGTAAAATCTGCCGATTTTTGATGTGATGGTGTGTATTTTTTGTAAATTCGAAATCGAGTCGCCTTTTCTCAGCTCGGCTCTTTCTTGTTTTTCAAGTCTTGCAAGAACTTTGCTGATTTTTCTATCCATATTTTACCATGTGGCTAGGCACTAAAAGATCTGTATTTGTTAGACTTGATTATGCATACAAAGATCCCGCTTCCAGATGTGGCTCTGGCCTTGTGCTTTGTCCACTTTGGGATGAATATTGTTGATGGTGATGATACTTTGTAGCATTTATCTCCAAGCTGAACCTCGTAGATCAGCTTATCGTTTTCAGATAGAATCAGATTAATCTCATCCACGTCGTGTTTGTGCAGTCTGCTGTATTCTGGTATTTTTTTCTTTGACGCATCGACAAAATGAACCGCAATGTGCATCTTCGAGTCTGGAATTAAGGATCTGCTCAACATGGACAAACGTCTGATTGGGGCTTTTTGATGAAAAGGAATCTTGTAAAGCGGCTCGCTAACTCCCCTTACTATCAGCTTACGATGATTTCTCACTAATCATATTGTGATTTTTTAATATTAAATCCGAATGAATTTTCTATATAAATAAACGATATATGCGATAATCTGGTAGTACTTACCTGTGCAACAAGATAGAACTACAGAATGGTTTGTTCCAAAGTTTGGCCCGAGAAATTTCAGAATTGGCGTAGGAATTCTGTTTCTTCCATACACTTCAATAGTTACTTGCTTTGCTGCATGGGGGTCGCTTTCTGGACAATTTGAAACTGGGAGATTTGTGGCAATCTGTGTTATCTATTTTCTATCCGTTGGGGTCTCTGCACACTGTCTTGATGCAGTAGGAGGAAAAACAAAGCCATGGGGAAACCTTCCAAAAAAACTCCTTTGGATAATCGCAATGTCTGCACTGGGTATTGCTCTTACAATTGGATTGTACTATGCATTTTTGGATTCGCCGTTACTGTTCCCGATAGGAATCGCTGAAGGGTTTTTCTTGTTTGCATACAATTTAGAATGGTTCGGAGGAAAATTCCATAATAAATCCTCAACCATACTGTCGTGGGGGATACTCCCAGTATTTGCTGGTGCTGCAATACAAACCAACACCATTAATTCCGAATCTGTGTTGCTGTCTTTCATTTCTGCAATTATCACTTATGCGTTGATAACCACTTCACGAAAATACAAAGAATGTAAACAAAACGATGCAGAACTCCGTATAATACGCAATAAGGAGTTGATCTTAAAATCAATAACATATGGAGTGATTGCCTCAACTGTAGTCTTTTTCGTTCTTAGGTATTTCTTCTAACTCCAATCAGAATGGCTACACAATTACCTGTATGACGGTGTATTTTGACGTCTAGTCCGCATAATTTCATTTCCCTTTCGTATTTTTCGAGCCAAGCACTTAATCTTATTAGTTTTGGTAGCTTAGAGAACGCATCCTTCCATTCGGGAATAAAATTCCCAATGCCGTTCAATATTACAAAATAAAGATTCCACAATGTTTGTATGGTTTTATTTCTTGGATAGACAAAATCATGAATGATTATTTTCCCGTTTGGGTTTAACATGTCTAAAGAATTTTTTACAAGAATTTGCGGATCACAATACTTTGCAATATATGATGACACTATACAATCGAATTTCGAATTGAATGCGAGTTTTTCTGCGTCTTGATACAAAAATTCAATGTTTTTGTATGATGACGAATTTTTCTTTGCGATTTTAAGATAGCTCAAAGTTATATCAATTCCAACTATTTTTGCCATCGGAAATTTCTGTGCAATTTTTCTAGTCAAAATACCAGTGCCGCAACCAAGATCTAAGAAGAGACCCCCATCCGAGATTTCGTCTATGATTTTTCTCTTCCAAAAACTATCTCTTCCAAAAGTAGTCCATGCAACTATTTTATCATACGTGCTGGATGTGTTGTTAAAAAATTGATATGCAAGATTTTGTTGAGTCATCAATCTCCATTCTAATGAATATAGGCTGCAATAATTATTATCATTTCAGCTAATCCTGAAAATTATGCAAGAAAAAATCACGCACTGATAAAACCAAGGTAGAACAAACTGTACAACCCAATAATAACAAAATCAATCATTTTTCCTTATTCACAATCCAGATTTTAGATGCGATCAGACTCATAAAACTTAAATCATCTCTAAAATCCAAACACGGAGGGTCACAATTTCAATAAAAAAATCCCAGTTTGCAAATAAAAATGCAAAACTGATCTTGTCTGATGGTACTATTCTTTCTGGCAGGGGCTTTGGTGCATCAAGGGCTGTTTTTGGAGAATTAGTATTCAACACCGGAATGGTGGGTTATGTCGAAACCCTAACCGACCCGTCTTATTCTGGGCAAATCTTGACTCTGACCTATCCACTTGTGGGCAATTATGGCGTGCCTGACCCTGCACAAGCCGATGAGTCTGGGATATCAAAATTCTTTGAATCTGGGCGTATTCAGGCTCGAGGATTGGTAGTACATGAATTATCAGAGATTGCAAGCCACTGGAATTTGTCCATGACATTAGATGAGTGGATGCACAAGGAAGGTGTACCGGGAATTTCCGATATTGATACTAGGGAGCTGACAAAGAAACTTCGAATCAGCGGAGTCACAATGGCTGCACTAGTAGTCTCTGATTCTGAAATCAATGCAGAACAAGTCAAAAAGGAATTGGCAGCTGCAAAGCCATATTCTGAAGAAAAATTCATGGATGCCGTTTCCACAAAACAAGCCCAGACATTTGGGCAAGAATCTGATTGTGTTGTTGTGGTGGATACTGGCGTCAAAAATGCCATACTGCGAAATGTCCGGGATCTGGGATACAAGGTAATCAAGGTTCCATGGAACACTAGCTATTCTGATATAATGAAATATGATCCAAAGGGAGTCGTACTAAGTAATGGTCCTGGAGATCCGGAAGCATGTCCTGAGACAATAGAGACTGCCAAGAATCTAATCCAAAATGACATCCCAACACTTGGAATTTGTCTTGGCGCACAGATAATTGGCCTAGCCGGTGGTGCCAGTACTTACAAGCTAAAGTACGGGCACCGGGGACAAAACAAGTCTTGTCTTAATCTGCAAAACAAGCAAGTCTATGTCACATCGCAAAACCATGGATACTGCATAGACCCTGACTCGCTAGGAAAAACGGAATTTGATTTATGGTTTACAAACACTGACGATAACACAGTCGAAGGCATTCGACACAAGCTCAAAAAAATAATTGCAGTGCAATTTCATCCAGAGGCATCGCCTGGCCCATATGACTGCAAATTTGTTTTCGAAGAGCTTGATTCTTTGATAAAAGGAGGGAAGCAAAATCAATAATGAGTCACTGAAAAAAATCCTAGTTTTAGGCAGTGGGGCAATTAAAATCGGAGAAGCAGGCGAAAGTCGCTAAAACGACCGCTAATTCGACTACTCCGGTAGCCAATGCCTCAAGGCCATACACGAAGACGGTCTGAAATCCGTACTGATCAATCCAAATATCGCAACGATTCAGACTGATACTAGATTTGCAGACAAGGTGTACCTACTTCCTGTTACGCCAGAGTATGTTTCCTCTATAATAGAATCAGAGCGACCAGATGGAATAATGCTTGGATATGGGGGACAGACTGCCCTTAACTGCGGTGTTAAACTAGCTGAGGCAAACGTTTTACAAAAATATGGAGTCAAAGTTTTGGGAACGCAAATCCCAGGAATTCAGAGAACCGAAGACCGACAATTATTCAAGGACTCGATGAATGAATGTGGAGTTCCGGTACTCAGATCAAAAACGGTAAACACATTTGAGGATGCAAAAAAGGCAGCAGAAGAACTGGGATACCCGGTAATAATTCGAGTCGCCTATACTTTGGGCGGCCGTGGAGGCGGAGTTGCACACAATGAAATTGAACTGCACGAAATTGTAGAGCGTGGCCTCAATGCAAGTTTGGTACACCAAGTACTAATTGAGGAATACATTGGCCACTGGAAGCAAATTGAATATGAGGTAATGCAGGACTATGAGGGAAACAATGTCATTGTGTGTAACATGGAAAATGTTCTATCCATGCGAGTCCACACTGGTGATAACATTGTAGTTGCCCCCTCTCAAACAATAGACAATCGAGAATACCACATGTTGCGCTCTGCCGCACTACGTGGAACAAAATATGTCGGAATAATTGGCGAGTGCAACATCCAGTTTGCACTGGATGTAAAATCCGATAGATATGTTGCAATTGAAATCAATCCGAGATTATCACGATCATCTGCTTTGGCTAGCAAGGCAACCGGATATCCGCTTGCGTACATGTCTGCCAAAATCGGACTAGGACATACATTGCCTGAGCTGGTAAATAGAATCACAAAAACCACGACTGCGTGCTTTGAGCCGTCCCTGGACTATGCCGTAATCAAGCATCCTAGGTGGGACTTTACCAAATTTGAGCGTGCAAACCGCAAGCTTGGTCCTACAATGAAGTCAGTAGGCGAGGTAATGGCAGTCGGGCGCACATTTGAGGAATCACTGCAAAAATCAATTCGAATGCTAGACATTGGTAATGATGGCTTGGTGCTAAATAGAATCAATGTGGATGATGAGGAAATAGAAAACATTGAAAATCACCTGCTAAACGCAGACGACCGGGTTTTGTATTATGTGGCAGCTGCTCTCCGCAAAGGAATCTCTGTTGAAAAAATCCAAAAACTCTCGTTTATTGATCCGTGGTTTATTGAGAAAATCAAAAATATCGTCGATGTAGAATCTGACCTCAAGAAAAAACAACTGGACAAAGAAATAATGCGAAAGGCAAAACACCTGGGATTCTCTGACAAGCAAATTGCGCGGGCTACAAACAAAGACGACATGGAAATACGCAAAATACGCAAAGACATGGGAGTGTTGCCCGTAGTAAAGCAAATTGACACACTGGCAGCAGAGTGGCCTGCCAAGACTAACTATCTTTACATGACTTATGGGGGTTATGACAACGACATTACAGTAACACCTGATCAAAAAGGCATCATAGTATTGGGCGCAGGCCCATATCGAATCGGCTCTTCAGTGGAATTTGACTGGGGAACAGTCAACATGGTCTGGGGCTTGCAGCAAAACGGCGAATCAAATGTTGTCGTGGTGAACTGTAATCCTGAAACAGTATCTACTGATTATGACATTTGCTCTCGATTATACTTTGAAGAGCTCACACTCGAGAGAATTCTCGATATAGTGGACATGGAAAATCCAAAAGGCGTAGTAACATCCGTGGGCGGACAAACCGCAAACAATCTGACACCAAAACTGGCAAAATCTGGAATCAAGCTGTTTGGCACATCTGCAGAAGATGTGGACAGAGCCGAGGACCGCTCTAAATTCAGCGCAGTTCTGGACAAACTGCACATAAAGCAGCCTCAATGGCAGGCATTTTCCAACTTTTCAGAGGCAAAATCCTTTGCCACAAAGGTTGGCTATCCTGTCTTGGTTAGGCCCTCATACGTGTTGTCTGGTGCAGCAATGAAGGTTGTCTGGTCACAAGAGGAATTATCTAGATATGTTGGCGAGGCAACAACTCTTTCACCGGATCATCCAGTTGTAATAACAAAATTCATGCTAAATTCCCTGGAAGTAGATGTCGATGGGGTATCTGATGGAAAGAACGTTTTCATTGGCGCACTCGTGGAGCACATTGACGCGGCTGGCGTACACTCTGGTGATGCAATGATGGTCATTCCGCCATGGAGACTATCAAACAAGCAGGTCGAAACGATAACTGACTATGCGACACGAATTGCAAAGTCGTTTAACATTAGAGGACCGTTTAATCTGCAGTTTTTGATAAACAATGATCAGGTCTATGTAATAGAGCTGAACATCAGGGCGTCTCGCTCAATGCCGTTTGTATCAAAACTGATCAAAACCAATCTTATCAACCTGGCAGCACAAGCAGTTCTTGGAAAAGAGATACCGAAAATCCAGCCCGACAAATGGAAGAAAACACCAATACATGGAATCAAGATGCCCCAGTTTTCGTTTATGCAGCTGGATGGGGCAGACATTGTACTCGGTGTAGAGATGCAATCAACTGGCGAGGCTGCATGTTTTGGAGATAGTTTCTATGATGCACTATCAAAGGGCTTGATTTCCGTTGGATATAATCTGCCAAAGACTGGCACCGCGCTGATCACAATAGGCGGCTCGGAAAACAAGGAAAAACTGCTTCAAACAATGGCTACGCTTAAGCACCTTGGGTTCAAGTTGCTGGCAACAGAGCACACTGCAGAATTCCTAGAGGAAAAACAAATCGGCGATGTTCAAATAGTCCACAAGATCTCCGAACCGGAAAGAAAGCCAAACATCTCGGACTTGTTATATGAGAGAAAAATCAATTTCATCATCAATATTCCATCCACATCAACTCTGGAAAAATACGTAGGAATGCTAAATGACGAATACCAAATTAGAAGAAAGGCAATCGAGCTTGGCATACCCGTGCTCACTACCACAGAGCTTGCGGAATCCTTTGTAAAGACACTAGAATGGATGAATCACAACGAAACGACCAAAAAAGCACTAGAGCCGTACGACCCCATCTAAAGTGAATGTTTACTAGTTACGGTGCAGCATAATACCCATACTTGGATGATGCAATATCTATCTGCGATATTTTAAAAAACAACACCACCAAGGTAATCAAAAAACTGGAATCACAAATTCCGCCAAACATCCAGGCAAGCTCAAATCTGTACACACAATATCTACATTTACTGGATGATTACTTTGGCACCTGCTATTTGTGGCAAAAGCAGTACTTTGATCGGCTTGGCATTGATAAAAACATGTTAGATGCAATAAACAACTATTGGAGTGTTGTAACTGAACTGTATTGCTCGCAAATAGAGGTAATGACGGGCACTCAAAAATCAAGTGTTGACGTACAGGAAAAAATGATGCATCTGTGTGATCAGTACATTCATCAAGCACTAGATTACTATGGCAAGATCTTTGCAGATGCTCTGGCAAAAATGAATCAAAAACAGTAATTGATGTTTGATCGAATCAGATCGCAAAATTATTGGAATTTTTTTGATCAAAATCGCAAAATGAACATGCTTAATAACATACAAAAATCTTAGCTGTATGGCCGCAAAGAAAAAAGCAGCAGCAAAATCAAAAGCAAAGAAAAAATCAAAGTGACCTAAATAGGTCGATTTCTTTTTTTACATCTAGAATCGTTTTCGTGAGGATTTTGATTTTTCATGCAATGGGCTACGCTTTTTACAATAACTAGGCCTGCTTGGCGAAGAATCAAATTTTGCGTCAGAGAATTTTCCGCAATCTGAACATGTTTTTCCATATGGCATGATTGTATTATGACATTGTTGCATAAGAACGGTGGTTTTGCTAATGTGATTACCAAGGGTTAATAGTGACTAGTAAACAAACATGCGTGCCAAAGAATCGTGAGGACCACAAATCTCTTGTAAAGCACCTCATTGATCATTTTACATCCCTTGGACTTGAGATACAATACGCAAACTATGATAAATATGAAAAACCGTTTGTGATAAACAGGCATCCGCCAGACATAATAGCGTTTGACCGCACAAAACACCTTGGCTATATTGGTGAAGCCAAAGTCTGCACGGAACTCGAAGAGCAAAGAACAAAAGAACAACTAGCTGATTTTTCAAACAAATTGATGCGGTCTGGCGCATCAGAGCGCACACACTTGCCGCTTTTCATCGCAGTTCCGCATGACTGCAATTCTAAAATGATTCAAACACTAAAGACATTGCAACTGGACTCAAAAGAAAACATCCATGTTGTGGATTTTTAGTTTTATTGTAAAATTTGAATTGCGATGATAATTCGTAAACTAAACTCTGAAAATTGTATTAGGTGCAAAGGAATGCTTGTAACTGATGGAGTCACAGGCGAGCGGTTCTGTCGTACATGTGGCTATGTCGTTGATGAGCAAATCGACGAGATAGGTCCTGAGCGCAATATGGTAAAAGATGACGGAGTGGACAAAACTCGCGTTGGCATCCCAACATCCCTTGCAATCCATGATATGGGCTTGTCTACGGTGATTGGTACTGTAAATAAGGATGCTACCGGTAAACCGCTTTCGAGTCAGGCAAAACACGAAATGAAGCGGCTACGAACATGGGATTCACGCAGTCAGATGAATGCACAAGCAGACAGAAATCTTCGTTATGCATTTGTCCAACTGGATAAGCTAAAAGACAAACTCACACTATCTAATGCTATAGTAGAAAAAGCTGCATACATCTACAGAAAGGCACTATCTAAAAGTCTGGTTCGTGGACGATCTATAGAAGGTGTACTTGCCGCATCCGTTTATGCTGCATGTCGTGATGTCGAGACTCCTAGGACTTTGGGTGATGTGTCGGCGGCAATTAACATCAAGCGCAAGGATCTGTCAAAAAACTATAGATTGTTAGTAAACGAGCTTGATCTGAAGATGCCAGTTGTCAATTCCGTTACGTGCATCTCAAAGATTGCAAACAAGGTTGGGCTTAATGAAAAAATAAAACGGCAAGCGTTAGAAATTCTGAGGGTTGCAAACGAGCAAAGACTCACTGCCGGAAAAGATCCGATGGGCATGGCCGCATCGGCTCTATACATCGCATGTGTTGCACAAAATGCTGATGTGTCTCAAAAGGATGTGGCGCTGGCAGCAGGCGTAACAGAGGTTACCATCAGAAATAGGTACAAGGATCTTAAAAAATCACTAAAAATATAATAAAAAAGAAAAAAAGACTCAACTAAGTTTTAGTATCTTTTTTGAAATCTTGGTTTTTGGTGTTTTGGTAGACATTCTTTGCAATAAACTGGTCTGTCTGGTTTTGGTTCAAAAGGTACCTCTGATGCTTTACCGCAGTCTGAGCATGTGCATGGGTACATTTTTTTGTCATATGACATGCCTTGGCTTTTATCAATCCAAATAAGAATGAATGGTATTGTTCACTAGATTACTTGGGATAATGATGACTCGTCTCCAATTATTGTGCCGTCAAGGGTTACGATTTTTGCAGACAGATCTCCTTTGATCTTTTCTATGATTGGTGAGATTGATTTTTTGTATGATTTTTTCTTGGTTGCGTAAAAATACCGATTAAACGACGGCACAATGATTATTTCTAGTTCTCCTGACTCTGATGGAAAGATGTTTTCCTTTTGTGTCCTAATTGAGACCCAGACGCGCTGGCCATTCAAAATGGAATCCTCATCAAAGAAAACCGGATGGACATGACCCATTATGATTTTTGATACGTGTGAAAAATTCTCAGTGGGCATTGTGTGGCCGTGTGTAAGCAGTGTGTCTTCTAGGATCATTCCAAGGGAGCTGATCAAAGTTATGCTTGGCGGCGTTAGATGGGAAATGTTTGCATCATGGTTTCCAGGTATGAGTATGGTTTCGGTTTTCGCTGCTAGTGCAGATAATAATTTTGGCACCTCATCCCACTCTGATTTTGAGATCCTGGAAATTCCTGACTTTACATCGCCTAGCAAGATTAGTGAGTCTGGCTTTTCTGAATCTATCAGTGAGGTTATTTTTTGGATTGATTCGTTTAATGTGGTGTTTTTTCCAACAAAGATCTTGTTTTGCGCTAAATTTGCTTCAAAGCCAACATGCAAATCCGTTAGGACTAGGTGCTTTTTGTCTCCTTGTAGAATTAAGGCTGCCTCGCTGGATACTGGCTTTGTTTTCATCAAAAAATAATACAATGTGTTTTGAATTAATTCTTGTTGGAACAAGAAAAAACATCAGTCATTGTATCGGAGAGGCGAGTCAAATGCCACATCTTTGAGCCAAGCAAGCGCCAAATCTGGACAGTAGTTGGCATGGGAAAAGAGCACTGGCTTGCACCAGAACATGATTATTGTTCTTGCGAGGGGTTTTACTTTGGCAAACTAAAGGGCAAAAAATCCTGCTATCATTTGGACTCGCTTAGAATAGCGCAAAAACAACACGAAATAGAATATGTGGAATTTTCCGATGACGAATATGCTGACTTTCTAAAAGGCTTAATCTCTGAAATCTAACTTACTCATTCCTAATGGAATCTCTGGAATGTCCGTGATTTACAAGCATCTGAATTAATGCCTCTTCGGAATAATCGATTCCATGTTCTGAATCAAAGTGCTTTCTGAGTTCTTTGATTAGTGATATGCTTTTTCTGCCCTCTAGGAAGTACTCACACTCAAACCCGTAATCTTTGCATAAAATCTTGACTGTCATTTGGCCTTACAAATTAACATTCGTTAATAATTCTTTTTCCAATATTCAGAATCTGGAAAAATTATAGTGGAATTGTGGTAATGTCTTCTTTAGAGACGCCCTTCCATAGGCCAATCATTCCCTGCGGCTCGACTGGCTCCACCTTGGTGATTTTTTGAATCTTGATGTGGTCTGGATTTGGAGGCATCCAAAGCATCGCCATGTACTCTCCAATTTGGCCTACCTTTGTTGGAACTGCTGGCGTTATCCTGTCTTTTGCAAATCCCTTTGACACTAGGGCATCAACTGATTTTTGCATCAGATCCATTCTTCCATGAACAAAAAGATAGACTGTTTTTGTGTTGTCTAGCGACATTGTGGTGTCTCTGCGTGGTTGCTAAATCAACGTTTGGGAATGAAGAAAAAACGGTTAAATTGGTACATGTAGGCGCAAAAGTCGTGAAGATTGTAACTATAGGCAGCAGAATCTTTGTTACAAGCTTTCAGCTTGCCGGAGTACAAGGTGTTGTAGTTGATACCCCACAAACTGCATTCTCGGAAGTAAAAAAACTAGCAAACGATCCTGATGTTGGCCTGGTTTTGATATCTGAAGACATGTCTACTCCAATTGCAACAGAGCTAACCAAGCTTCGCGCAACAAAATCAAAGCCACTCGTATTTGCGCTTCCTGCGTCTGGATCTGAGAAAAAGGAAGTCGACTATAGAAAAATGCTCAAGACTATCTTGGGCGTCTAGAATCTATCATATTTTGCCAGGTTTTCATGTTTTGACAGCTTTGATAGTTTTGGCCCGCCAAGATATGTGGTAACATATGCAATTCCGCCAGCTATCATGCCTGTCGCAAAGACTAGGGCAAACACTGCTACTGGAAGCTTGACAATATCCATTAGGTATTGCGCTTGGTTTTGCTCGCCTTCTGCAAAGCTGACAAATCCAGTTCCAACAAATCCTGCAACTATGAGAAGAATAGTAGTTGTTGCCCCTCCAACATTCATTCCGATTAGCTGAGTCCAGGCTAGCTTGGTTTTTGTTCCGCGCACTTGTTTTCCTAGATTTGATTCTAGGTGATTGTAGAAAATTGCGGTGATTGCTATTGCTACTACTAGTGTGATGTACATGAAATATCCAAAAAAGAACCATTTTGCAGGCCCATCAAGTGACAGTGACAAAAACTCTATCAGTGATACTTCGGAAAATATTGCTTGCATTAGGATCAATGAAACTGTTAATCCTGTTATGACTGCGCCTTGGATTATGGCAGATAATACGAATCTGTTGCCCCAGGGGCTAGGCTTTTTCTTGTCAGATACTTCCAAGAATCGCCTGCGTTCTGACTCTTTTTTCTCTATTTCTGCATAATCGTGGAATTTCTTTAGCAGCCTGGATTCTTCTTCCTCTGAAAAAAAGTCATCTACTGGACTATCCCATCTTGACATTGTATGGTATCATTTGAATTTTATAATATCTGATATCATGTTCGAATCGAACGGATTGTTTGAAAAATTGTAACAATTTTTTCAAAATCCCGAATCATGTTTGGAAATTACTCACCATATTACAATAAACAACAATCCCGTAACAACTCCGTACACTAGATGACCAATCAGACTTGTTATCATGGGGGTGTTTCCATCAGGATGCCTCCACGGTATTATTCCTGTAATTGGCTTGTGTATTGGAATTAGAGTGACTAGCCACAAAAATATTCCATAGGCGAGGCCTGCCAGAATAACACTTGATGCCGCAAGTGGAAATACGATCAGAGCCAAAGCAAAACCAATTCCGCCAAGGCCGCCATTTACAAAGTGCAACAAGAATATGCCCTTTACATGCAGCTCAGACTCTGCCAATCTGAAAAACTTTGTAGATAACACCTGATTTTCATGCCATTCCAAGACACCGCGTAATCCAAACCTCTTCCAAGCCGGGATCTCGATTACTGTCATGACTAGCGTGGCGGCAAGACCTACCAATAATGAAAGAAAAAACGTATCAACGTTGGGATGAATATTCATGAGGTTTGTTTCAGTTAGTGATCTGCGTTTTTGAATTATTAACCAAGGCAACCGGCTTATCATAGTGCTAACACGCAAATCCGTCCACTCTTCTTTATAGGGAAAAAAAGACAATATTCCCCATGAAACAAACCTGTAAAGAATGCGGCATTGAATATGAATACAGGTCAAGCCCGTATTGTTCTTCCAAGTGTTTTGCAAAATCACTGGGATTAGATTAAAACTAATTTTTGGCAAAAAAGTTCAGTATGCGAGTACATCTACGCGCGTTATATTGCAGACACGACTTGCTAGTTGACGAGATGATAAGGCGAGGATACAACCATAACAGTATCTTGGATAAAAGACTGGCAAGTGGCGCTACAATACAAAATGATTTTGTTAATTCCTATCAAGAACAAATCAAAATTCTAAGACAGAAAAATTGTGCATGCAAGGTCTGAGCATCTAAAAGACTACATATACCCTAAACAAATATCTCCATCAAATGAAGACTGCGTCAGTAAAAGGACCTTCTCTTGTTGATGTTACAGAAACAACAAAACCGACTGTGGGCCCTGGCGACATTTTAGTAAAAATGCAATCTTGCGGAATTTGTGGCTCTGATGTAGAAAAAGTATTTGGAAAATATGGCCAACCGTCAATGAGACTTGGACACGAGCCAGCAGGAGTAATAGTTGAAGTCGGCTCCAATGTCAAGGATTTCAAAAAAGGCGACCGAGTCTTTACACATCACCACGTACCGTGTTATTCATGTCACTTGTGCAATCATGGAAATGAAACCATGTGCCCAAAATATTATGAGACTAATCTGTCTCCATGTGGATTATCAGAAGAATATGTAGTTCCAGAATGGAATGTATCTCATGGTGGAGTGCTGAAAATTCCAGATTCCATGTCATTTGATGAGGCAGCATTGATAGAGCCCCTGGCATGCTGTATTAGGTCTTGGAACAAGTTCGAGTCCCAAAAAGGTGACACTGCAGCAATCTTTGGTGCAGGACCGACTGGCATGATGCATGTAATGCTTGCACAGGCGCAAGAATTCTCCAAAGTATTTGCGCTAGACCTAAATGACTTTAGGCTAGAATATGCAAAATCAAACGGCGCAATTCCTCTAAAGTCCGGCACACCTCAATCTATTCAGAGAATCCTGGAAGAGACGACAAACCAAGGAGTCGACGTATCTATTGTGGCAACAGGCGCACTGTCAGCAGTAACTGATGCCATAGCGCTGACAAGAAAGGGCGGCACAATAGTCATGTTTGGCGTCCCATCAAAGAGCGCAACACTAAATGTAGACATGAGTGTGATTTACTCTAAAGAACTGACACTGGTTACAAGCTATGCGGCATCCGACCGGGACACAAAGCAAGCACTAGATCTAATTTCTTCAGGCAAAGTCCCTGCAAAAAAACTGATCACACATCGATATACATTGGCAGAATCACAAAAGGCATTTGAGCATGCACACACTGGCCACAACGCAATGAAGATAGTAATAAACGGCTGAGGAAAAGATTAAGAAGGGTCTGAATAGGTCGGTTTTTGCAGATATGGATTACGGACTAAAAAGCAGAATAGCAAGCATTCTGAAGCCAAACAACGGTAGAGGAGTAATGCTTGCAGTAGATCACGGTTATTTTCTTGGACCAACAGAAAAACTCGAAGTACCAAAAAGAACAATTTCTCCAATTGTGAGGTATTGTGACTCTTTGATGGTAACAAGAGGAGTAGTTAGAAGCTCAGTTGATCCAAATTTCCCAGTGCCAATTGTACTTCGAGTTTCAGGCGGCGCAAGCATCATTGGCGAAGACTTGTCCAATGAGGAAATCACAACTAGCATCAAAGATGCAATTAGAATTAATGCAACCGCAGTAACAATGTCTATCTTTGTAGGTGCAAAATATGAGCACAAATCCCTAGTCGGCCTAGGACACCTAGTAAACGAGGCAGAAGAATACGGCTTGCCGGTACTAGCTGTTACCGCAGTAGGAAAAGAACTAGCAAAGCGAGACGCAAGATACCTATCATTATCATGCAGAATTGCAGCTGAATTTGGCGCACACATGGTAAAGACATACTATTGCGATGACTTTCAAAAAGTAGTCAACTCTTGCCCAGTGCCAATTATCGTAGCTGGCGGACCAAAACTCCCAGAGCGCGATGCATTAGCCCTGACGTACAATTCCATCAAGGCAGGCGCTGCAGGCGTAGACATGGGACGAAACATTTGGCAATCACAACACCCAGTAGCAATGATTAGGGCAGTACGAGCCATAGTCCACTCTAATTACAACTTGGACCAAGCATACAAGCTGTTCCAACAACTAGCAAAGGGGCAACCAATACCACAAAACAGAGGCAACTTTAATCCAAACCAAAATCAAAACAGACCACAACAAAACAGGCCAAATCCGCAAGGAAACAGACAAAACCAAAACAGAAACCAGCAAAGACGTCCACAACAAAACAGACCAAACAACCAAAACCGACCAAACCAAAAACCAGGACAACCAAATCAATCTAAACCAAATCAAAAACCAAACCAAGGCAAACCACAAAATCAAAACCGTCCTCAAAACAAACCACAACAAAAGCCAAACCAAACAAAACCAGCACAACAAACAAAACCAGCACAACAACCAAAGCCAGCACAACAACCAAAGCCAGCACAACAACCAAAGCCAGCACAACAACCAAAGCCAGCCGCACAGCCAGCAACTCCGGCACCAGCAGCTCCAAAACCACAATAAAATTTTCTATTCTAAGAAATTTTTGATAGATGAATGTGAGCTATCTTCCAGCTCTCCTTTTTGACTAGGACAAAGGTAGCTCGTCCCTGAATCTCCATAAACTCGCCAGTGTACGCCTTGGTGTCTACTAGCATTCCTTTCTGTGTCAGCTCAAATGCCACCACTGCGACATCTCCAAAGATGCTAATCTTTGGATTCCTAATGGAATAATCGTAATCTGATATTGAGACAAATCGCAGCTCTTCTAATTCGACTGATGTCTTGTAGTCTTTGAGGTCATATGGGGGCAAGTCAGAAAACGAAGAAAACGCAGGATCATCTAGCTGAATTTCTCGCAACGGTGTGAGGTCTTTTGTTTTGCCTGCCTCAAAGAATGTCTCTATTGTTTTGATAATGTCTTCTCTGTCTGTCAAGTGATTTTTTTGAGCCTGAGTCAGAGTTTAAGCCTTGGGATTTGGCTGTGTTGTGCCAAGCAATCTTTATAAGAATAATTTCGCTGTATCACTTTGAATATGTCACATAGCTTGACAGCACCATTTGTAGGACTGCTAGTCGAGCTGGTGCTGTAAATTTATACTACAGCGCGCATTTGTGGTGAATAAATCATGGAAAAAATTTCAGGCGCAAGATCATTAATCAAAGCATTAGAAAAACAAGGAGTAAAAGAAATCTTCGGGCTACCGGGAGGTGCAAACCTTCCAATGTATGATGAGCTCTACAAGAGCAACATTAGACACATTCTAGTTAGACACGAACAGTCAGCTGCGCACATGGCAGACGGATTTGGCAGAGTTTCAAGACGTGCAGGTGTGTGCTTTGCAACATCTGGTCCTGGAGCTACTAACATTGTAACTGGTCTTGCAACTGCAAATGCAGACTCGGCACCAATGGTGGCAATAACAGGACAGGTACCAACCGCAATGATTGGCAGAGACGCATTTCAGGAAAGCGACATTATTGGAATAGCAAACCCAGTTGTGAAATATTCATTCCAGCCAACCAAGGCAACTGACATTCCAGAAGTAGTCAAAAAAGGATTTTACATTGCAGAGACGGGCAGGCCTGGCGCAGTACTAATCGATATTCCTAAAGATGTTCAGACAAACGAAGCAGAGATGTCATTCCCAGAGGAAGTCAAAATCCGTGGATATCATCCATGGACTGATCCTGACGTTGTAGCAATAGAAAAAGCAATCAAGTTGTTGTTATCATCCACAAGACCTGTCATCCTAGCTGGTGGCGGTGTCATAATATCGTCGGCATTTGCGGAATTGCAGTCACTAGCTGAAATGCTAATGATTCCAGTGGTGTCTACATTCAAGGGCAAGGGGGCGTTTCCGGAAAACCATGCATTGTCCCTAGGTCCAATAGGCATGCACGGACACGCAGAGGCAAACAAGATAATGTCCGAAGCGGATTGTGTGCTTGCTATTGGAACTCGCTTCTCTGACAGATCAGTTGGAACTTTTGCTGAATTTGAAAAGAATCTCAAAATCATACACCTAGATGTCGACCCAGCAGAAATTGGCAAAAACCAAACAACAAGTGTTGCCATAGTTGGCGATGTCAAAGCATCATTGAGAATATTTGTTAAATTACTAATGCAAAAAGCGTTCAAAAAGACAGAAGAAAATGAATGGCTCAAGCACGTAAGCGAAGTAAAGCAATACTGGCACGATAATCTCAAGATACCTCAAGGAGAATTGACTGCAGCTAGAATAATGCGTAAATTGCGTGAGGTAATGCCTGCACAATCCATTGTAACAACAGAGGTAGGCCAGCACCAAATGTGGGCATCATTATTCTATGATGTGATATCTCCTGGAACTTTCTTTAGCTCAACTGGCCTAGGTACCATGGGTTGGGGATTCCCAGCAGCAATTGGTGCAAAGGCAGCTCGACCAGACTTGCCAGTAGTGGACATTGCAGGCGATGGAAGCTTTAACATGACAGAAAACTCGCTAGCTACATCGGTTCTAGATAACTTACCAGTGATTGTATTTTTAGTAAACAACTACACCCTAGGAATGGTTGCACAGTGGCAGAGAACATTCTATGACAGAAGAATGATTGGCGTTGACCAAAAAAGATGCCCAGACTATTGCAAGCTAGCAGAATCGTACGGCGCACAGGGAATTCGAGTGGGCGACCTAAACGAGCTAGGCCAAGCAATCAAAGCGGGACTAAAGTCAGATGTTGCAACAGTAATTGACATTCCAATCGACCCAGAAGAAGACGTATTGCCGTTTGTAGCGCCAGGCACGTCACTTAAGGACATGATCCTACCATCATAGGTGTGTAAAATGGTGTGGGCAATACTCTCAATTCTAGTAGAAAACAAACCTGGAATACTATTCAAGGTGACTCATTTGTTTCGCTCTAGAAACTTTAACATTGATTCAATCTCTGTAGGGGTGACTGAAAATCCGGAGCTTTCCAAGATGACAATTACCACAATAGGCGATGAAAAGCAGATTGGGCAAATTGTAAAGCAGCTAGACAAAATGATTGACACAATAGAGGTAAAGCGACTAGACGACAAAAAAACAGTATTCAGGGAGTTGTCGTTGTTTAGAGTCAAAGTATCCAAGCCGTCGGATTCCATGGAAATCAACAATATAGCAAACTCGTTTGGCGCCAAGGCTCACGATGCAAGAAAGGACTCTATCATGGTGGAACTCACTGCCACGCCTGAGCAGATCAACAATCTTCAAGAGCTACTTGCTCCATATGGTATACTAGACATTGCAAGAACTGGCGTTGCTGCACTACAAAGGGGCGGGGACTGATGCGAGTTAGAATATTTGATACCACACTACGAGACGGAGAGCAAACCCCGGGAGTAGCATTATCTCCAGAAAAAAAGCTAGCAATAGCAAAAAGACTAGATGAATTAGGAGTGGACGCAATAGAAGCAGGCTTTCCAGTGATATCAGAAGGAGAACAACAAGGAATCAAGCTAATTACTAAAGCAGGACTACGCGCAGAGATTTGCGGCCTAGCTAGGACCAACAAAAAGGATATCGATGCAGCAATTGATTGCGGCCTAAAGTACATTCACACATTCATTGCAACATCTGACATTCACTTACAATACAAGCTAAAGATGAGCCGCGAGCAGGCGCTAGCAAAGGCAATCGAGGCAGTAGAATATGGCAAGTCACACGGATTACAGGTAGAGTTTTCAGCAGAAGATGCCACAAGAACAGACCGTGCATTTCTAAAGCATGTCTTTGGCGAAGTAGCTAAAGCAGGTGCAGACAGAATAGACATTCCCGATACTGTGGGTTATTCGACACCACAATACATTGCAGAAATTACCAGAGATGCAATTGACGCAACCAAGCTACCAGTATCAGTCCACTGCCACAATGACTTTGGCCTGGCAGTTGCAAATGCAATATCTGGCGTACAGGCAGGTGCTGCATGTGCACATGTAACAATTAACGGAATTGGCGAGCGGGCGGGAAATGCATCGCTTGAGGAATTTGTAATGGCGTTGCAATGTTTACAGTTTGGTGATCAGAAATGGGAAACTGGAATCAACACCAAGCTACTATACGAGACTTCAAAATTTGTATCAAACCTAGTTGGAATCAAGGTCCAGCCAAACAAAGCTATAGTTGGCGAGAATGCATTTGGCCACGAATCTGGAATCCACACACACGGTATACTAAACAATCCATTGACATACGAGCCAATCAGTCCGGAACTAGTCGGCAGAACTCGCTGGCTCCAAGTTGGCAAGCACGCAGGAATTCACGGAGTTTCTGCAATGCTAGAAGAATATGGAGTCAAGCCAAACGAGGACCAACTAAAGCAGATCCTAGACAAAGTCAAAGCAATCGGTGACCAAGGAAAGCAGGTAACCGAAGTGGAGCTAGTATCAATTGCAAATGAAATTCTATCAGAGCATCCAATCAAAAGAATTGTTCAGCTTGCTGGCTTTTCAGTTTCTACGGGTATTGGTACAATGCCATATGCGTTTGTCAAGCTAAACATTGACGGTGTTGATTACAGTGGAACCGACTTTGGGGTAGGTCCAGTCGATGCGGCAATCAATGCCATTCAGAAAACCACCGGAGAAATAGCAAAGGTCCGAGTAAAAGAATACAAACTGGATTCCATTTCTGGCGGAGCAGACGCACTATGTGAGGTTACAATAAAGGTAGAGGATGCATATGGGAATGTCGCGTCTGCCAAATCAATTGGCGAGGATATCGTCACAACAAGCGTCCAGGCAGTAATAGAAGGAATAAACCGAATCATGTTCAAAAACACACTAAAGCAGAAAAAACTGGGTTAGCTAACTTGTACAAGATTTCATTAATTACCGGAGACGGCATAGGGCCAGAATTATCCGAGTCTGTTGTCTCTGTGTTAAATACAATCCATGATAGATTAGATGTCAAGTTCGATGTTCAGAAATTACTAGCTGGAGATGTTGCACTAAAACAGTACGGAAAGGCATTACCTGATCAAACACTAGATGCGATCAAAAAGTCTGATGTCTGCATGAAGGCACCGGTAGGTGAATCAGCTGCAGATGTAATCGTGGTATTGCGTAGAATGCTGGATTTGTATGCAAATATTCGGCCTGCAAAATCGTATCCTGGAATGAATGCACTAAAAGACGGAATAGACATGGTGATTGTTCGCGAAAACACCGAGGACTTGTACACCGGGCAGGAGTTTGAGACGCCAGGCGCAGCGGTAGCATTTAGGATTATTTCGGAAAAGGCATCTGCAAAAATTGCAAAATATGCATTTGAGACGGCAAAGCAGAGAAATGGCAAAAAGCGTGTCACATGTGTGCACAAATCAAATGTTATGAGAAAAACAGATGGCTTGTTTTCCAGAGTTTGTGCAGATGTTGCAAAATCATACTCGGATGTACAATTTGATCAAATGTATGTAGATGCATGCGCAATGAATCTAATTCGAAGACCTGAAACATTTGATGTCATAGTAACTACGAATCTCTTTGGTGATATCTTATCTGACGAGTCATCTGAGGTAGTTGGTGGTTTGGGAATGGCACCAGCTGCAAATATCGGAGATAATTTTGCCTTGTTTGAGCCGGTTCATGGTGCGGCATTTGACATTGCTGGCAAAGGAATTGCAAACCCATCTTCGTTCATCTTGTCTGCAAAAATGATGCTAGAGTGGCTGGGTAAAAAACACAATGACTCTAAATGCTTTGAGGTTGCCAAAAAGCTGGAATCTGCTGTATATGGCGTTGTCAATAAAGGAATCAAGACTGTGGATATTGGCGGCACAAAAACTACTACGGAATTTACTAAAGAAATAGTTTCTTTGCTGTGATTTGAATCCACGTGGATTCGAATCGTAGTTTGTGGCATTTAGGGTCCAATTCTGAGCAAAACCGTTTGACTATATCTGAAAAGTGTAAAGCCGCAACATTAGGATACGTATTCCTCAAGAAATCTATGACTTGGAACTAATGTGATATTCCAGAGTGCATTTGTTCTCATCGTTTTTTACCACAAGTGATATCTTGGAAGAATCATCGAAGTCAATCATCTGGACAATATTTTTTGGTATGAGTAGATATGTGCTTTGCTTTATTTTGATCGGCTCAATTGTTATTGTCATGGCATGAGGTTTAGTTTCTCCTTAGAAAAAACTTAGTTTGTTTGAAATGAAAAGATAATTTTTAGGAAAAATAATCGAACGTTTTCTGAATTTTTTGCGCAACTTTAAATAATATATTTATGGCTATCATCTGTCGCCAAATGCAGAGCCGCAAAATTCGCAGGTGCCCAATGGTAATGTAATGTGCTGGAAACTTAATTTGATTTATGGCGATAATCTCTCTGGGTCGCGAGGATACAGCACCACTTCGCGGACATTGTCCATTCCAACTAGTACGGCCATCAGTCTGTCGAGGCCCATTCCCCATCCCGAGTGAGGCGGCATGCCCCAGTCAAATGCGCGCAAGTGGTCCTCAAATGTTGCAGGGTCCAGTCCTTGCTCTGCAATTCGGGCCTTTAGCGTGGCAGGATCGTGCAGTCTTCTGCCTCCTGATGATAATTCCAAATGCCCAAATTGCAGGTCAAATGAGCGTGAAATCTTGGGGTCATCATCCCTTGGGTGAATATAGAACGGTTTTAGCGACATAGGCCAGTCAAGCAAAAAGAACAAGCCAGGATGTGATTCGCCTACCAGTTTGAGATGCGAGTCAAGCAAATCATCGCCCCACTTCAAGTCAACGCCTTTCTTTGTCAGCTCTTCAATTAACTGTGAATATGTAATTCTCTCAAATGGCGTCTTTGGCACCTCCAACTTTCGCTCCAGTATTGCAAGCTCTTTTTGGCAGTTTTCAATGACATCGCGGAACACTTGGACAACTAACTCCTCTAGGATCTGTATTACATCGGTATAGTCCATGAACGCAGCTTCCAGATCAATTGATGTAAATTCAGATAGGTGCCTACCTGTATGGGATTTTTCCGCCCGATAAAACGAAGCAATCTCAAAGACCCGCTCTAATCCAATAGTCATCTGTTCTTTGTATAGTTGCGGCGATTGCGCAAGGTATGCTTTTTTGCCAAAATATTCCAATGAAAACAGGTTGGCACCGCCCTCACTTGCGCTGCCGATTATCTTTGGTGTGGTAATCTCGATGAATTTTTTCTCCAGAAATGTCTTTCGCAGTGACGCCAAAACTGCAGAGCGAATCTTGAAAATGGCGGCCACTCGCTGGTTGCGCAAGTCCAATGCACGGGCATTTAGTCGATTATCAATGTTTGATTCCAGTCTGCCGATTGGATCAATCGGTAAAGGATGAACCGCTTTGGTCAAAATGTCAATTGCCTCGGCTTTAATCTCATATGCAAAGTCTCGCGCTTTGGTTCCTTGGACCACTCCCTGCACCATGATTACTGTCTGGCGCGTCAAATCCTCAGGCAGTGCAATATCTTTGACTATAATTTGTGCCAATCCCGTGACATCGCGCACAGTCAAAAAGGACATTTTGCCCAGTTTTCGCAGGTCTTCGACCCAGCCGCCAATTACCACTTGCTTTCCTTCTAGTGATATTGAAATCTGGTCAATGTCGTAGGTTTTTTTGAACTTCATTTCTTTTCCTCAAATTCTATTACAATATCCAGCTGGCGCAGCTCTTTTACAATCTTTGCTACTTGCTCTGTGTCAATTGGGAATCGACTAGTCCACTTGCCAGAAACAATTACCTTTGTTTTCTGCAGGCCTCCAGGCGCCCAAACAGCATTAATCGATATTAGTTTTGCAGGAAAAAACAAGTCCTCGATGAATTTTCTGTCAGATGCTTCGGATTCCACAAGCCAGACCTTGCCTGAAAACTCGCCTGAAATTGCGCGATACATTGTGCGGCTTTTTCTCGTGGCATCAATGTCATGTTTTGATAAATACAATACGTGGTTGAGGCCAACTTGCCTACAGGAATTCATAGAGAACTTTTCTATTTCAGGAATGGTCTTGGCAAGATTGGCAAGCTTCATTGATGCATCAACGTCTGCCTGTGTAAGCTGACCCGTCTCTAGCTTGGACTCGCACTGCGGACAAAGCACGGCATTTTTTGCATCAAAAAGACAGATAGGTACTTGCAATATTCCAAGTCAAAAATAAAACAAAGTTAAATGTTGCCCTTGACTCAGATCAACGATCCATGAGTTTTCTTTCCATACAAAATCTAAACGCCGTCTATCCTATTGAAAAGGGGCCTGTCAGAGCAGTGCAAGATGTCTCGTTTTCCATTGGTCTTGGCGAGTCCGTAGGTATTGTAGGAGAATCTGCATGCGGCAAAAGCACGCTTGGCCTATCCATAATTAGGACCATTCCAGGCGGCAATATCGATTCAGGCACCATACTGCTAGACGGCAAATCGATTCTGGAGCTATCCAATGCCGAGTTTGACTCGCAATACCGATGGAAGAAAATATCCATGATATTCCAAGGCGCAATGAACTCACTGGACCCAGTATACACAATATCGCAGCAATTCGCAGACATTCAAAAACAGCACCAATCGGTCGACAGGGAAACAATCAAGTCTTTATTATTGCAAGTGGGCCTAGAAGAATCCATACTATCAAAATATCCACACGAGCTCTCTGGCGGAATGAAGCAGAGAATAGTAATAGCAATGGCATTACTACTCAAGCCAAAACTAGTCATTGCTGATGAGCCAACAACTGCGCTGGACGTCCTAGTACAATCCCAAATCCTGAATTTATTCAAGTCGCTAAAAAAGCAAGGGGTATCATTTGTGGTAATATCGCATGATTTAGCAGTAATATCGGAGGTGTGTGAAAAAATTGGAATCATGTATGCAGGCCAGATGGTGGAATTTGGCACGGCACAACAAATTCTGCAAACCCCCAAACATCCATACACGCAAGCACTAATCAAATCCATTCCAAGATTGCACGATTCGCAAAAACCACAATACATTACAGGCTCCCCACCAAATCTCATAGACCCAAAGCCAGGATGCCGATTCGCATCAAGATGTATTCATGTCATGGACAAGTGTGCCCAGGACCCAAAATACACAAAGACAGAGTCAGGATACGTGCAGTGCTGGCTCTACGAATAATTTTTCACAATAGGAAAACACGCGTCAATAATTCGAAGCATCTCTGAGCGGATTACCTTTTTGTCAATGGATACCCAGACTCGATGCTTTCCCACCGCGAACGATATTGTCTGAACCTTTTTGCGCTCTTCCCACACGAACTGGACCTCGCCCAGGCTCTTGTCGAACTTTGCCTCCATGTCTGTTTTTATCGCAATGTGTGCAAACTGGTTCTTAGTAGCAGTAGAGTCCAAAAGTGGAGTCATGTTGTCTCTTCTCTTGTATGCTAATAATTCGCCGTTGGTGCTAATTACTCCAACAAATCGAATGTACGGGCTAATCAGAGAAATCCTATTGCAGATTTCTTCCAGCTTTTTTGTAGCCATTTTCTGTTTGTATCAAATTATTCTATTTTAAGCTCGTGGTGGTATAATGGCTTAATAATCATCTGGCGTTTCCAAGTTCGTGGATTTATCCGCTATTTTCCCATTTACCGATGAAATCGGATATTTGGGATTGGCACTGGTTAGCTTTTTTGGCTCACTAATTCCATTTGTACCGCTACCATCTTTCATATTATTGGCTACAATGTCTGCAGGCGACAAGTTCAACATTCACTATTTGGTGTTTATTGCAGCAATAACATCAACTGTGGCAAAGCAGATAATATTTCTGATATCATACGAAGGAAGGCGAATCATCACAGAAAAGACAAGAAAAAGAATGAAGCCCTTTGAGAGACTAGTAAAAAGATATGGAGCAGCTGCCGCATTTGTAGCTGCTGCCACGCCAATTCCTGATGACCTAATCTACATACCACTAGGCCTTGCAAGGTATAATCCCCTGAGATTTTTCATCTCTACTCTGGTTGGCAAAATTGTCCTATGCTATGTTATAGTGCTGGTATCGCATTATTTTGGAATAAACTATGTCGACCCGTTCCTAGAGAATATAGAGGATCCAACCATCATCTATGTCGGATTTGCAATATTTGTAGCCGTAACCACGGGCTCTGTACTGTTGGTTTTGCGCCTAAACTGGGAGAAAATCTTGGGTAGATTTGCCCCATGGACTGTACAAAAAGACGATGACTAGATTCTAAAATTCCATTTTTTGTCCAAGCCGAGTCGTATTCCTATTCTTGGTGCTGAAATTATTCTATCAGGTGTGATTCCCTCTGTAATGTATAATGATGCTGATCTTACCAAGTCTTCGCCGTATTGCTTTTTTGTAATGTCTAGCGCTATTGTCAGCTTGCCCGGCCCACTAGTCAGATTTGCCAGCTTGTCAGTCTTTCGGTTTTTTATCATGGCGTCAATTCCTGATTTTGGCTGCAGTGCGCGAATTAGGACTGCGCCTGCTCGATGTTTTTGGTTTCTTGCCACAACATTAACACAATGATACATTCCATATGTGAAATACACATAGGCACATCCGACATTTCCAAACATTGCCTGGTTTCGAGGTGTGATTCCTTTATGCGCATGGCTTGCAGGGTCATCTGATTGTCGATAGGCCTCCGTCTCTGTTATTATGCCCGATATTGTGGTTTTTCCTATTTTGCGCACCAGGATTTTGCCTAGTAGATTTCGTGCTACATCTACAGTGTCTTGCTCGTAGAATTCCCGTGGCAGTCTCATTTTACTAGTCTTGCAAGTGTCGCAATGTCTGACTCAAATATTGCTGCTAGCTCTTGATTGTAAATTATCGCTGCTGGATGAAATGTAAGAAAATACTTTTTGCCGTCTTTTTCTATTATTTTGCCCCTGTTCTTTGTAATTTCTCTCTGACCCAAGACAGAGTTGCTTGCGGTGTTTCCCAAAACGCAGATTATCTCCGGCTTTATTGCATCTAGTTCTGCATCCAGGTATGGCCTACATGATTCTCGTTCAGATTCATTTGGAACGCGGTTGTTTGGTGGGCGGCACTTGACCACATTTGTAATGTACACAGAATCGCGCAAAATCCCATTTTTTGCAAGCGCATCGGAGAGTTTCTTTCCTGCCGAGCCCACAAATGGCTCACCTCGAACATCTTCTGTTCTGCCCGGTGCCTCGCCAATAAAGACAATTTTGGCATTCGGGTTTCCTTTTCCCGGCACTGCATTGGTGCGAGTTTTGCACAATTCACATTTCGTACAGGATGTAACTTGGCCTCTAAGCTCAGATATGCTCATCCTGCACTCCTAATTGTTGCAACACCGCGTATTGTAGGTCCGCCGTTTCCCATCTTCAATTGTTGCATTGGATCGCCTTTTCCGCAGTTTGTAATTGGGCGCACAGTAAAGTCATTACCACAGACGTCAATTGATGAGAAAAATTCCGGAGCAGTTCCAACTATTATGACATCGCGCAACAATTCCTTTACCTCGCCGTTTTCTATTCTGTTTGCATATTGAGCAGAGATGCTCCAATTGTGGCGCTTCATGTCTATTGATGGTACCTTCATGTTTGATACCAAGTATCCATGTTTTACGTCTTTGATTATTTCTTGGGGATTCCAATTTCCGGGCTCTATGCAAGTACAAGACATTCTAATCAATGGCATAAACTGGTATGACGTTGCACGCATAGAGCCAGTTGGTTCCACTCTAAAAATCTCGGCAGTCTCTCTGCTGTGCATGTGGCTTACCAGAGTGCCGTTTTCAACTAGTCTTGTTCTTTTGGTCTCTACTCCCTCGTCATCAAACGCAAACTGACCAAGGCTTGCAATTGTAGGATCATCAATTACATTTAGCGCATCAGAGCCTATTTTTTGTCCTAGTTTTCCTGCCCACCATGCGCCTCCTGCCCAAGCCATTTCTTTTCCAAGGACTCTGTCTGCCTCTGATGGATGACCAAGAATTTCATGCGTAAGAAGCGCAACAAAGTCGGGATTCATCACAAGTGTTGCCTTTTCTTCTTTTGGTGCTCTGGCGTCTAAGATCTGGACTGCTTTATCTGATATTTCCTTTGCAGATTTTGCAGCATCACTGATCTTTTCAAGACCGCCGCGTCCGCCTTCAGTAATGTTAACTGATTGTGTTATTCCGTATCGTGCAGTAGCAGTCAGGTCTATTGTACAATCCATATAGTTTTGAGTAATTATGGTCCCTTCACTGTTTTCAAAATTCTTTTCAGTGTGAACCGATTGCGCAAAGACGTACCTTTTTGTAACTTTCTTGTTTTCCTTCATTATGTTATCACATTCGAATGCCAATTTCGCCAGGTCTTCGATTTCAGGTTTTTTGATAATTGCAAAAGTCATTGTTTTTTTGTTTGCAGGTATGCTTGCAAGTCTTACCTTGAGTTTTTTTGATGTGGCTTTTGCTGCCCTTATGGCAGATAATACCCCGTCATTGATTTTTCCTTCATTGGTTGTGGCAAAAAACCCCCACGCACCGTCATACAACACCCGAACTCCTATTCCTTTATCAAATCGGCTCTGGGCTTGTTCCTGCTGACCGTTTTCTAATAAAACTCCCCGCCTTTTGCTCCACTCTGATCTGACATCACAATATGTGGCGCCTTGTTCTAGCGCAATTTTGATTGCCTTGTTGCATTCCACAATTTTTCAGAGTTATTGCTTATTGTTAATTGTTGCCTGAAATGATTGGCATTGTGTAATAATATTCGTCTTCAAATGCGTCGTCGTTTCTGCCTGATTTTCGCAATGCCATAAAATACTCGTTACATGTGGCATAAAATTCAGTGTTCTTGTCCATATGGCGTGATGATGGATTTTGGATATTTTGGGATGTGTTGAAAAGTTTTGATTATTTGATCACACTGCGCCTCTATGATCCGACTTTGGAAGCGAAAACGTGACTGTGGTCCCAGAGTCAGGCGTGCTTTGCAGGCTGATTTTGCCACCGTGGGCCTCTACGATTCCTTTGCATATTGAGAGGCCTAGTCCGCTTCCGCCCTTTTCCCTAGTGAGAGATGCATCTGCCTGGTAAAACTTGGTGAAAAGCTTGGACTGTTTGTCATATGGGATTCCAATACCATTATCTGAGATGATAATTTTGAGCTCAGCTGGAGAATCTTCGGAATAAATTCGAATTTTGCCTGTGCCTGGCTTGACTGCCTTGAGGCTGTTTCGAATCAGGTTTGTTAAAACTTGCGTGATTCTATCAGAATCATGAGGTGCCACAATGCTTGCTACTTCATTTATTATTGTTATTCCATCCTCTTCTATCTGAGGCTGTAGTGTTTGAATTGACCTGTCCGCAGTAGCTCGTATGTCTGTATTTTCTTTTTTCATCTTGAGCTGCCCCAGTTCTAGTTTTTGCACATCTAACAAGTCTGAAATCAACTGCAACAAAGATGATGCACTGGACTTGATAATTGAGATTCGTTCCTTTTGTTTTTCTGTTAGGCCTAGTGGCCTCCAAGCAAAATGTCCGCATATCCGCGAATTGGCACAAGCGGCGTTTTTAGCTCATGTGTAATCATTGCCAAGAATTCGTCTTTGGCAGTATCCATTTTCCTTGCCTCTTCTTCTTTTACGCGGATTGTCTCTGACATGGTGTTAAAGCTAGATGCAAGATCTCCGATTTCGTCTTTGCCAGCGTATTCTATTTTTTGACCATAAACTCCCTCTCTGACTCTGGCAAGTGCATGTGTGATGGTCTCAAGTGGGCTAAGTGACCTTCGTATTGTAAACAACACAATGACAAATATTGCAATGTCTATTCCAATTACTGCTTGTGTGATTATCTGGCCTTGGTCCCTTCTCTCAATTCTGTCCGCATTCCACATGTCTAGCATCGAGTCAATTGAGCCCAAAAGCGTCTGTCTTTGGTTGTTAATTCGAGCAATTGGGTTATCAAGCTCATCCGAATAGAGAGATTTTGTCTCTATTGTCTTTACTCGCAGTTCTACTGCCTCCCACAACAAGTCTAACTCTTCAAGCGAGTTCGAGTTTTCTCTTGGAATTGGTATTATCTCTTCTGATCTTATGTTTGTACCACTCAAATCAAGATCATCTAGAGGTAATTGAAGCAGTTTTCTAATTCCTGCATCAAATGTTATTCTTGCCTTGTGCAGGTTTTCTTTTGCTTCCTGTTCTTGCCCTAATGATACCAGTAATGCATTTTGCCCTATTGTTTTGGCAGTCTCACGTAGTTCTGCCGCAATCTCTTTGTGTCTGTTATAATTCCTATCCAGTAACTCCAAGTCACGTGTTAGGCCATCTGATACTAAAATCAGCTCAGTGTTTTTTTCTAGGACGTAATTTACTGCATTTACAACATCCTTGTTGTATAGTGATGTTGCCTGGATCTCTGCCGCATCTGCTCGATACTCCTTCCAAATTTTGGCCACTTCATCATAATCATGTACTATGTCTGCAGGTATTGGAGCAACTACCTGTCCCTTTATCGTACCGCCTGTTTTTAGTGTGGATAACACCGAATCAAAGTCTGTTATTTCTTTTTCAAGTACAGGCCTATCACTTTCTTTGCCGTTTGCGATGGAGCTTGTCAGGACTGCAATTGTTTCTACTTTGGCCTTGAGGTCTCCCGCACGAATAATGGAATAGGATTCGTTTGCAGTTGTGGTTTGCGTGTTATACAACACAAATAGGTTAAAGAGAGCAACGCCGATTAAAACCCCGATTAGCAGGTATGTCTTGCTAATTATCTTCAATGAACTACCTGACCTCTAATATGGTATAAAAACCACGATTAAAATATTGTTAGTGATGTCTGAAGAATTCTTACGCGTAGCACGACAAGAGGTAAGCGAAGATATTGCCGAAATTGGTAATTTACTTCAAAGATGTAGTACTGATTCGGATGTTACAAAAAATGCATCAGAAATAGAAAAACACATCCACAAAATAAAGGGCCTTGCACCAATGATGGGCCAAGAGCAAATAGGCAACATTGCAACACTCTTATAAAATCCTCAAAACAATGCTCTCAGGCAATCCAATACCACAAATACATCAAACTATGGTGCAATCGCACAAATTCATGCAAAGTGCAATGGGTGGCAACTCTGATGGCTATGATTCCCTAGTGTCGCAGATCCAAGCGACACACAAAGATTTGATTTAATCGAAATTCTCTTAAGCTATGGTATTGTGATTTGGTTAGAATGGCTCGAGTTATGATAGCAGACGATTCTGATGCTATACGAATGGTACTACAAGATATTTTGTCCATTGGCGGGCATGAAATTGTGGCCGAGGCACAAAATGGGGCAGAGGCAGTGGAAAAATATCCGCAGGCAAACCCCGATGTATTATTATTGGATCTAGCAATGCCAAAAAAGGACGGCCTAACAGTAGTAAAAGAAGTAATGGCAAACCATCCCAATGCAAAAATCATCTTAATTACTGCAAGTGACAATCAAAACGTGATTAATGACTGCATAAAGCATGGTGCCAAGTCGTTTATCTCAAAGCCGTTTGACTTTGATCACGTTCTAAAACTAATTGCCGAAGTAACTGCCTAGCGAGCCCAACTATACCCCTTGCTTGTCAAAAGCTTGGCATGGTCCAGCTTGAACTTGTCGTTGCATCGAAGGCACAGATATTCCAATAATATCTCGGCAAATATCTCGTCACATCCATTACACGAATACATGTTTTCCTGAACTCTATAATCGACGCCAAAAACTTTGATCAGTTCGTGACATTTGGGGCATTTGTCATCTGTGTATGTGGCAGAGGAGGTAACATTTCCGCACTTGTAGTGCTCTATGATTTTGTCTTGCTTAAAGTTGGTACCGCGACATTTTGGACAGTGAAATGTCTGCGCCACTCGCACAGAACTACATCTAGGACACGCAACCTCCTTTATGTCATCTATTTGCAGTATCTTTTTGTCCGCAGCCAGTTTTTTTACTATCTGCATAACTTCTTGTTCTTCTTTTCCTGTTTGCTGTTGGATTCTCAAAAGGCTGATCTGAGTCGAGTTTGAGAGCAATTTTTCAACTAGCTCACTTGTCCCCTCATCGACACTCTGGGTTTCTTCAATTTTGAGTGTCTCTATTATTTCCTTTATTTTTTCTAGCCTGATTGGCTTTGGAATGTATTGGTATGCGCCTTGGGCAATCACATCTTTGATAGAGTCTTCAGTTTTTTCACGTGCTGTTTCTATAATTATTTTAACATCAGGCCTCATGGTGAGCATCTGTGTCATAATGGAATATCCAGTCATGTCTGGTAGGTTGTAATCCAGAAAAACCAGCGGGACCTTGTTTGATTCTACTAGCTCCTTAAATGACTCTATTCCGGTTTTACCGTTTTGACAATGATGGATTTTTTTGAGTCCTAATTTATTTAGAAATTCTCTGAGCAAAATGCCGACGGCCGGACTGTCTTCTACAATCAAAACATCCTTTTCTTCAATTGCCGACATTGTTTTTTTGATTTCTATCTGGTATGAAAAGTTTAGTTTGTAGTTATGGTTAATAGTGCCAAACTGCCTTGAGGACTTGTGCCAAAGATAGTTGCAGATACAAGCGTCATAATTAATGGCTATATAACAAAACAACTCGAATCAAAATCAATACGCGACGATCTGATAATTCCAGTAGCCGCACTAGATGAGTTACAGGCACAGGCCTCGCAGGGAAAAGAGCAGGGCTTTGTGGGACTGGAGGAAATAAAAAAGATCCAAAAACTATGCCAGCAAAACAACACCCCAATCCAGTTTGTAGGACAAAGACCAGGCCTCGACGATATCCGTCTTGCAAAACATGGAAGAATTGACGCAATCATAAAGGACGTCGCAAAACAACAATCCGCAACACTATACACAGCAGATTACGTACAGGGCTTGACTGCAGAGGCAGAAGGAATTCCAGTATTTTATCAAAAACCAGAAAAAGTAACCTCTAATCTTGAATTTTTGCGATTCTTTGATAATACCACAATGAGTGTGCACCTAAAGGAAAACAACGCCCCTTTTGCCAAAAAGGGGAGACCGGGTGCATTTGACCTAGTCGAACTAGAAGAAAAAACCCTAGATGAACAATACTTGGAATTAATTACCACACAAATTCTAGAGGCAAGCAAAATATCAAACGCAGGGACAATAGAAATATCCAAGTCAGGCGCACTGGTCATACAGTATGCAGATTACAGAATAGCAATAACTAGGCCTCCATTCTCAGAATCCCATGAAATTACAATAGTTCATCCTACAACAAAAATGACACTAGACCAGTATGGTCTGTCTGCAAAACTAATGGACAGACTTGCAGATCAGGCAGAAGGAATAATCATTTCTGGGCCTCCAGGTTCTGGCAAGTCAACTCTGGCATCAAGCATTGCAAATTTTTATGCCGCAAAAGGAAACGTGGTTAAAACATTCGAGTCGCCACGAGACCTCCAAGTGGACAAAAACGTAACGCAGTACACCAAGCTGGAGGGAAGCTTTGAGAATTCAGCAGATATTTTGTTGCTAGTCAGGCCAGATTACACAATATTTGATGAGGTGCGGCAAAGAGACGACTTTAGGGTGTTTGCCGATTTGAGGCTTGCAGGAGTAGGAATGGTTGGCGTGGTTCACGCAAACATGCCACTTGACGGAGTACAGCGATTCATTGGTAAAATAGAGCTTGGAATGATTCCAAGCGTAATCGATACTGTGGTATTTGTAAAAGACGGAAGCATTGCCAAAGTCTATGATTTGGAATTAAAAGTCAAGGTGCCATCAGGAATGGTTGAGCAAGACTTGGCAAGGCCGGTAATAGAAATCGCAGACTTTGAGACTGGCGCCCTAGAGTATGAAATCTATACCTTTGGAGAGGAAAATGTGATTGTTCCAGTATCCGAAGGCACAGAAACCAAGTCCGGAGTTTACAAGCTAGCCGCAGAAAAAATCAAGGAGGCAATACGAAGATTTGATCCAAATCCGCAAATCGAGGTCCTCTCCGACAATAATGTTCGAATCAAGATAAAAAAAGACGCAATTCCCTCATTGATAGGAAAAGGCGGCACCACTATCAATGAGATAGAAAAGATACTACATGTTCACATTGATGTGCAGGAAAAAGACTCGCAAGAACCATTTTCGGAAGGCTCCACACATGGCGTGTCGTTTGATTTTTCCGAATCAAAAAACACTATCCTCTTTGAGGTAAACAAGCGTTACAGCGGACAGCTGGCAGAACTATACGTCAAAGACCAGTATGTGACAACCACAAGGGTTGCAAGACACGGCAAAATCAAGTTATCCAAGCGATCCGATGCGGGAAAGGCACTCTCACGATCGGCTTTCTCAAAAAACGATATTGATATTATGATTAAAGATTCTTGAACCCTTCGAGAATTTTCTGATTTGACTTCAAATATGCAATGAATTTTCGTAATTGCCTTATGGTTTTTGGATTTAGGTGATGCTCTATTCCCTCGGCGTCCTGATTTGCGGTTTCATGCTCTATTCCAAGTATTTCAAAAAATTCTAGTAAAATTCCATGTTTTTGTCGTATTGCGTCTGCAACACTGTTTCCCTTTGCAGTGAGATTTATTCCATGATATTTCTCATATTTGAGATAGCCATTTTCATCTAGTCTTTGCAGCATTTTGGTGACACTTGGCGCACTGACATTCATGTAGCGAGAAACATCAAGCGTTGTGGCATATCCCTTTAGCTCCACAAGTTCTGATATTACTTCAAGATAGTCCTCCATTCTGGAAAGATTTGATTTTGTAGACTTGTGAGCAGCCTTGATGGACTCTAATCGTATCTCGCCTTTTTTCTTCAAATTGCTTTGTTGTGTGTTGCGGCTCTTATAATCAAATTGGATAATTGGTTTTTAATGACCATTTAATTTTGTATTTTCGTGGCAAGTCGCGCTCAGGTCCTAATTCCTATTGGAATAGCTGCCGTAATCATTGGCGTTGTGGGAATGCTATCAATGCCAAAAGACGTCAAGCTAGAGCAGACTGAATTTCCGCAAGGCATAGTCAAAATTGATAATGTCGCACTCCAAGTTCAAATCGCAGACACAAAACCCCTCCAGACGCGAGGCCTGATGTTCCAAGAAAAACTACCCTATGACCAAGGAATGCTCTTTATCTTTGAAGACCAAGGAATTCGCTCAATGTGGATGCTAAACATGCAGTTTTCACTGGACGTTATGTGGATTGATGAACAAGGAAACGTAGTGCATATAGAAAAAGACACACAACCTTGCAAATCCGCACTTGAAACAATGACCTGCACGTTTACGAACGGAAACGGTGAGGAAGCAAAATACGTCCTTGAAGTAACAGCAGGGTTTGTAGACAAGTTTGGCATAACAGAAAATTCCAAGTTGGAAATAATCTCAGTCTAGCAAAGGCTTATCTGTAGTTGTGCAATTTTATCAAAAAACGATGAAAAAAATAATCCCGATTGCATCATCTGGTGTAATTGCAGTAATAATCGGTTTGATCATGATGCAGACTCCTGCACCAGAGCCTATGTTGGAAAAAATTGAATCCAAATATGTCACGGCAAATTCACTGCTAAAGCAAAAGCTTGCAGAAAACCAAATCCAAATGTCTTCGCCAATTAAATTATCTGATCCAAAAGATGTCGAAAAATACTGTTCATTTTTTACGTCTGAGGAAAAACAACAACTGGTTCAGTATTGCACTTCAACTGAACTAAAGGACCAAAACGGTGTCTTTCTTGGAAACATTCACATGGTTGGCACCAAAGATGAGCCAAAAATCGCACTGGCATTAATTCAAACTGACGACTCTGCATCAAATCTTGATTCGGTCAAGTCTGTCTTTGCAATATTATCTGATACTCTGGTGTGTGATTGTTGGGCACAACAAAAGCCTGGAGGCCTTGACAATATTGGCCAATGGGTAGATGGGTTGTACCAATTCCATCAAGGCGATATCAAGCCGCACAGCAAATCAAATCCTATTTTTCTTGATGGAAAATCGCTACAACTGGAGATAACCACGAAGGAAGAAGGCTATCTCTGGCAGTTTTTTATATACTACTAGTTTGTCTGTTTTGAACAGACAGTTCGTTATTATTCAATTAATGCCAATCAAGTTGGTTTGGGGGAATTGGAGTCTGTCGTTCGGTCTACGGATTCGTCGTTATTGTCAAAAATCGCAAAATTAGAAAAAGAAAAACAGGAATTAATCCAAGAAACTCTGTCCCAAAACCGCATGATTGTATCCTATGAGAGAAAGTTGTCCCAGTTTGAAGCAGTCAAAGAACAGCGCGACTGGCTTCTAGAAGAAATGACTAAAAAAATTAGCGAGCTGAGTCACTTTCAAACAGAGCTCTTCAAGGCGGAGCGATTATCCGCGATAGGCGAAATGTCTGCCAGACTGGCTCATGACATGAGAAATCCCCTAACAATAATCAAAAACTCTATCGAGCTAGTCAAGCTAAAGCATGCTGAAAAAATTCCCCTTGATGTATATCGATTGTTCCTTTCAATAGAAAATGCTTCTTCTAGAATGGTTTTTCAGCTTGACGATGTTCTTAATTTTGTTAGAAGCTCACCTCTAGATTCTACGTTAAATTCTCTGTCAGACATCTTAGAAGAGTCCTTGTCCGAAATTGTCATTCCAGATCAAATCACAATACAAAAATCAACAAAAGATGTTTCATTGTTGTGTGATGCCGAAAAAATAAAGGCAGTATTTACAAATCTAATTGTTAATGCAATTCAAGCGATGGACAATCACGGTACTGTTCTAATACGATTTGAGGAAACCGACACCGAAGTAATGTTTACTGTTCAAGATTCTGGTCCGGGAATACCTGATTCCGCAATTGAAAAAATCTTTGAGCCACTCTTTACCACAAAATCACGCGGAACTGGGCTTGGATTGCCTGCGGTAAAAATGATCATACAACAACATCAAGGCAAAATAAGCGTCTCTAACAAGCCAACTACATTTCTAGTCGTCCTACCAAAAAAGTCCAACTAGGACAAGATTCAAAAACTAATTCTATCTTATAGCAAAAATGTTTGAAAATCTATGGCTAATCCCGCTTGGTTTTGTAGCAGGTGTGATTGGCTCTATTATTGGCCTTGGAGGCGGAATTGTAGTTGTCCCAGTATTGACAATTCTTGGAATTCCTCACACCATCGCATCTAGCAGTAGTCTGTTTGCAGCCTTTAGTAATTCCGTGGCATCCACCGCTTCATATGCAAAGCAAAAACGCATTGATTACAAAAATGGATTGCGTTTAGGACTGTTTTCCATTCCAGGAACTATTCTTGGCGCAATTTTGTCTGGCCAGGCAACATCAGATGTCTTCAAAATATTGTTTGGCATAGTTCTTGTCGCATCATGTTACTATCTATTTGTCAAAAGAAATCTAGAATCAAAACAAAATAATATCTCTTCACAAATGTTGGTAATTTCCTCCGGGGTTAGTTTTTTTGCCGGAATTTTGTCAAGCTTTTTTGGAATCGGCGGAGGAATAGTCTTTGTCCCACTAATGATAATTGGGCTTGGAATTGCAATCAAAAATGCTACTGCTACATCGCAATTGATTCTGTTGGTTTCATCCGCAACAGGGATGATAACTCATGCATTGCTAGGGCATGCTGATTTTGAATATGCTGTTTTGTTGTCAATAGGTGCGTTTGCAGGAGGCCTAGTAGGAGCAAGACTCTCACTTGAAATAAAAGAAAACAAACTGAGAATTCTAATAATTATGGTCATCTTGGCCGCCGCAATCAAGCTTTTCTTGGACGCATTCGGTCTTTGATTAAGGATATAATCAGGTGCCTTGGTTACTCAACATGGTAAAATTCGATGGAATCCGAATGCAAGAGCTGATCTCAGTCCAAGATCCAGACAAAGACGGCGGCATTACTTTGGTATTTCAAGGAAACCGATTCTTGCACATCAAAATCAAGGATGGTAAACTAGAGACAGTTTCCACCCCCGAATGAATTATCTTGGTGGCTCTTTTTTAATTCTGTAAAGATTTTTCTTTGCTATTACGACCGTGTCACCGTTTTCCTTTTTGCCTTCAAAATCAACTGTTATGATGCCGAATTCCTCATCTTGGTCTTTTTTGTCTGATATTGAGTATTTGATTTTAAGAATCTCATCTACGTGTAGCGGTTTTAGGAATCGAGTGTTTCTGTTTTCCCAGCCTGGGTCGCCATCCATGCCATATAATAAAATCATGTTTCCATAGATTTGGCTTAGTCTGGTGAATTCTCCTTCCATCCTTGCAATTATTGCACGGCCTGAAACAATGCTACTATATTCGTCATCATCAAATATCGTGTTTTTTATTCTGGCAAATGCCAAGTATGATTCAAGTTCTTTTTTGGAAAATGTGCATGTGGAAAAATACTCATCTCCAACTTTTAAGTCAGAAAATTTTTTCATCTAGTCTCTTGTCTCATCAACACAGAATATTACTTCTGATGATCTTCGCGCAGAATCCGTGACAAAGTAATTCAGCGCATTTGCGATTTTCGAATTATCGCCGTCTTTTCCGTCAATACTTCCAGGCAGGATCAAAAATGATCTAATGTTGGATTTGAGCACGTCGCTTAGCTCTTGGTTTACTGTGGTTGCAAATGGTCTCAATGCTCCTCTGAATACCTCTACTCGCGCTCTGTCTGCGCCAGAAACCTTTGGTCCTGCCGGTAGGTCTGGCCCTATCACCATGACTGTTGCTTTTGCGCCTTTGTACAGTCTTGGGTCTTTTTTGCCTCCCGGAACAAATGTCTCAAGTGCTGTCTGGATTACCGTTGCAGGCGTGTTTATGAATTTGTCAACGAGGCCGTCCCAGCCATTCCTTGATAATTCAATGATTTTGAAGTTTGATGGGACTTTGCCTGTTATGTACACTAGAGTTGATAGTTTGCCTACCGTCTTTGCGGTGTTTAGCCATCTTTGCACTTCGGCCTGGCTTGTAAAATCAATAACATGGCTGTGGAATTTTGAGCTAATCGAATCTTGCAGTTCTTTTGGTGTTGAATTTGCAATAAAACAAACTGCCTTTCCACCGTTTTTCTCTACGTGCTGTGCCAAAAATTCTACCCTATCAGAGTCTTGCTTGTCTGTTGCATCTATTGCAAACACCACCACTTCTGATGCAAAGTCTGGCTGTACAGGTGGCGTAATAGTTGTAATGTGTGGCTTTACTGGGTAAAAGACTCTGTCTCCTGGGATTACTTTGCCGTTTAGAATTTTTCCAATATCGTCGTCTGCAAGTGTGAGTACTGTTTGTGCTACCTGTATTTGCGATAGGAATTGTTTGTCTGCAATCATAAACGATGTGTTTTTTTGGACTTTTTCTGCAATCTCTTGAATTTTGGCAAGAAGCTTTCTCAAGGTATCTGCAATTTTTTGAACATCGCCACCTTTTACTTTGGCAACTGCTTCTGCCGCTTTTGTAATTCCTTGATTGGTTGTCTTTTCGTCTTCTCCAAGCAAACCAACAATGTCCTTGTTTGCAATCTCTACTTCGGATGGGCTTAGATCCTCAAATCCACTGACTCGCAAAAATTCGGCTGCAGCCTTTGGATACACTGTTTTGTAAATTCTATCAGAGTGAACAGGTCCTGGATTTGTCGCAATGGATACAATTCCTTTTTCGACTAGCTCCCATGACATTGCCTCAGACAGTCTATTCTTTGCTCCTTGTGCTGCGGTATAGGGACTACGGAAACGATATGGTCTTTGCTCGTATGGTTTTTCTTCCGTAAAGAATGTAGAAATTGTTACAATCTTTGCACCGGGTTTCATTACCTTGAGTGCCTGAACAGATGTCCAAAATGTGCCAGTTAGGTGTATTCCGACTGCACTTTTGAATTCATCTAGAGGTGAGTTTGCAAAACAGGTGACTGGTCCTGAAACACCTGCATTGTTCACTACGATATCTACAAATGTTCCGGATTTCTGAAGGCTGTCGTACATTTGCGAAA
This sequence comes from Nitrososphaerota archaeon, assembly GCA_016872015.1. Lineage (GTDB taxonomy): Archaea > Thermoproteota > Nitrososphaeria > Nitrososphaerales > Nitrosopumilaceae > Nitrosotenuis. Next base: position 103,498 of record VHBK01000001.1, read on the forward strand.
CGCCAGCTTCATCACTAACATCCACTCCTGGGAATAGCCAGACTTTGGCATTACTTTTTACACGATTAATTATTTCGTCTAGGATCTTTTTTGTATCTTCTAGAGGTTCCTTCCTTCTGCCTAAAATTATGATACTTGCACCATTTTCGGCAAATAGTTTTGCAACCGTCTGACCAATACCGGTTCCACTTCCGGTAACTAGGATGACTTTATTTTGAAATTTTAACATGGATCTGACATTTGCCTTGTATTATTTATGTGGATCAATTCGATATCAAATCTTTATTTGTGGGTACCAAAACATCAAAAACATGCATGATGCCGAGTCCGACACATTCGTCTATGAGACATGGCCAGAAAAAGTATCGCACATGCTAAAGACTATAGGGGTAGAATCTTCCGCCAAAGAACAGGGAACCGACTCTGTAGAACAAGGCGATTATTCTAGTAGGGTATTTTCTCAAACAACAAGAATGGTCACAAATTTGGGTGTTGTTGAACTAAAGAATTCTAATATTGACGTGGTCCAAATAATCCAAAAAGGTTAAGAAAAATGCAAGATCCACTAGTTTCTCATTGGGGCGCTCAGGACAGATTTCAGGCTCACTTTATCGTCAAAATAGAGACACCAAATCCATCCAATTATGTGGCAAGAACAATCCTAAAGACATCTGGTCACTTTAATGGCAAAAAAGTCGAGTCTGTTAGCTGGAATGGTGGCTTGCTTGCTGAAGAATTAAACAAAGATTCAACATTAAATGAAATGATTGCAACACAATCAATCAAGGACGCTAGCATCTATGTTGATCCGTCAAACAACGGAGTCCGAATTTACAGCAAGTGGAAAAACTCTCACGAATTTAAAATCACTAAAGACATGTATGCGATTTATGACAAAATTGCAGAACACGTAAAGAAAATCTAGGCGCGCCACCAATCAAGTGCCAAATAACTTACTTTATCCGAACCCGGTATTGCCAAGATAAAGTGTTTTTTCACACTGGTTGCAAGCCTTCCTGCCAACACCACCCCTGTTGATGTTATTGCGTCTGTCTTGTTGTGTACCTGGACTAAATATGGAGCATGATCAATCCCAGGCCCTCTCTGATACACTGCAAAATCACAACCAAATTTTATTCCCGGATTTACGATATAGTTTTTGTCCCTAAAGTCTTTGTACACTTGATATTTTTTATCGAAATTATGGTATTCTTTTCTGCAGATCTCCAATAGTTGTGGCTTGGTAATTTTTTTCTCTGATTTGTGAATTACAATCTGATCTTTTTCTTGAAGATAGAACCCTTCTATCAAATCTAAGATCAATGGAACGTCAATTTCTTCTGGTTTTGGTTTTGCCATGCCTATTGGCTTGCCATAATACGATTCTGAGAAAAGTTCCTTTGATTTTTTTACATCCCAGATGACGATTCTGTTTTCTACGAGTTCTCCATGCATTGTTACAGAAAATGATTATTTTTGGATATAAAAAGTTGGATTATAGACTCAATGCAAGCAGAATGAAAGAGTCTGATACTTGCTGGCATTTGTCTGACATTTCCTCAATTCCTTGAATTACATCTTTGACTAGCAATAGCTCTTTTGTGTTTGAAATTTCGTCTAATGCCTTGATTACTGTCTGTCTGTACTTTTTGTCTATTTCACGTTCTATTTTTTGGGTTTCCTGGGCAAGCTCGATTGCATTTGCAGTGTTTGTGTTAAGGCCTCTTACGATTTCGTTAAGCTTGTAGACTTCGTCAACTAGTAATTCAATTAGACCGGAGATATCCTCATCTATTTTTGCACTCTTTAGTGTGGCTGGCTTTATGTTTGATAACTTGAATGCTATTCCAGTGATGTAGCCAGCAATCTCATCCATGGTATATGCTGTGTTGAGGAGATTTTCTCTGTTCATTATCAATCCGCCGACATCAGCTACTTCGCGTGTTATCTTGCGTCGAAGGTTTTCTACCTCTTCTTCAATGCTGGAAATTTGCTCGTTTACTGCTTTGATTCCAGCTTTGTCTTTTTTCATGATTAGTGCTGGAAGCGTTGCTAGTTCCCTTGCGGCATTTAGAATTCTATTGATTTCGTCTTGCAAAACTGCGATTGCTTTTCGTTTTGCTTGGACCTCTAGTTCTCCACTATACATCCTTCTTGATTAATTTTAGGTGGTATTAATTAAGCTTGCAAATTTTAGATTTCGGATACATTCTGGGTTACCTTTTTCTGATTTTTGTATAGTGTGATTACTTCTTGATCTGTAGATGCATCCTCGGCAGCTTTTTCCATGCGGATTTTGCCTGTGAACTTTGGAAACCTCAAGGCAAGTCCACTTCCCGATCTAACTGTGTCCTTTGCTGTAGTGTGCACAGGACTCAGTGTTATTTCTGATGCCACTATCTCAATTACTAGTTCTGGCTCAAACCACACGTCTGGCTCCATACCGCTTTCTATTCTTGGGTTTTTCTTGAGTGTGACTTTATCTTGTAATATTTGATAGAATTGATCCAAGTTTTCATCTGTAAAACCGGTCCCTACTTTACAAATGCTCTCAAATACATCTCTATCTGCATTATATGATGCCAAAAGAAGCGTTCCGTATTTTCCAGTCCTGCGGCCTTTTCCAAAAAATGCCCCAATTACAACTAAATCTAGGCTGTCTCCAAGCTCGTTTCTGTACTCGCGCTTTAGTTTGAGCCAGTTGCTTCCTCGTGCTCCTGCTCGGTATGGTGCATCAAGTATTTTGAGCATCAATCCTTCACATCCCGCATTGATGCCATTTTCCAAAAAGTCCTCTATTTCGTTTTCAGTGTGAACTATGGTTTGCGTGACTATCTTGGTATAGTCATCTTCAGAAGTTATCTCCTCAAGCTTTTTTCGTCTTGTCTTGTATGGCTCATTTAGCAGGTCTTGCCCATTAAGGTACAATACGTCAAACAGATTCACAGTAATTGGATATTTTTCGACGATTCTATCGATGTCGTATTTTCTTCGTCTGTGCATTAACTCCTGAAATGGAAGAAATTCCCCAGAATCTGGGTTTATTGCAACTGCCTCTGCTTCCAGTATGACATCAGTTGTTTTTAGTGCCTTTGGAACATTTTCCAAAATGTCCGGATAATAACTAGTGATGTTTTCCAATCTTCTAGAGTATAATGTGGTGATGTTGTCCTTATGGTGAATCTGAACACGCTCTCCATCAAGCTTGTATTCTGCAGCAAATCCCGTTCCGAGTTTTTCAATTGCTTCTGATTCTGATTTGACTCTTTCTGCAAGCATTGGTCGTATGGGGCTGAAAACTTTGACATGAAAATCCTTCAATCCATCCAGTCCTCTGCGAGCAACAGTTTCGGCAACTGTTCCCAAATCGGATGATACGTTATACGCCGCTTCTAATCTCCCTCTATTTTCCTTAGAGCCGGTAAATGATATTGCAAGTGCATCCATTACTGTATTATCTGCAATTCCTAGACGCAATGTGCCCATTGCTATTTTTAGTATGAATTTTGCTTCTTGAGGAGTTGCATCATTTAGCAAACTGGACACATATTTCATTTTCATGTCTTGTGAGCGCTGTCCTTCCAGCTTGGCTATTTTGTATAGCGTTTCGTACACTCGCTCCGCTGTAATGTCTTGTGCCAAGAACGTAGTCTGAGTTTTTTGTTCTAGGATTTTTGCCGCTGTACTGCCAAGGTCTCCGTCTTCGGCATACACAGAGTTTATCTTTTTTATTGCAATGCCTGATGATTTTGCAAGGGCATGGATTGCAAGTTTTTCTGCCAATCCAAGTTCGACTCCTTCAAAGTCTGGGCGTAGCTTGCCCTGTATTAGATACACTATCTTTGAGATGATTTCTTGCGGCGTTTTTTGGAACAATTCTACCAAATATTGAGTTAGCTCCAATCTCTTTGTGGTAGCACTCATTTTTTCAAAAGTGTCTGCAATCTCTGAAAACCGCATTGGATAGAGTTTTGCTCTCTAAGATAAAAGCCAGCCGTTTGACTATTCTACAAGTGAAGGTTTGCCTTTATTTTTAGTGCGATTGTTTTGTTGTTCTCTCCTATAATTCTATTAAAATGTGAAACCTCATCCTCATTTAGAAATCTCTTGTTTCTCTCCAAAAATCCATCAAAAAACACCCCACCAATGTATCCTACATACAATCCATATGCGATATCGGCCAATGAGCCTGTTTGGCCTGGGGCTCTAACATGGGCCAGAACCATACTTGGATAGTCCAAAGCATAGTTGATAATGTCATTCAGGTGCTTTTCTTCAATAACATCTAGTGGCAATTTGATAAATTGACTTGTTTTTGCTATTTAGAACTAGCGCTCAAATAATTTTAGATGTATCTGAAAATTGTTTTCTTGTCAGTATCCTTAGAGTCAGCCACCATTGCAAAGTTAAACATGGGGTAGTTTGATTTGTATTGCTTCATAAATGACCAAGCTACATCATGATTTCTAAATTCAGTCCTAATTCCCTCCAACTGGATCTGTTGATTGTTGATATCAAATACGATCACATTGTATTTTTTCGGTTTATTGTGAGGCCTTGCCTTTAGGAACCACGTGAATACAAACACTAAGACTGATGCCAGTATGAGGGCACTGGCGACTTCTCGGAAAAACCCCCCTACGGCGTTTGGTATTATCTGACCAAAAACAGAAATGAAAATGTTAGATACAATTCCTATTCCAAAGACGAGTAATTCCTTGGTTGGGTTTGGCATAGTTAGTTGGCCTCGTAATAGCACTTAACCTTATTGATGTTTATTTTAGTCTGGATCTTCGTAGTTTTTGTTGCCCGATGACTTGGAGGTGGATTCCATAGGTTTCATCTTTTTGTGCAGGCCTTCGATTACTGCCTTGTAGCCTTCGGCATATTCTAGTTCTGCTGGGACCAGTGTTGCTGGATGGATAAATCCCTGACTTCTCATTGCGAGTGCTTTTTGCGTCGCAATGGTTCTTACATAGTCCCAATCTGGAGTCGAAAATCCATCAAACGGACCTGTGAATTTGCCGTTGTGCATTGAGAACACCAGCGCCTCTATGATCGGTATGCAAAAATCAATCGATGCTGCGGTGTTTATCTTAACTGGCATTAGTGGCATGTGGTGACTGCCTCTTGTATTACCGGCTACGTAGTGAGGGTTGTTGAAAACACTTCCTAGCTCTTCTGTTGCAGGGAAGTTCTTTTGTGTTCGTACTATGGCGATTGGATCGTCTTTTCCTACATATGTTCCCGCAATGTTATGTAATCTATCAGTTGATAATGACGCAATTGGTTCGCCAGACTTTGTGTATACTGAAGAAATGACATATCTGCCTGGATACATTAGAGCTGCCTCCAAGACTGGTTTGTCCTGCCAAAGTTCTAACTCTGCGATTTTTCCTTCTTCCACATCCATGATGTTGAACTTGACACCTGCGGCAAGTGATTTGTTTACAATTAATCCTGTATTTGATAATGCATCAACAAACAGCCTATAAAATGGATAATTGAAGGCGCCAGGTTCCGTTTTGTCTGCTGCCAATACAGTAAATGCCTCATTCGGTCTTTCTTCAAATTCTAGCTCTGCAACTCCTGGACCCATGCCTTTTACGTTTCCTGAGAAGGAATCTTTTAGAAGATCTTGGCCTGCTCCATACAATCCTTCAGCCTTTGCAACCCTAGTGCCTTCTTCAAATGCCTTCCACGCTAATCCGTGAATCTCAGCATTATCCGTGCCCTTGGTGTGAGACATGATGATATGTACATCGTCACCTGAATATCCTATGTAATGATCTAGTAATAGATTGCCTGCGTTTTTAATGGTAGTTCTTACAGCATCTAGCAATCCATCGCTTGGTCTTGTATGTCCTCCAATACCTCCAACATCAGCTTTGATTGCAGAAACTGTAACTTTCACAATTTCAGACTTTGATTACTTTGATTTATAGTATGTGAGTATTGTTTTGTCAAATTTTTTCACAAATACTCGATGATCAAAAAAATCCAAAAAACAACAAAAAGTCTTGAAAAAATCGTAACGGTAATAAACCCCTCAGAAGAGGTACAAACACATGGCAACAAAACCACACTTGAACTTGATCGTAACAGGTCACATTGATAACGGTAAATCCACCACAATGGGACACTTCTTAATGGATATGGGTCTTGTAGACGAGAGAACCATCGCATCACACGCAGCCGAGTCTGAAAAGACCGGAAAAGGAGACACCTTCAAGTATGCATGGGTTATGGATAACATTAAAGACGAAAGAGAGCGAGGTATCACAATCGATCTGGCATTCCAGAAATTTGAGACACCAAAGTACTTTTTCACTCTGATTGACGCACCAGGTCACAGAGACTTTATCAAAAACATGATTACCGGAGCATCTGAAGCAGATGCTGCAATTCTAGTCCTTTCTGCAAAGGAAGGTGAAACAGACACTGCTATTGCTCCAGGTGGACAAGCAAGAGAGCACGCATTCTTGCTCAAAACACTAGGTGTAAGCCAACTAATTGTAGCAATCAACAAAATGGACGACAGCAAATATTCTGAAGCAGCATATAAAGTTGCAAAGGAAAAGGCTGAAAAACTAATCAAATCTGTAGGTTACAAACTAGAAAATGTTCCAATCATTCCAGTTTCTGGATGGAAAGGAGACAACCTAGTAAAGAAATCAGAAAATATGCCTTGGTGGACTGGAAAGACACTACTACTTGCATTCGATGATTTCACAAACCCAGAAAAGCCAATTGGCAAACCACTACGTGTTCCAATCCAAGATGTCTATACAATTACCGGCGTAGGTACCGTCCCGGTGGGAAGAGTAGAAACTGGAGCTTTCAAACCAAACGATAAGATCATTGTAATGCCGTCTGGCGCAACAGGCGAAGTCAAATCAATTGAAACTCACCACACTCAGCTAGAAAAGGCAGAAGCAGGTGACAACATTGGTTTTAACCTAAGAGGAATTGAAAAGAAAGACATCAAACGCGGTGATGTAATCGGACACGTAACAGATCCACCAAAAGCAGCAAAAGAGTTCAGAGCACAAATCATTGTAATTCACCATCCCACAGCAGTTGCACCTGGTTATACCCCAGTAATGCATGCACATACAGCACAAGTTGCTGCAACAATTACAGAATTTGAAGCAAAAATCAACCCAGCAACTGGTGCAGTTGATGAACAAAATCCTAAGTTCCTCAAAGTAGGCGATTCAGCAATTGTAAAAATCAGACCAGTACGCCCAACATGTGTTGAGACGTTCAAAGACTTTCCAGAAATGGGACGCTTTGCACTTCGAGACATGGGTGCAACAATCGCAGCTGGTATCATCAAAGATATCACTGAAGAATACAAACCATAAGTCTGGTCTTTGTCTTGACACAATCCGCCCGAATCAAACTGACAAGCACAAATCTTCCTAAACTTGATGGTGTTTGCACAGAGATTATGGGTATTGGAGAAAAAACAGGAGTTCGAGTCAAAGGCCCAACACCACTACCAGTAAAACGACTAAACGTAGTTACAAGAAAGTCTCCTTGCGGTAACGGAACTGAGACCTATGAAAAATGGGAAATGAGGATGCATCGCAGAATAATTGATCTTAGCGCTGATGATAAGGCAATAAGACAATTAATGAGACTAAAAATTCCAGACGACGTCTATATTGAATTGTCATTAAAATAGGACTAGAAAAATGTCAGAAGAATCTATACCAATTGATGCACCAGTCGAAATGGCACCAGCAACTGAAAAATTCGATGTTATTTACAAATGTCTTAGATGTGGAACAAATGTCACAAATACTGAGCTGACAAGACTGCCTGAGATAAAATGCATTTGTGGCTTTAGAGTATTTACCAAAGTAAGGCCACCAATCGTCAAAACTCTACAAGCAGTCTAATCTTTTCTATAACTGTGATATCTTTGCAAATGTGTTCGCATGTCTTGCATATTTGTAAATGATTCATTACATGACTTGCAGTCATAAAGAATCTCCTTGCCGTGCACAATTTGCTTGTGTTGCATTAATTTCTCTTGGGAAGAAAACCTTTGATTGCAACTGTCGCATGAATTATTTTTTCTAAATATCATCTGCGGGATTCCTTTTGCTCATCCCAACATTTTCTGCATAACTGACCGTCAAGACTCCATTCATTTTTTGGATTATACCTAAAGAAACTAAGACGCGTACCACAGACTGAGCAGAATTCTTTTCTCTGATTAAAATCGACTTCTTTAGAGTCAAAACATTTTTTGCACAATAATCCCTCCATATCCCACTGCCAACGAGGTTCCCAGAGATCAGTTATTTTTTGCACAACTCCACAACTAATGCATTTTTGCTTAAATGTGCCATTGTAGTACTGCTCCATTGTTTTCATATAACATTCGGTACATAGCGGGTTTTGCATATTCCACTCTTTTTTTGGCTTGTGCTTATGTGTGGTTTCTTTGTTACACAGAGTACAAGTTACTGGTTTTTTATCAAAGACGCCCAACAAATAACAATAAAGTGGATCTTTTAAAAAACGTAATCATAAAAAGAATAGTAAAAACCTTAGATTTCTCTTAGGATCTTCTCTACTGCTTGTCCTGCATCCACCATGCCATTGAGTTTTGCGATCTCTTCTAGCTTTTTGTGTTGGTCTGCAGTTAAGCAAACTGGCATAGTTCTTTTTGCCATGATAAACATTGCCTTACTAATTTTATATCCTTTGCGTTCATAATGATGATCGAAAACGATCTGAAACAATATTTGCCTGCAATAACTCTAATTCTATATTGGTAAAGAAACGACAAATTTTAGTAATAGGAAGCAATGAGAGCGGATCTACTCCTGAGCTAGAAAAACTCGCATATGCTGTGGGATTTGAAATAGCAAAATCTGACTCTGTTCTAATAACTGGGGGATTGGGAGGCGTGATGAAGGCTGCCTCACATGGTGCACACGATGCTGGAGGGCTAACCGTTGGAATAATCCCACAAGACAACCCTTCATACGCAAACGAGTACTGTGATATTGTGATTCCAAGTGGACTTGGACTGTCAAGAGATTTTCTTAACGCATTGTCTGCAGATGGTGTAATTATTGTGGGCGGTGGTTCTGGAACTTTATCTGAAACATGTGCCGCATATATGCACAAAAAACCGATTGCGGCGCTAAAATCATCTGGAGGAACTGCAACGAAATTTGCAGATCAATATTTGGATCACAGACAAAATGTCAAAATTGTCGGAGTAGAAACGCCACAAGAGGCGGTAAAATACATCCTAGGTCAGATTACTGCATAGATATTAGCAGAGGATCTGGCTCGTAAAAGGTGCCATATTTTTGTGTTAATCTGTTTAATTCATCTATAATATTTTTAATGCCGACTTCTTTTGCAGTATCAAAAATTGGCTTTTTGAGGCCAAGGCCAAGCTGAGCTGCTTTTTCAATTTCTGCAATATCGCTTGCCTTGTTGGTGACAAGCCATGCTGCATTATTTAGTATGTTTGCAACAAGTGATACTGGATTACATTTTTTTGCCAGTGTCTCGTCAAGCTGGATTCGTTCATACTTTTCATCAGAATATTTGTAAAATCCCTCACCTGTTTTTTGACCTAGTTTTTTGTCATTGTATAGTTTTTCAACATCTGGGTGTGGGAAGATTACTTTCTTGTCTCGTATCTGTAATTCTATTGTTGCTTTATGGATTACATCCATGCCAGTAAAGTCGGCAAGCTCAAAAATTCCCATAGGGAACCCCATGGTGAATTTGACTGCAGAATCGATTTGTTCTAAAGTGTAATTTTCTCTTTGTTTTAGCCAACATGCTTCGTGAACCATGGGTATGAAAAGACGATTCACTATGAATCCGGGAACATCCTTTTTACAAATTACTGGTTCTTTTTTGACTGATTTTACATAATCTACTGTAAGGTTGACCACTTGTTGATCTGTTTTTTGTCCTGGAATTACTTCAACTAGTTTCATTAATTGTGGTGGATTGAAAAAATGAATTCCGATGAATCTGTCTGGTCTGCTAGTTGTGTTTGCTATTTCAGTAATCGGCAATGTGCTAGTGTTTGAAGCAAAGACAATTCGTTTGTCTGCCACTTGATCCAGTTCAGAGTATACTTTCTTTTTTAGATCCATTATCTCTGGAACTGCCTCTATGACCATGTCTGCTGATTTTACCGCCTCTTTGAGGTCAACTATGGTCTTAATTCTGGATAGAATTGAGTCAGATTCTTGTTTTGAAATTTTTTCTTTACTTACTAGCTTTTCAAGACTCCATCTGATTTTTTCCATTGCCTTGTCCAAAAATTGCTGTTCGATATCGCGTAGTACTACATTATAACCAGACATTGCACTGACTTGGGCAATACCATGTCCCATAATGCCAGAACCAAGAACTGTGATATTTTTAACTGTCAACAATTGTTGTGAATTCTTGTCCATTATAATGTATTTCGTGTTTTCGTATTATGCAAAATAATTGTAAAATATATCAATGATTACACATTTGATCCTTACGTGGATTGTATTTTTTGCAAAATCGCCAGCGGCGAAATCAAAGCAAGAATTGTCTCTGAATCACAAAAATCTATTGCGTTTTTAGATGCATTTCCACTTACCAAAGGCCACACTCTAGTTATTCCAAAAAACCACTACTCAAAAATGCAAGATGTTTCTCCTGAGGATAACTCTGATCTGTTTTCTCTAGTGTACAAGTTGATTCCCAAAATAGATTCTGTGGTTGGCTCATCTTTGATTTCAATTCATAACGGAAAAGACGCAGGCCAAGAAATCCCACATGTACACGTCCATCTGATTCCACGCAATCCGTCCGATGGTGCTGGAGCAGTGCATTCCATGTTCAGAAATAGGCCAAAACTATCGGATGTAGAATTTGATGAAATTTTGTTGAAATTAAAAACTAACTAGTATGGGTATAATCGTTTCCCAGTTTCTTTTTCTTCTACTTTGATTGCTTTTGTAGGACATGTTTGTGCCGCGTCCATTATTTTTTCAACGCTCGCACCTGTCTGATTTATTACATTTGATTTTGGGTTCATCTTTGATAGCTTATCGATATGAAAGACTTGTGGCGCAATTATTTCACAACTACAACATCCAATACACAGACTATGTTCTACACTTGAAAACAAATTGGGCTTTTTTTCTTGAGTTATTTCAAAATCATACTGATTCTTGGATTTCTCTGATTTTGCAGATTCATAGTTTTTCCAAAACTCTGTGACATATTCTTGCCAAAAGTGTGGATCTGACTGTTCTGTTTGTTTTGTGTATTTGCCCCAATCTTCTTCCGGTGTTTTGTTTGTGTGGTGCGTTCCCCACTCTGGTGTGCCCTTTTCTTGTTTTGTCTTGGAACTTGTGTTTCTTTTTTGATTTGGTTTGAAAGTCTGCGTTCTGTTGTTTTTTAGAATGTGATATGCTTCTGTGATTAGTTTGAATTTTTTTCCATCTTGGTCAGAATCGTTTCTATCTGGATGTGATTCTAAAACCAGTTTTCTGTATGCCTGTTTGATTTCATTATGTGTTGCACTGGGCTTTAGATCCAAAATTAGGTATGCCTGCGATGCATCCAACAAGTCTCATATCGGTTTACTGTTTTAAAAATTTGATTGATTTTAACCCTCTAATTTATGAGGTTTTCATGTTATCTTGATTTATCAATAATGCCATGTTGATTACTTGACTGAATCTTAGAGATTCTTTTGGAATTAAAATCGATGTAACTACTCTGTCTTTGTTTATGTTGATCTGGATTTTTTGAATTATTGATTTGTATAGTATTGCTCGCTTGCCCTCAAATGATTCTGCCAATCCTGCTGGGATGACAAACCCCTCTTCGATTAATTGGTTCATTTTTCTATACCCTGATGTATTTGGCAGATTGCACATGCTTAGGATCTTTGGAATTGTTTCAGCACGCTCTCTGGTAAGATCTAAAATCAACTTTTTGTCTGCATCTGCGTATGTCTTTAAGATCATTTCTGCTAGATGCTTGTCTCTAATTGTTATCCAGGTGTCTGCTCCTGTTGATTTTTCCACTGTCAAGAAATTCCGCAGTATTCTATCTTCAATGTTTTTAAGTCGTCATCGAATTTTTGTAAAATGCCTTGCATTTTATCGAATTTATTGAATACTTCTTGAAAACTAAGTCCGTATTCTTGTTTTAATCTGAGGTTGATGTTTTTGATTCTCTCTGAATCCAATTCGTCTTGAATTGACTGAAAAATCGCTTTTAGTAGTAATGTATCTAATCCTTCCATAACGCCAAAAATGTAATTCCCGCTTAAATCAATATCGAATAATGTATTCAGTTATTCTCAGAGAATCTCTCAGCTGCAGTAACAAGTGTTTTCACATCTGATGTGGAATGCGCATTGGAAAATGCCCCGAGTTTTCCTGGCAGGAAAAATATTCCATCTTTTGCAATCATCTCAAAGTGGAATCTGTGCAAAGCTTTGGTATCACACTTTGATGCATCTTCAGCATTATTTATTTCTGAGATTCCATTCTTGACAAAATGTGTCATGAATAAAGAGTCTTTTCCAGTTGTGATCACTTTGCCATCAAATGCACGTGTAATTTTTTTACGAGTGTCTTCTCCGAGTTTTTTGATCTTGGTATAGACTGACTTGGTATTCTTTAGTACCTCTAATGTGACAGCACCAGCAATCATTGTCATTGGATTTGCTGAAAATGTCCCACCGCCAATGTATGCTCTGTCTTTTCTCGAAAATGATTGAGTGTCGGCATACCTCATGATTTCATTTTTACCACAAATTACACCGATTGGAAATCCACCGCCGACGATTTTTCCTAATGTGACGATGTCTGGATCTAGATTCATCGTACTATACAGGCAACCATTTCTGAATCTGAATCCTGTCACGATTTCATCTAAAATGTACAATGCGTTTTTCTTTTTTGCAAACTCTTGTATTCCTTTAAGATAATCTTTTGTTGCAGGAATGCAGCCTGCCCCCCCAAGTATTGGTTCTATTATGATTCCAGCAAGATCATTTTTTGCAGACTGCAAAATGTTGATTGACTTTTCCAAGTTGTTATATGGCAACGATATGATGTGTTTTTCATCTGTAAGTCCACTACTTTCTGTCTGATTGAATGGCCAGTTTACTGTCTTTAATAGATCCGTTGTATATCCATGCCAGCCGCCGTCGATTTTAGCGATTATCTTTTTCTTGGTAATTGCACGTGCAAGTCTTACGGCGTACATTGTGGCCTCTGTTCCTGTTGAAACATAGCGAATTTTTTCTGCAACTGGAGTAACACCTGCAATCTTTTCCGATAGTTCTATGGTGTTTTTGTTTACTGTGCCATACATCCAACCTTTATCCAGTTGTTCACGCACGCTGGCAAAGACTCGGGTTGCTTTATGGCCCAAAATAAGGCTCCAGTGTCCCATCCAAAAATCAACATACTTGTTAGAATCCACATCAACTAGATATTTTCCAGATGCGGATTTTGTGACAAATGGATATGGTGCAAAGAATCTGATATTGTGACTAACACCATTGATGTGGAGTTTTTTCGACTTTGCAAATATCTTGGCTGACTTTGCAGTATTTCTCCGATAGATTTCTTCTGTGGGACTCAATCGCTTCTTGCCTTATATTGAGCAATATATTTTTGATCGAAAGTTCTCTGATTTTTGCAAAAAATTCTGTATGGTTTATATGATATTCTCTTTGTTTCCACTTTGCATACGTAACGCTTTGGCGGCGCTTGTGATGAAGTGTGGCATTATGCCATTTTGTGATTTACGAGCCTCCAGTTACGCATACAAAATGAGG
>VHBK01000002.1 GCA_016872015.1 Nitrososphaerota archaeon
GTGGGACTTGAATCCACGACGGCTCCGTCTTCAGCGGAGTGCTCTCCCAGGCTGAGCTACCTTGGCGGTACTCTGCATCCAAATTTAGGAATTAAAGTGTCTTTTGATTATGGCTTCCAAATAACGTCTGGTGTGTTGGTGCGCTTGTTTGCCAAACGCGCCATCACAAAGAAAAGATCTGATAGTCGGTTTAGATATTTTTGGCAAGAGTTGTTTATCTTTTCTTTTTTTGATAATTCTACTAAAATTGTCTCTGCTCGCCTTGTCATGGTTCGAGCCAGATGCAAAAATGCCGCAACTGTATTTCCGCCAGGCAGGATAAAGTTTGCAAGTGGTGCCAGCTCTGATTCAAATCTGTCTATATGTGATTCAAGATTTAGAATCATGGATTCCGTGATTCGAGTTTTCTGGTTTGATAGGTCTGGGTTGGACAGATCCGAGCCTGCAACAAAAAGCTCGTTTTGGATTTGTGTTAATAGTGATTTTATGTCAGAGTCTAGGCTTTGTGTGAGAATTATGCCTAAAACTGAGTTTACCTCATCTACTGCCCCATATGCCTGAATTCGCAGATCGGATTTTGATATTCTTGTTCCTCCCTGCAATCCTGTCGTTCCATCATCTCCTGTCTTGGTGTATATTTTCAACAGGTGGTGATCATCGTATCTGGAATTATTATCTTTTGATTATCGCTAATAATTTAAAAGAAGCATCACGCATGGAAAAACCATGAGCAAAGTTTCATGCCCATATTGCCAATCTGAATTTGGCACAAAGGACGAACTCTCAAAGCATATAGACAGGGTTCATCATGGATCAGGCCTGCTTGAAGGCGACACTAGAAAATTCTGAATCCATCTTTGAATTTATTTTAAAACTAAAGACGATTCCTAGGGCCGGTTGGCAAAAAAAGGTAGGAATTACTCGACCTGAATCGGTTGCAGACCATGCGTATTCGGTTGCCGCAATTGCAATGGTATTATCTGATGCCAAAAAACTGGACACTGGCAAAATCCTCAAAATGGCAATATTGCACGATTTGGCGGAATCTGTAATCGGGGATTTGACACCGGAAGATGGTCCCAAATCCAAAAAAATCAAACTGGAAAATTCTGCAATGAAAAAGATTCTATCTCATTTGAATGCGAAAACGCAGAAACAATACTGGTTTATCTGGATGCAATATCAAAAAAACACCACGCGCGAAGCAAAACTACTCCATAATGTGGACAAGCTAGAAATGGCACTGCAAGCCAGAATTTACTCTAAATCATTTCCTGCGAAAAAACTAGAGCCATTTTTTGATTCTGCAAGAAAACACATAACAGATCCTGACATCAAAAAAATACTAGGCAAAATAACTTAGGCAGCTGCTGCAACTGACTTTATGGGTATTTTAAAATAAAATGTAGAACCTGTCCCAGGCTCGCTTTCCACCCCTATTGTTCCGCCAAAAGACTCAACGATTCCTTTACATATTGCAAGGCCAAGGCCGCTCCCACCATGCTTTCTTGTAGGAGATGTGTCTATTTGGTAGAATTTCTGAAATAGGTTTTGCTGTTTTTCCTTCGGTATCCCAACACCGTTATCGGTTATTGAAAATTTGGCAAAATTGTCCTCTTGAATTATTTGAAGTGAGATTGTGCCGTTTTGTTTTGGAACAAAATCCATTGAATTGTTGATAAAGTTCTTGAGCACTTGTGCAAGCCTTACCTCATCTGCATGTATGGTCAAATTCTTGGCACATGACACTGAATAAAGAATTTGCTTTTCTGCCAATACTGGTGCATAGTTTTCTGATAGTTCCTTTGCAAAAGATACCACTTCAATGTCTTTATAGTTGAATTTCATTTGGTTTAGGCCTAGCTTTTCTGCATCCAAAATATCCGATATCAGATTAAGCTCTTTTGTTGCGTTGTGGCGAATCTTTAGAATTGCGTTTTTTTGACCCTCGTTTAGCTGGCCTAGAACACTATGATCAAGCAAGACCTCGCACCAACTCATAATTGGTGTCAGGGGAGTTTTTAGCTCATGAGTAACCATTGAGGCAAATTCTGCCTTTTGCTTGTCTACTTCGAGGAGTTGTCTGTTTTGCATGCGTAACTCTTCTCGTTGAGCCTCAAGCTCTACACTCTGGTTCAGTAATGCGTCATTTTGTTTTTCTAAAATGATTGATTTTTGAGCCAATTCCTTGTTCTTGTGTGCAATTTGGGTCTCTAGCTGTTTTTGCAATTGAATGAGGTTGTTTTTGCGTCTTATTTCGTTCTCTAATTTTTCTGCCTGATCTCGTAGTTCTGCGGTTCTAGTTTTGACTATTTTTGATAGATTGTGATTTATTGTCAAAATTATGCCTGTAAATGCCACCATTATTCCAATTAGCCAGTATGTTATGGAGTGATCATCACTGCCCATCTCTGCTAATGTCTGGGTTTGATAAATTGTAGTCAGTGTTACTGCAAATATCGCACCAAGCATTAATGGTACAATTATTCTGTGAATATTTTCGAATTTGAAGAACTCGGTATTTTGTTTTAATTTTGATATATCCTGTAATTTTTTACCATCAAACGTTATTGCGGCAAATGTGAAAAACAAGTATCCTAAAATCCACGTTATATCTATTGGATGGCCGGTATAGTATGTTCCATTCAGCTCATAATATGGATAGACAAAATCGCCAATCATAAACGCAGATGTTGCCATGAATAGAAATACCCAGGAATTGTTTCTGATCCCTTTGATGAATATCATCAGTCCTAATGATAATGGTATCATGATTACTGCATCCGATATTGGATAGCTCAATGTGGTTGCAAGGCCTAGAATGTTTTCTTCGGAGCCAAGCTGAAATGCAACTAGCACGGCTGGAATTAGAAATATTACCGCAATTCCAATCGATAATGACGCAATACTTTTGTTGATAATTTTCTGAAATTGCCTGAAGCTTTTCCAAAAGAATACAAACAAACCACCATACCCTGCAATCCAAAACACATCAGCAATGCTTGGAAATGCATTTAATCCAAAGTACGCCTCATCCAAAAACGCATAAGACTCTGCAATAACAGAAAATACCGCGAAGATTCCAAGCCATAACAAAAGTTTTCTTGATTTGAGATCTTCGGTTCTAGTTTTTGCAATTATGGCGCCAACTAAGATGCCAGGCAAAACCATGCTCTTTATGCCTGTTGCCCAAAATGTGGTCTTTTCATCACTGTGTGCTCCAAACAAAAATGCCACAATTACTATACCAGTAATGCTAGTGAACGCAATTCCTAACTTGTGCAATGTTTTGGTTTGCCGAATTTTGCAAGTTAATCTCTAGTCTGAGATAATCGAACAAACATTGGATGGTTTTATAGTGGAATGTGTAAAAATCAGCCTATATGTCATCACAGGAAAAAGACGAACTCATCCGGGCACAAAACGAGCTAATCGGAATATTATTTGAGATAATCAAGAGATTTCAGGCAAACCATACACTAGATGATGAATATTTTCAGATAATATCTGGCAACCCGGGTGAATCTAGTAAAAAAAGACTGGATGAAATTCTGGCAGAGCGAGAGCAAAACAGCAAGACCATATCCAAACTATTAGAAAAAATAGAGCCCTAGTCGCATCCACAACTGTCGCCGTCTGAAATCATTTTAAGCTTTTTTGGAGCTTGCTCAAATCTGGACTGGACATAATGTGACATGTTTGTTATGCGAATTATTGTGGGCTTGTGAGTCCAGCTTCCTTCGTTGTCAAACCATGACTCTATTTCATCTACATCGTATCGCTGACCTGAATTTAGGATCTTGCTAAATGTGTCCTTGATGAAGGCTTCGTCTTGTGGGTTTAGCGCCTTTTTGTTTTGAACATTGGATGTAATCTCGTTTAACAAAATGATTACCTGGTTTGTCAGCGGCATGAATGTGGTGGTTTCTTTACATTTTAATAATTATCGCACTGATTGGTATTGTTGCAGTATTTTGTTGCTCTAAAGATGGGACAAAAACGAGTTGCGGCATCGCGTGAATATCTCAACAAGCTGACAAACAATCGAGCAATGCCTGCCCTTGCACTACAAAATTCAAAATCCGATGTCTGGGAGCCAGTAGGCGAGGAAAACCTCTATGCCGTGGTTGACGAATCCAGCGGATTTGTTCTGACTGACACATCTGGGTATATTGTCGCAATTTGCGACAGGGGTGGATTTTCCAAGGCTATCGTGCAAGGAGTCCAAAAGGAACAATGCGAGCAGCTAGTAGTCCAGTTTGAAAAGGACGGGATTCCTAAATTTGTGGGCAAGGTAATCCTGCCTGTGTAGTGTGGTCAAATTTTGTGCATGGGATATATTTTAAATTCAGAGTGGCAGGTACCATAAGGAAATGAGCAAATTTTCATCCGAAGTAGAGGTGCGCGGACACCTAATTGACTCCATGATACTGACCAAGATTTTCGATGTGATAATGGACTTGGGAGGTGAGTTTGAGGTATTGCAGATGACTGTGGGCAAAAAGAAAAAAGAGCCAAGCTATGCCAAGCTGCAAATCCAGGGCAAAAACCAAGAGCATCTGGATACTATACTAGAGCAGGTTTATCGAGAGGGCGCAACTCCCACCGTCGGCAAAAATGTCGTGCTCAAAGCAGCGCCAAAAGACATGGTGATGCCAGAGGATTTCTATTCTACTACAAACAACACTACGGAAATCTTGCTTGCAGGCAAGTGGATTACAGTAGACAACATGATGATGGACAAGTGCATTGTAGTAAAAGGGAACCTGGCTAGCTGCACACCAATCCGCGATGTTCGAAAAGGTGACCTAGTTATAGTTGGAGAAGCAGGAGTCAAGATTACCCCGCCGGAGAGACCACGAGAGGGCTCCAACGTATTTACATTTATGGGAAGTAGTAGCTCATCTGAGCGTCCGACTCAGCATATAGCAAAAAAGGTAGCAGAAGACATTTTCAAGACAAAAAAATCCGGCGGCAAAATTATTCTAGTTGGCGGTCCTGCCATTGTTCATACCGGAGCAGCTGATTCCATTGCGGATCTGATCAAGCTAGGATACATCGATGGAGTGCTTGCCGGAAATGCTTTAGCAGTACATGACATAGAATATGCAACACTTGGAACATCGCTTGGCATGAATGTCCATGATGGCTCACTCGCAATAAAGGGACATCGAAACCACATGGATACAATAAATGCGGTATTTCGGGCAGGTTCTATTTCCGAGATGGTCAAAAAAGGAACACTCAGACGGGGAATAATGTATGAATGCGTCAAAAAGAAAATTCCGTTTATCTTGGCCGGCTCTATTAGAGATGACGGACCATTGCCGGATGTAATTACAGATACGGCAGTTGCCCAACGTGAATACAAAAAAGTGCTCAAGGACGCAAAAATGGTAATCATGGTATCTACGATGCTTCATTCTATTGCTACTGGCAACATGCTACCAGCACATGTCAAGGTAATCGTGGTGGACATCAACCAGCCAACCGTTACAAAACTGATGGACAGAGGCACTTGGCAGGCGCTGGGAATAGTCACTGACGTTGGGGCATTTTTGCCGCTGATTTCCCAAGAGCTCAAAAAGATACGAAAATAGATGGTCAAGAAAATCGTTAGCCCAGACAATATTCTAAAGAGTCATAATACATCCATTAGAAAGATATCTAATGAATTGCGCAAAATAATTTCAAGTGCGGTTCCGGAAATATCTGAAAAAGCACTACCTGGCTGGCATGCAATTGGATTCAGACATGTACAAGCAGGACATATTTGTGCAGTCTTTCCGTTTGAGAGTATAGTAAAACTATACTTTGAGTATGGTGCAAAACTTGCAGATCCTGACCATGTTCTAGAGGGCAATACAAAACAGACACGATTCATTTCGTTTTCATCTCCTAGCGATATATCGCCAAAGAAAATACAAAAACTGGTTAAAGAATCTATTTTGTATCTGACTGGATAGATTATTTTTGTAATTCTTCTTTTGCCTCTTCGTCCAGACTAGTTTCTAAATTACGGAGGTCTCGCTCATCACGCTCCGATAGGAAATGACCAGTGGTCAACTTGTCCTAGTTTATTTCGTCCAAGATAGATGGATTTTCAAGGCCAGACAAGTCTCCTAGGGACTCGCCAAGCAGTTTTGCCTTCAATAGTCTCCTCATCACTTTACCTGTGCGTGTCTTGGGCATATCCGATATGACATGAACTGATTTTGGGCGTGCGAGCTTGCCTATTTTGTCCGATACATGGTTCTGGATCTGTACCTGAATGTCTTGGATTGATTTGTCACTGAGTACAACAAACACGACGATTGCTTCGCCAGTAATGTCATCTGGTGTTGATATTGCTGCCGAATCTACAACCTTTGGATGTGAAGAAACAACGCGCTCTATTTTCACAGTGCTTAGCCTGTGGCCTGACACACTGATTACATCATCTACTCGGCCATGCATATACCACAACATGTCAGAATCTCTGACTACAAAATCCCCATGAAACCAGACGTCTTTGTATTGACTCCAATATGTTTGGAGGTATCTGGAATCATCGCCAAGCAAGCTGCGCGTCATCGTAGGCCACGGTGTCTTTATCACAAGAAAGCCTTTTTGATTTACCAAAGAATTTTGGTTTTCATCTATTATGTCAAGATCAAATCCTGGACATGGCATGCCAACTGTAGTTGGCTTTAATTTCATTCCTGGAAACACTGATAGCATTGCGCCGCCTATCTCAGTTCCACCAGCCAAATTCATGATTGGGATTTTTTTGTTACCAATTTTTTCATATAGCCACCACCATGACTCCTCATCAATTGGCTCGCCTGTAGTTGGGATGATTCTAATTTTACTCAGATTGTATTTTTCCCTAGGAGTAACCCCAGATTTTCTAAACATTCTGGTTGCGGTGGGAGAAATTCCAAAAATTGTCACGCCGTATTTTGAGAGTAACTCCCAGACTCTGTCTTGATTTGGATAATCGATTGCACCATCATAGATTACTGCTGTTGCACCAATTTCGAGCAATCCGTACACATTCCACACTTGGCCCGTAATCCAGCCAATGTCCGCAGGCCAAAGCAAGACATCCTCAGGCGTCAAATCAATCAAGTATGATGCCTGATGACCTGCATAGACTGCAAATCCTCCGTGCGTATGGATGACACCTTTTGGCTTGCCGGTCGTGCCTGAGGTGTACAGTATGAACAAGGGGTCTTCTGAATCCATTGTTCTTGTATGGCATATTTCTGGCTGGTCGTAAACTAGCTTTGCATAGTCTAGAATATTATTGGAAAACTTGTACCTGTCTGTGTTACAATACGGCACAACAATTACCTTCTCAATACTGGTTTGTTCTAGTGCCTTTTGTGCGGCCTCTTTTTGTGATATTGGCTTTCCTTTACGACTAAACCCGTCAGATACAAACAAGATTTTTGCATTTGAATCCTGTAGTCTTATGTTTAATGCATCTGAGCTATAACCTGAAAATATTGTTGTCTGAATTGCGCCAATTTTTGCACATGCTAATATGATGACAATTGATTCTAGGATCATTGGCATGTAGATTGCAACCACGTCACCCTTTTTCACACCAAATGATAATAATCCATTTGCAAGCTTGTTTACCTGATTTTCTAGCTGCAAATATGTGATTTTCCTCTCCATGTTATTCTCTGATACAAAATGATATGCGATTTTGTCTGGCGTTTTTTTGGCAAATTTTGTCACTGTGGAATTTATGATGTTTAGCTTGCCATCAGTAAACCATTTTGTCCATGGTTTTCCGGCAGAAAAATCAGAAACAATGGTGTATTTTTTGTCCCAGACTATACCAATGTCATCATTTACTGCACCCCAGTACCAATCTATATTAGATATTGATTTTTTGTGCAGTTCTTGCAATGATGAAATGTTGTGTTTTTGCATGAATCGAAAAATGTTCGAGTTTTCCGTCTGTTCTTTTGATGGAATAAATGCAAATGACATGGTCAGAAGATTTCTATTCCAAGGCGCCTTGCGCAAGATATCATAATTTTGCTATCGTCTTCACTTATGCCTGCAGATGTAAATTTGGCAGTCCATATTCCTTTTTCATTTCTGGTGTTTTCTAGATAATATTCGTGGATGGTTTTTGTTATTTTGCCCCTGATTTCGTGCCTAATTTTGGATAATTCTGCTGTGGCAAGCCATGAGAATTCCGATAATTTCGATATTATTCGTAGAATTTCTGCCTCATCGGCATTAATCTCAGATTCCAATTTTTTTCTTGAAGAGATTTAGCGTTATTGTCGGGTCTGCTTTTCCTTTGGTTTTCTGCATTACTTTTCCTACTAGATAGTTTATCGTTTGGGGGTTTTCTTTTGCCTGCTGAACTGCGGTGCTTTCCTGCGATATTATATCGTCGATGATTTTGCCTAGCTCTGACTCATCGGAGATTTTTGCAAGCCCTATGCTAGACATAATATCGGATACGGATTTTCCAGTCTTGACAATTTCTTGTAATGCATTTTTTGCCGAGCTTCTAGTTACTTTACCGGAATTCATCATCAATACGAGATCCGAGAGATGTTTTGGTGCAAGCTTGGACTGTTCTCTTTTTTCTCTGGTATCTACTAGGCCCATCAGATCAGTTGTAATCATGTTTGCAATTTCTTTGGCATTTGATTCGTCGTGTGCCTGCTCAAACAAATCTGAATAATACTTGTCAGACGATAGCACATCTGCTACCTGAGCTGGAATTCTGTATTTAGAGACATATCTTTCCTTTTTGGAGCTAATGCTTTCTGGCATGTTTTTCTTCCAGCCCTGCAGTGATGTTTCATCCATTATCACCCATGGTATGTCGCCTTCGAGAATGTATCTGTAATCTTCGTCTTCTTCTTTGGATCTTGAGGATATTGTGATTTTTCGTTTGTCGTCCCAGTGGCGAGTCTCTTGTGCAATTTCTATTCCTCTTTCTTTGAGGCTTGTCTGGCGTGTCAGCTCAAAGTGAATTGCTTTTTCCAAATCGTGAAAAGAGCCAATGTTTTTGACTTCTACTCTGTTTCCACCTTCGATGGAGACGTTTGCATCTGCACGCATGGCGCCTTCTAATGTTGGGTCTGATACGCCTAGGTTTTCAAGCAAATCCGATAACACATTGAGGAAGATCCTTACCTGTCGAGGATTGTCAAAATCAGGCTCGGTTACTATTTCTACTAGTGGTGTGCCTGCACGGTTGTAATCAACCAGAGTAATTGCTGTTCTCTCTGATACCCCTTCGTAGATCAGCCTGCCTGGGTCTTCTTCTATTTGGATTCGCCTGATTCGAATCTCTTTTCCCTCAATGGATACTTTGCCTTGCTCTCCAATACTGGTAGGCCCATACAGGTTTAGTTGGGTTATCTGGAAGTTTTTTGGCAAGTCTGGGTAAAAGTAATTTTTTCTAAAAAAGCCAAGCCTTTGCGGTGTTTTACAATTGAGTGCCATTGCAATCATTGTTGCCTTTTCTACTGCCTTTTTGTTCAGCCTTGGTAAGGTTCCAGGCATTCCCATACAAACAGGGCAGATGTTTGTGTTTGGCTCAAATCCGCGATAGTTTGCCTTACATGTGCAGAACAGCTTGCTTTCTAGTTTGGTTAGCTGGCAGTGGATTTCTAGGCCTATCATAGTGGAACCTCCGGTAACTTGGTTGTGTTTTGTAGCGCATATGCGGCCTGGAGTAGTTGTTTTTCCTGTAACAGATTAGCATGGATTTGTATTCCTACTGGCAATCCATTTTTGACTTCATATGGTACTGAAATAGCTGGCACTCCGGTCAAATTAGCAGTAACTGTGTTGATATCTGCCAAATACATCGCAAGTGGGTCGTCTATTTTTTCTCCAAACTTGAATGGCAATACCGGCACAGTAGGTGATATTAGGAAATCACATTTTGAAAATGCGGCCTCGATTTGTTTTTTGAGCTTGCTTTTTACTTTTAGTGCCTTGAGTAGGTATTTTCCAGCAAATCCGGCAGACGGCACAAATCCGCCTAGAATCATTCTTCGCGTAACTTCAGGTCCAAAGTTGCGTCTTGCCTTGGAAATGTATGATTTGAACTCATATCCTTCGGAATCTAGATCATAGCCGTATCGCAAATTGTCATATCTGGACAGGTTGCTTCCGGCCTCTGCTGTAGTCAGAACATAATATGTCGCAACGGTATATTCTACCATGTCTAGTGACACTTCTTCTATTTTTGCACCCAGTTTCTCAAATGCAGATATTGAATTTTTGAACACGGATGCAACTGTACTGTCCAATCCCGAACCGGAGCTCATCTCTTTTATGATTCCGATTTTTTTGCCAGATATTCCAGAATCTATTCCAGAAAGATAATCCTGGTTTTTGTTGTCTATTGTGGTAGGATCATGCGGGTCTTTTCCTGCAATGTGGTTTAGCAGTAACGCAACATCTTCAACTCTTCTTCCCATCGGGCCAATCTGCTCTATGCTGTTTGCATATGAGACTAGGCCATATCTTGACACCAGGCCATATGTTGGCTTTAATCCCACAATACTGCAAAAACTGGCAGGATTTCTAACCGAGCCTCCAGTGTCGGAACCTAATGACAATATGGATTCTAGGCCTGCAACTGATACTGCACTTCCGCCAGATGAGCCTCCCGGAACATACTCTGTATCCCATGGGTTTTTGCTTGGACCAAATGCAGAAAACTCGGTTGCAACACCCATCGCAAATTCATCTAGGTTTGTTTTTCCAATTATTACTGCGTCTTGTGCATTTAGCTTGGATACTACGGTTGCATCGTATGGTGCAGTGTAATTTTCAAGCATCCTTGATGCACACGTGGTTTTTCCACCCTTGATGCAAATATTGTCCTTGATTGATATTGGCATTCCGTAAAATGCGCCGACATTTTGGCCGGCCTTTACTTTTTTGTCTATTGCGCGTGCCTGCTCTAACGCATTATCATTTAGTGAGATAAAGGCGTGCAGTTTTGGCTCTACTTTTTTGATATGCTCTATGGTTTTAGCTACAAATTCTTCCGCAGTTATGGTGCCGTTTTTGATGCCATTGATGTATTCTATGGCAGAGATTCCAAGGCTCATCTAATTCATCTTGGGTGCGCGGACGTAGCTGTCCCTGTAGTTTTTGAGTTGTTGTATTAGAGGATCTTCAAATGCAACATATTTGTCGTCTCTAAGCTCATCAATTGCAACTTGTTGCACTGGTACTTCTTCTCCTTCTATGTTTGCCTTGTCTAAAATATCAAAATAGCCCAGAATTTTTTTTACTCGCTCAAAATATTCATCAGAGTTCTCAATATCTATTCTCATTAGCTTTGCAATATGTTCAATGTCTTCTTTTGTTACCAAGGTTTCACCTAAGGCGTTAGCCTGTCTACGTCTCTTGGGTACAGTGTGGTGTCTCTTATGTTTTCAGTTCCAGTCAGAGCCATGATCAGTCTCTCTAGGCCTATTCCACAGCCTGCGTGTGGTGGAATTCCATAGTCAAATGCCCTGAGATGATACTCAAATGTATCTACCTTGAGTCCTTTGTTTTTCATTCGCTCTTCCAGCTCGGACTTTTTCTCAACCCTGGTACTACCAGAGGACAATTCCAAATCGCCAAACATCAAATCAAAGGATTCCGATATTTTTGGGTCCGATTTGTTTATTTTGACATAGAATGGCTTTGGTCCGGTTGGCCAGTCCTTGATAAAGTAAAATCCGCCAAGGCCTATTTTTTTGAGATTTGATGGGTACAAGTCATCACCCCATTCTGTCTTTGCTCCTGCTTTTTGCATTTTATCTACTAGTTCTGCGTATGTGTATTGCGGAATTTTATCAGGCAGCTCTGGTACAATAAATTCGGATTCTGGATTGTTCTTGGCATATTCTGATACCGTTCTAATTGAAGCTTTAATCAAATCCTCTATTCTCTGCATTATATCGTTGTAATCCACATAGGCCTCTTCCATGTCTATGGAGATTGCCTCTGAGAGATGTCGGTTAGTTCTGGACGGCTCTGCTCTAAATATTGGCGCAATCTCGAATACTTTCTCAAAGCTCATCGTTAGCTGTTCTTTGTATAACTGGGGCGACTGGGCCAAAAAGGCCTCCTTGTTATAGTAAAATATTGGAAACAGTGCAGCCCCTCCTTCCGTTGCGGTTGCAATCATTTTTGGAGTATTGATTTCCAAAAATCCATTTTCGTAAAAATAATCCCTAATGGATTTGAGAACCAAGCTTCGTGCCTTGAAAACATGTTGTAGCGGCTTTCTTTTCAGATCAATTGGTCGAATCTCTAGTCTAGTGTCGATATTTTTGACTGTCTTTGCGTATGGCTCAAACGGTGGAATCACTTCTACCTCTGAAAATACCTTGAGTTCCTTTGGTATGATTTCAACTCCGTTTGGTGCCTTTTCTGACGGCTTTATCGTACCTAGTACTCCTACTGATGAGTGTGCTTTGAGGTGTGAAATTTTTTCTCGCACATCATCTGGGCAGCTTCCTGCCTTTGCAACTATTTGGATTTCTCCTTCCTTGTCTTTTAGTGCCATAAATGAAATGTTGCCATGGCCTCGAACCGATAGGACCCAACCCATTACTGTAACGTCGGTATTTTCCAGCTTGGCAGATAATTGATTAGAATAGTGAGTTCTGCGCCATTTTTCCAGGTCTGTTCCTATCATAGTATGTTTGCTTGGGATTCGGTATTTATTTTAATGAAAAATTCGCTTTTGCGTCCAATATGCTCAATTTGTCTTGGCCTGCGTCTCTGATCTAAACAATACCTGATCAAGGCTCTCTATTCCGTCTAGGTGGTTCACTGATTTTCTCTTTATTTTGCGGACTAGTGTGATGTCTCGCGTAAATAACGAGTTTACAGTCCAATCAGTTGCTACCTTGAGCTTTTTCTCAAATGTTGGAAGCATCATCAGATAGTATGTTTTCCATATTAGCCATGCAGACATGCCAGTCAAAGAATGACCTGAGATCTTTGCAATTCCGTCTCGCTTTCCTATTATTGCCATCATGCCCTTGCTCTCAAAGTTAAATGGCTTGAGATTTGTCCTACCAAAAATCATTGCCTTGAGATTATGTGATACTATTTTGCTTTGTCGCAGTGCATGTTGGGCAGTTGGGGGGTACAGTCCGCCAGTTTTTGTATCTGTAATTGCCGCACAGTCGCCTAGAGCAAACACTGTATCGTTATTTGCAAGTTTTAGGTACTTGTCCACTACAATTTTGCCTGATTTGTGCTCGCAATCCAAATCTGCTATGACAGAATCCATTGTGACTCCAGCAGTCCAAATCATGGTCTCGCATGGAATGGTCTCCCCGTTTCCAAGGAATACAAAATCCTCACCCGCATCGACTGCTTTTGTGTTTGGTATGATTCGAATCCCTGCCTTTTGTAGCGATTCGTATGCCTTTTTGCCCAATTCCTCTCCAAGCTCCGGCAGTATTACACCATTGGCAGAAACCAGAATCATCTTGATGTTTTCTGGGTTGATATTGTGATAGTATGATTTTACAGAATCGCGCACAAAATCGTTTAGCTCCCCAATTGTTTCTACTCCTGCAAAGCCTGCTCCAACTACGACTACTGTTAGTAATTTTTCCTGTAGTGCTGGGTTTTTTTCAGTGTCTGCAATTTCCAACATGTGAATCAGATGTGTCTTGATTCCTATTGCATCCTGTATTGTTTTGATTGTAAATGCATGCTTTTCGATTTTTTTATTGCCAAAGAAATTGGTCGTGCCGCCCATTGCAATCACCAAATAATCATATGATAACACCTTGACCATTCCATCAAACGGTCTTGTGATTGCCACAAGCTTGCTTTTTAGATCAATTGATGAAACTTTGGCCTGAATAAACTCAGTCTTTTTGCAGACCATTCGCAATGGTATTGAGATTGCGCTGGGCCGAATCATGCCAGATGCCAGCTCTGGCAGCATTGGCGTGAACAAAAAGAAATTGTCCTCATTTACAAGGGTGATTTGTATATCTTCATTGTTTTTGAAGCTAGATTCCAGCTGGCGCAAAACCGAGATTCCTGCAAACCCTCCACCCAAAATCAGAATTTTCTTAGCAGATTGCAATTGGTTCCTTCCTTTTTTGTATGATGTAAGTTGTGCGATATGTGTCATCAAACATTTGATGCGAGAATAGAACCTTGTTTTTCCTAGTAAGCAAAATCCCGAAAATTCGAGTTACATTTTTGATTGATATGACATAAAATGAGCAGATTCCATTAGGGCTTGCTCTGGTATAGTGCATGTTTGCTATTATTCCAAAGATAGGCTAAAGCCCTAGTCTGTTTGCAAAAACCAAACAAAATCCCAAAACTTGAGCCTGAGTGTTTAGAGTGGACACTTGAAAAATTAATTAGACAAATCTTGAACTGTATAATCATGAGCGCAAACGAGGATGTGGTAGACTATATCAAAGAAGTTCGCATGATTCTAGCCGACAGCATAGACACACTACTAAACCTGCAGGCAGACCTGGCACTAGAGCAAGACGAAACCATAACCCCGATTACAAGCAGGGCCGAGCTAGTGGATATCACATATGATATAGCATATGAGCAAAAAATAAAATCCGCTCAAGACGATTACATAAAGCGAGACCCATTCTGAGTGTTTTTTACGAACAAACCGCTGCTTATTCAATATCTGACAAAAATATCCCATTGTCAAGAAAATTCCTAAATAAAAAATCAGATGAATTAGACGATCGTAAAATAGAACTAACAAAAACCGAATCAAAGGAAACCACTCCATATGAAGAGCTCAAAACGGATTTAGTGAGTGCAAACAAGCAGATTCATTCCATTGCCAACTATCTTGGTTATCAAACAATGAAAATAGAAAAGATCAAGCGAATGCATGATGATTTTGAAAGGCAGCTTGACATGCTAAATGCCGACAATGACCAGATAGTCATAGCACATCAGGCAGCAAAAACTGAATTTGAAAGTCTAGGCCATGAATTTGATGCCAAAAAAATCATAGGCAACATCACATCAATTGTAGAAAAACAAGGGACTGAGAGAATCACCTCCATGGAAAAACAGCTTATCGATGAAAAAGAACACATTGCACAATTCAACAAGAAACTGCAACAAAATTTGGTACAGTTTAGTGTGATGGAAGAGGCCCTAAAAAGTGACAAAAGCAAGCTTGAATCAATAATTCGTGAAAAAACAGAACAACTTGTAAATGCAGAACGCATGTCTGCAATAGGTGAGCTTGCCTCAAGGCTGGCACACGATATGAAAAACCCGCTTACTGCAATTAAGGGTAGTATTCAGCTCATAAAAAAAGTAAACCAGGACAAGTTGGATGATTTCTCAATAAAAAGAATCGAGGTAATAGAAAGCTCAATTTTTAGAATGACTCATCAAATTGACAATGTTTTAGATTTTATCAAGGATGCCAAATTGAACATAACACAGGCGTCGTTAACTGAGATTTTTGTTTCCTCAATAGAAAACATTCGAGTGCCGCAAAACATTACGCTAAAACTGCCTAATTCTGACTTTACAATATCATGTGATGCTCAAAAGCTGAGCGTGGCGTTCTCAAATATCATTCTCAACGCAATTCAGGCAATGGAAATGCAGAAAGGAACAATAACCATTAATGCTACGCGAGACAATTCTCATCTTGTCATAGAGGTAACTGACTCTGGACCTGGGATTCCAGCAGATGTTTTGCCAAGAATCTTTGATCCACTCTTCACTACAAAACAAATAGGAACCGGATTGGGGTTGTCTAGCTGCAAAAAAATCATAGAGCAACATCATGGAACAATAGGCGTGACAAACAACCCTACCAAATTCTCAATAATTTTACCGCTCTGAATTATCGGTTCATTTGGATTAGAATTTCCGGTATTGAGCCGTTTTGCAGATTAAAAATAGGATGAATCTGGTTTCCGTCCCTGTCTGTACATGTGATTTCAAGCAACTGATCGTTTTGCCCTAGGCCTTTTCTGCCCAATACGATGGATGCCTTGAGAATTTTTGCAGAAGGAATTGTTATTTGCTCGCCGTCTGGCGCCTCAAAGACCAGTCTTTCTTTACCATTGTTTTGCTCAATGACTAGCTTGCCGCCAACTATGCTCTGCCATCCAGGATAGCCTTCGATATAGTCACAGTCGTACTGGTTTTGCATTTTCTTCCTTTGGGTCTGCATTGTATTGCGTAATGATTCCACTTCGGATTTGACATATTTCCACAGACTTGATTCTAGCTTTTTGGCAGTGTATACTCGTGCCGCAGTTGCGGCAATTCCAACTACAGGTATGACAAACAACGGTGCAGAAACTAGTAAATTATTGCCCCATTCCCCACTGGAGATTTTTATCTCAAAATCGTCCGGTGTCCCCTTTATGATAATATCGATGCTTCTTCTAGTGCCGGTTGTAGTTCGCAGTGCACCTCTTTTTGCAGCCTGGATGAAATAGCCTTTCTCAGAAGAAAATCCAACCTCAAAGTGTCTCTCTATTAGATATGACTGGATTTTAGACGCCAAATGCGCCAAATCCACAAAATAATCCAAATACTGCTGGGTCTTTGCCATGATTTTTCCGATACAAAATGACGATTAATCTATGTGCAAAATCAAAACGAACAAACAATTTCAGCAAAAGGTGACCTGTGGAGCAAAAAAGCACTCCACAAGTCCTTTGGCTGGCACAGTGAACCTGATTGTTCACCTTTGGGGGATTCTTGATACAATATACTCGGAAATTATTAAAACACTTGCGTACAAAAGATCCAGATTTCCACAAATCAGCACGCATGATTATCTGAAATTTGTTTATTCGATTCTCACACACTATGCCATATTTATAGTCGGTACAACTGGTATACATTGGTAGACAGGCACATAAAAAAATACAAAGTGTATGATTCAGGAGATCCTATGGATGCATTTCGGTCTATTGGCTTTAAGATTGATAATCGTACTAACGAAGAAAAAGTAAAAGACGGTGTTACAGAGGCAGGCCACGAAACAAGAAGTGTAAATCAGGTAGTAAAACTCGTCAACATATCGATTTCTGAAAAGGTAAAAAAACTTGAAAAACTCAAAGCGGATTCCAAGCGATTTGATGAGGAGCTAAACATGTTTGCAGATGGCCTAAGTGAGTCTCCAAAGCCAACACAGAGTGTTCCTCAAAACATGCAGACTTCGGTTCAGGACGAAATTGACGTAATATCAAAAGAGTTATCTGATTTAATTAGCAAATATGGAGCAAAAAAACTCTTAACTGCACTTGACAAGGCATTATCAGATCTAAAAATTTAATAGATGTGAACATATGCAGTTAGCCGATTTCTTATCTGTGTTTGTTTGGAACAAACACAGTATTGTACAAATCTTCAAAAGCTAGACAAATGTATGGATCGCAAATATCTTGCAAAAACTAATCCTGCTGATGATAATGATGATCCATTAAATCCATCACATAGACGATTTCAGTTCCAAAAACAGCCCTTTGACGGAGAATCCGAATCCATGACAATAAACCAAGAAGAAAAACAGACGCAGACAAAATCCCAACCTACAAGCACCCAGTCCAAAACATTAGATTCTCACGATCTCAAAAAGGCAAGACTAAATGAAAATCTCAAGTTTCTACAAGGAGACTCGGATTTCGTTAAAAAAACAGAGTTTGCAAACATTGGAAAAGAATTCGAATCTGACAAAATAGGGCAAGAAGTAACAGGCCTGCTATACCAGTATGAAAAACAAAAAATCGCAATGACGCAACGCCAAATTCAAGAAGAGCGTGCCCTAGTCCAAGAATTAAATGAAAAAGTAGAGCAAAACATTGCAAAATTTGTCAATCTCGAATCAAAACTAAAACACAAGCAAGAAGAGCTTGAAATCGAAGTTCGACTAAAATCACAAAAGCTAATAGAATCTGAGAGAATGGCAGCAATAGGAGAACTCTCCTCAAGACTTGCACATGATCTCAAAAACCCACTATCAGTTCTCAAAATGTTTACGGAAATTATCAAAATAAAATCTGATGATAACTCCGATCCTACATTTATGAATAAACTTGATGCTGCAAATGCTGCAATATATCGAATGACTCATCAAATCGATAATGTTCTAGATTATGTACGAAATACACCGCTTCAAAAAATTAACACAACAATTCATGAAATAATCAACGTTGCATTGGCCAAAATACCAGAGATAAACCAAATCTCCCTTACCATTGAACAGAAAAACATGCCCGTTTACTGTGACAAGGCCAAAATGTCCATCGTGTTTATCAACTTGCTTCTCAATTCAATTCAAGCAATGCAATCGCAAGGAAAAATCTTAGTTAATTTTTACCAAAATGACGGTAATGCAATAATTGAATTCATAGATTCTGGCCCTGGAATTCCTCCTACCCTTTTACCAAAGGTATTTGATCCTTTATTTACCACAAAACAACATGGGACTGGTCTGGGTCTTGCTACATGTAAAAACATCATTGAGGGGCATGGGGGAAAGATCTTTGTCAAAAACAATCCCACTACATTCACGCTGATTATTCCAAATAATTTACGAAGTGATGCCTAAATGATTTCTGCCATAGTAATTGATGATGATCAGGACAATGTTGATCTGTTTTCAGAGTTTTTAGGAATAATTCAGGTAAAATCGCTTGGATCTGGAAATAATGGTTTGCAGGCAGTCGAATTGTATGAAACACATAAACCGGATATTGTGTTTTTAGATTTATTGATGCCCGACTATGATGGGTTTTATGCGCTAAAGAACATCCGAAACATCGACCCTGATGCATTCATTGTTGTAATTACTGCAGTAGTGGACAAAAACAGCAGACAAAGGCTTGAAGATCTACACCCAGACCATGTAATTCAAAAACCATTTGAGCCGGAACAAATAACAGATATTATAAAAAATTTCAATCAAATACAAAAACAATCAGCGTCACATTGACTTTAATGATTTAGAGCAAAGTGACATCTAGATTTATGCAAGTAATTTGTTTACCTGTCTCTTTGTATTGGCATTGTGGAGATTTCATATGATGAGATTTCTGATCTGCGTGACTTTATTGTGTCCCTGAATTTGGCCTCTGAAAGCGTTATTGTAGTAGAAGGAAAACGCGACTCGGCTGCACTAAAAAGCCTAGGCTACCAACAAGAAATACTGGAATTTCACAGATTTGGAGGAATTACAAAATTTGCAGACTCTGTGTATATTCATAAAAATCTGATTTTACTGTTTGATTCAGATAGAAAGGGCAAATACATGACAAAAAAAGTAATAGAACAACTGGAGCGTCGAACCCGAATCGACTTGTCATACAAAAAAAGACTAATGAACATTACAAAGGGCAAGATTAGTGCCATTGAAGAATTATCTCAATATGAAAAACTATTCAACGACTAGTATTCAGGTATGAAAGTTATCCCAAGTTCTTACCTGTCTGTTTGAATCAGATATCCTAGTTTTCATATCAAATGATATTCGAGTCTAGGCGTGCCAGAATTCATTGCACGACACAGAGTCGTAGAGACAGGCCTAGATAGAATAATTGATACTGTGAATAATGAAATCGACGAGTTTGGCGTCAGCACAATAGAGATGTTCTATGACCACAAAACAGAAGAAATGTGTTGCATTTTAGATGCTCCAAGCCAAGAGGCAATCAAAAATCATTACACCAATGCAGGACTAGTCTGCGGATACATTGCACCAATTGAGAGAATCGACACCAAAATTGGTGAAAAGTCAGAAAGACTGCGAGCAATAGGCGAGCTAGCTGCAAGACTTGCACATGATCTGAGAAATCCACTATCAGTAATCAAAAACACCGTGGAAATCATGGAGTCAAAACCTGTCTTGCACATTGAAGAGAAAATCATCTATCATGGAAGGCTAAAGCGCGCAATAGACAGAATCTCACATCAACTAGAAGACGTTCTGGATTTTGTCAGGCCTACCAATATGAAGTTCCAAAAACATTTACTAAACGATGTTCTGAATTCGGCGCCC
This sequence comes from Nitrososphaerota archaeon, assembly GCA_016872015.1. Lineage (GTDB taxonomy): Archaea > Thermoproteota > Nitrososphaeria > Nitrososphaerales > Nitrosopumilaceae > Nitrosotenuis. The sequence continues at coordinate 20,033 of VHBK01000002.1, forward strand.
GAAAAAATTGTTAGGCCAGATGGAATTGAGATAATTTTGCCCACAAAATTCGTCTATTGTATTTGTGATCAAACCAAAATAGAAATCGTCTTGGTAAATCTGATTGTGAATTCAATTCAGGCAATGTCGGGCGCAGGCAAAGTCACAGTCACGTTACATGATACTCCAAACGATGTCACTATGCAAGTATCTGATACAGGTTCTGGCATTCCAGAAAATATCTTACCAAAAATCTTTGAGCCGTTATTTACCACAAAACAGACAGGAACAGGACTAGGCCTTGCCAGCTGTAAAAAAATCATAGAGCAACACGGCGGTCTAATTTCTGCCACCAGCAAGGAAAATCATGGAACCACGTTTACGATGATTTTGCCAAAACAATTCACTAGTAAAAAAATAGAAAAATTAGTTGCTTCCAATTAGGAAGACAACGCTTGCGGATGCTGTTACTTGTTGGTCAGACGAGAAGATTGGGGTTGCAGATTTTGCTTCGGCAAAGTCCATTGCTCCATAGTATGGCATCGGTGGTGGATGGTATCCTCCATCTAAGCTGACATACTTGACTCCAATTATTTGGTAATTCAGTGGAACAAGAGCTTTTTCTGCCTTGGATCTTGCGTTTGTGATTGCCTCTGCTAGCAGGTCATCGCTGACTTGCTGTTGCTTCTTCTCAGACAAAGAGAACCATACGCTATCTACTCGGTTTACTCCCGAATCTACTGCGGCGTCAATTATCTCAGAGACCAAGTCCAGTTTTGGGGTCTTGACTTGGATGATGTTTGATACGCTATAGCCGGTGAGTTTTTGCTTGTAGATGCCAGTTTCTTTTTCTTGATATGACTCGTAAACTGGGTAAATTGAGAACTGGGATGTGGTGATTTCGTCATCGTTTATTCCAGCTGCTTTGATTGCCTCAATTACCTTGTTCATCTGATCACTGTTTTCATCCAGTGCTTCTTTGGCAGTTGGCTTTTGTACCTCTACTCCAAAGCGGATGTTGAGTCTGTCTGGTTCAACAAAGGTGTTTGCTTGTCCTGTCACGGAGATTGTTTTTTCCCGTGAAGGAAACGGAGTTGGCTCGGTTTGTGCCTGTGCATTGATTCCACTTGGGATTGCGCCGAGCGAGAATCCTAATGCAAGAACAACTCCTATCGCGGCTGCGACTGTGATTGCTTTGTTCATGGAGTATAGTAGGACGGTTTGCTTATTACCTTTGATTAAAATAGAATTGAATCGAAAATTTTAATATCTATTTGAGCAAGCGTCATTGAATCATGGGCGACTCGGAAGATCCAATGGGAATTAACGACAAAATAGAGATTCTATCTACTGATGATGATCGTATCAAGGCAGTAGGGGAAATACTCAGCTCCGACTCGTCACGTGCTATTCTAAAATTATTGTTCAACGAAGAAATGACTGCAAACCAGATTGCGCAAAAAACAGAGATTTCCCTCCCACTTGTGATGTATCATCTCAAAAAAATGCAGGACGTAAATGTAGTCAAAATATCGCAGACTGGGAAAAACACAAAATCGCACGACATGAAATACTATACAGTAGATAAATTCGCCATAGTTATTCTGCCGTCTGGCATGACAGAAAAGGCAAAAACATCAAAATCTCTATTCAACTCGTTTAATCGAATATACCGATTTGCAACAATCGGAGGGGTATCTCTTGCAGCCTTGTTTTCATCGCAGTTTATCCAGCAAAACAATCGAATTGCAATTAGCAACGCACGTGCAAATTCTGGCAATTTAGCAATGGATGCACCAGAATCTGCATTTACCGCATCCAGCCCTGAAATGGCAATGAAGGCAACCCCAGTACAAGAGCAGGCAGAGCCGACTAGCACAGAATCTATTGAGAGTGTTGAATCCGTACCCGCGCAGGACACAGCTGACGAGTACAGTGCAAACCTTGCACAGGAGGCAGCTCCAGCCCCAGAACCGCCGGCAATGCCGATGGATGGAGATACCTTTTCTTACATGACTCCAGATGCTCCAATTCTTGGCGAGCCGATATCTGACATGTACCTATCAATAATAATTGCCCTGTCTGTTGGAATAATCGGCCTCATAATAGAGAGAATCCTCTCATCTAGGCGAAAAAAGACTAGAAATTACCAGGCCCAATAGTATTATCATGGTCTTATCTGACAGAGAAAAGCTTCTAGTTGTAATATCTAATGCAATTTCGGTTTATTCCATGTATACGAAAAACCCCGACATGATGCCAAATAATACCACCATGATTGACTTTATTCTCAAGGCAACGCCAGAAGATCTCAAAAAAGACCTGACGGTGGATTTGATTGATGAAGTCTTTACATTTGTCTCCAAGACGCAGAGCGAGCTTTCATAAAGGCTGAATTTATCCAAAAATTATGGTCTCTGTTGCTACTTTGGGCTCGCACTGTGCTTTACAGGTTCTCAAGGGAGCAAAGGATGAGGGCCTCAAAACTATTTTGGTATCGGAAAAAAAGCGAGAGCGACTATACAAAAGATTTGATTTTATTGATGAAATGATTCTGGTCGATTCCTTTGAAGAAGTACTGGACAAAAAATGCACCACCATACTGGACAAAAACAATGCCGTATTGATTCCGCACGGCACACTGATTGCGCAAATGTCAACAAAACAGATAGAATCCATCAAGACTCCGTTGTTTGGCAACAAATGGATTCTGCGATGGGAATCCGACAGAAAGCTAAAGGAGCAGCTCATGATAGAATCCAAGCTTAATGTCCCACAGGCAGTATCTAGCCCAAAGAAGATCAAGCGCCTAGTAATAGCAAAAAGGCATGGCGCAGCTGGCGGCAAGGGATACTTTTTGGCAAGCTCTGAGAAAGATTACATCAAAAAGCGCAACATTCTGGTAAAACAGGGCCTAATCAAGGGCGACTCTGACCTATACATACAAGAATATGTCATGGGAGTATTGGCGTATCTGCAGTTTTTCTATTCTCCTCTGAAAAATGAGCTGGAATTCTTTGGTGTTGACAAAAGACATGAATCAGACATTGAGGGCCTAGCAAGAATCCCATCACAACAACAATTAGGAATGGACTACATTTCCTCGTTTAATGTCATAGGGAATAGCCCGATGGTGTTGCGAGAATCGCTACTAGATGAGGTATACCAGATGGGCGAGAGATTTGTGTCTGCATCAAGAAGGCTGGTAAAGCCAGGCATGAACGGCCCGTTCTGCATAGAGGGAGTCTATGATCAGGACGGAAAGTTCTGGAGCTTTGAATTTTCTGCAAGAATTGTTGCTGGAACCAACATCTACATGGACGGCTCGCCATACTCTACCTTGCTATATGACATCCCAATGAGCATGGGAAGGCGAATTGCCCGAGAGATAAAGCAGGCTGCAAAAATAAAAAAATTAGATAAAATCACTACTTGAAGACAGCCAGTCTTGACTTTGAAAAGATCAGTGCCACTGCAGACAGCACTCCCATTATTGCCAGTACACCTAGCGGAAATTCCGGCACAACACTTGTTCCGATGATTTCGATTTCTTCTGTTGCCTCTGGGATTTGCACTGATATGGTAGGATTGTTATCATTGTATGATATGGTGTAATCTGTTTCCAATCCATCCACTAGAACCACAAAGCTTGCATTTTCTGCCGCAAGTAATTCCGATGGGAATGATATTGCAAATTCAGATTCACGTACGCCATCCAAGCCGACAAGTAGCGATGTTGATTCCTGGTCAACAGCTATTGCAAGCAATTCTCCATCCATGCTATAAGAGACATCAAATGACTCTCCTTCAGCATCTATTGTCTGAACTCCTTCATCTGCAAAGGACATGGGAATTGTCGAGATTGCCGCAATTATTGCCAAAATTAGCAATGATTTCATGATTTTTTGGTGTGATTTTCTGTTATAGGTTTTTTCTAATTCTATGTGATAAATCTACGGCATAAAACCTTAATTCAGAACATCAACAAAAATACACAATGTCAGATATTCCATCAATAACAAAACAATACGTTGCATATAATCTCTTTAGATTATATGCATATACTATCGCATCACAATAATTTTCTAAGCTGATTCATTGAAATGAGCTCAAACTCTCGAGAAAAATGGGCAACTCATAGCGGTTTCATCTTTGCAGCCATAGGATCGGCAGTGGGAATTGGAAACATCTGGAGGTTTCCATATCTTGTAGGAACAAACGGTGGGGGTGCATTTCTAATGTCATATGTCATCTTGATGGTAGTATTCGGCTTGTCGTTTATGATGCTAGAGTTTGCAGTTGGCCGCTACTACCAAAGATCCATAATTGATTGTCTTGCCAAAATCAAAAAGCGATTTAGGTGGTTTGGTGTCTTTACAGTGGTAATCACTACTCTGGTTACAAGCTATTACGTGGTGATTTTGGGGTGAATTCTTTCCTTTCTTATCATAATTTCATTATTCCCGCAAACAAGCTTTGAAGAGTTTACAAATTCCATGTGGCCGATTCTGTCGTTTTTTGCCATAGTTGCACTAAACTATCTCATAATTCGGCGAGGAATCGTCAAGGGAATAGAAAAGCTCAACAAAATAGGAGTAATTGTTCTTGTGGCATTGATCATTCCGCTCACTGTATATGGATTGCTTCTTCCAAATTCGCATAAAGGTGTGGAATACTATCTGACGCCTGACTTTGATGTTCTTGGAGATGCCAAAGTCTGGTCGTCTGCAGGGCAAATCAGCCTCGTATATCATGACAAAAATATAGTAGAATCCCCGCCAGAATTTGCAGGCTCTACATTTCACTTTATCATTAATGGTGACAAGGCAACAGTAGTATCGGCGAGCGCATCAGGCCTGGAAATAGTTCGAATGGATATTGCGCCAAGCGAGATGTGCATCCAGACAGAATCTACCTTGTGTTTTGATGGTGAGGTCACTGATGTGAAAAACCCACAAATTCACCAAGTTGGTGACCTGATATCATTTACCATGGACTTTGCAAGCAAAAAGCAAGTCGGCATCGCAAAATCAGGGCCGATGGCTGGCATGACTGTAACGATGAACATTGACAGAATGAGCATCAAATCCCTTGAACCATATGCCATTTCAGTATCAAGGGAGGGCGGATTTGCGGCATTTGCTCCAAAGACAATGACATTTGATTCAGAAGCAGGCATGATAATTATCACAGAAGGGGAATCAGAGACAAACGTGCCACTGGATGAAGATACCATCCAGGAAATTGATCAAATGTTTCAGAAAAGCAAGCTTCTCAGCATGGATTCAGTGGATTATCCTGCAAACGAAGGCGCTGCTGACTATTTTGCATATAGTTTAACTATAGACCAAGGAATATTTCAAAAACAATTCACCTGGACTGATGCGTCTGACGGCGCACCTGAAATTCTAAGGGAATTACAAAATACCATATGGACTGCAGGTGAAGAAAACATCCCAATGCCCGTAGACATTCCAATATATGATGAAGATACGATTACGGAAATTGCAAGAGAGTTTGTTGTATCATCACCGACATTTGCATTTGATGGAATGGAAGAAACACTGGAATTTGGCCCAATTACAATACTGGAATCATTTCCAGAACAATATGTCCTAGAGGCGACGTTTACATCATCTCATGGCGGTTACGGAGACAGGACAGACCAAGTAGTGACACAGGTTTTGACTCCACACACGTGGAGATAATAATCTCTGAAGGAGTTGTGATCTCCGCTGTAATTGATGGGGAATGGGACGAACTAAACAACCAGTTTGTTCTAAAGGCTCCAAACTAGTTCCTTTTTGGAACCAAAAATCATGCTATAGTTCCAGCTTTCTTTAATCATACCATACAGCAAAGCGCCCATGATGACAGCACTTGCGCTTGTATTGCTTGTAGCGGCCTCTGCATTTGTTATCTTTGAGCTGAACCAGGCTAGTGCAGAAGGAAAACTCTCGCCACTTGATGAGCCAAACTTCAAGCCAAAGATAACCAAAATAATACAAGACGGAAAAGAACTGGAAATTCTCGAGTTTAAGTCAAAGATAAAGCAGCAAGACTAGGACAATTCCACTATTACGGCTGCCTTATCCGACGAATCCAGCTCCTCATGCACGGCATTTAGAATATGAGACACTGATGTGAGGCTGGAAAAGTCGATTAATTTGAGATTATTCAGCAGATAGACCTGCGGCGCAATCTCGCTGTTTCGTGATTCCAGAAAATCATCAAGCTCTTCTAGTATGGATATTTTGCCGCCAAGGAATAATTTTGCATTGTTTAGTGCTAGCTTTTGGCGCCCAAATCTGTCCAGTACTAGTACTGGGTGTCTGTTTTTCTTGCTGAACAGTTTTTTCTCCGATACGTGTCCAGTAAACACAAAATAATGATCAGTCTCAAACGACAAGTCCACTAGGTCTGTTCCAACATTCATGATTTCACTCGCACGATTTTTTGCCTCATCTAGCGTGAATACGTTTTTGGCGTTATCCGCACTATCCATTTCAACATTTCCACTAGCAGAGATTCGAAGTAGAGATTTTTCAGAGATATATTCCGAGTTTATTGTGATGGATTCTGGTACTGCGCCCCTGTCTATCATCATTTGGTGGATTTTTTTGTGCAAATCTGATATCTGCTCTGATGTCGGGTTTGTTATAGTATGTTCAATTTCTTCTTGGATCATCGATGATGCAACACCGATTGATGATATTACTTCTGCATGTTCTGCCTTTTTGTACTGGATTCCTAGCTGTTTTGCAACAAATGGCACCAATACTGATGCACCACCTCCGCCTCCAATGATTTGCGTTTTGGTTTTGTCCATTTTGAACTCTTTTAGAATCTTGGACACTGTCTTTGTTATCTCAAATGACGCAGTTTGGATTACCGACATTGCAACTTCAGGACCTGTGACTCCAATTTCTCTGCCTAGCAATTCCATTGCAATTTTTGCAGAGGTCTGATTAGCATAAGAATAGTCGTCCTTGTCCACTAGGCCTAGGGCGTTTGCGGCGCAAGTATTGGTAATGGCAAATGTTTCTCCTTCACATCGTATTGCAATGTATGGTTCGACATCGCTTTGCTTTGGCTTTACTTCAATAATCTTGCCTTTTTTGAGGATTTCAGGTTCGGCAAAGCACGAATAGCGCATGCCTGCAATGTGTGCGCTTCGAGGTCCCACCTTCCAGACGTGCCTGTCTTTGAGCTTTATCATAGAGCCGCCTGCCACACCCAGGATTCTCACGTCCATTGATCTAATGCATGTTGGATGGTCCTTTATGGTAACATAACGGATTTCAGGCCTGCCGTTTTTTATGATACAAATGTTGGTGCTGGTGCCACCCACTTCGACAAAAATTCCATTTGACACTTTTAGGTATAGTAAGGCACCTGCAACACTGGCGGCAGGGCCAGACAATATTGTCAAAATAGGTTTTGTTCTAAATGTGTCCATGCTGGTCACACCACCATCTCCTTTCATTATCATTACAGGCGCTGACACTCCTGCATCCTTTATTGCATCTTCAACAAAATTTGCCACCTCAAATGTCTTTGGTAGAACACTAGCATTGATTGCAGCAGTCAGTGTCCTGATTTCGAGGCCATATATCCCAGAGATTTCATGTGATGCAGTGGCAGGAATGTTATGCTGAATTGCGTTTTTCATTACAAACATTTCATTTGATGGGTCGTCAACGCCGAATGCTTCTGTTGCCACTATGACCTGTGCCCCCCTTTCCTTTAGGGACGATATTGTATCAGATACTTCAGATTCTGAAATCAAGTGTGCAGTATCCAAAAATTCGTGCTCTGTCTTTAACGCTTGATCAGAGTTGAATTTTGCATCAGACAGATTTGTCCTCTTGATAATGTTGCCCTTTTCTGGAGTAACACCCATTGCTATAATTCCAACCTTGGCAGTGTCTGACTCCAATAACGCATTGATTGCTTGTGTGGTGGAATGTGCTATTAGTTCAATTTCTGAAATGTCAATTTTTGACTCGGATAATATTGTAGATAATGCAGATACAATTCCCTCTGATACTCCTTTTTGCGCCTTGTGGGTAGTAGGAACGGTTGATTTTCCTACAATTTGCCCGGTTTTGATGTCAATTGCTACTGCCTTGGTAAAGGTGCCGCCGACATCAATTCCTACTCTAATGCGCCTCAAACTCGTCAATCTCTTTTCTAGATTTGCGCAGTGATGCTATTTTTTCTTCTCGCCTTGGCCTAATTACTAGAACGTATGCCGAGGCTACTAGATACACTGCAAGCAGTATGATTTGGCCAATCACTGTCTCTAGTGTTGGGTAAATTCCTGTCATTTTTGCCAGATTAATGTCCAGTCTTGGTATTATTCCAAGCATGCTGGTAAATGGCAGCAAATCAAGTGTTTGCAATTCCCGTATCGCATTTCCCAAAAATGCAATTGACAAATATGCACCAACACCCATCGTGAGGCCAAATAACATCTTGAGTGGCAGTCTTTTTCCTAGCTTTCTTGTGGTGTAATACACTGCAAGCAATACTCCCATTCCCAGGACAAATCCCAATCCAACATAGAGCTCCATGTATTTTGCAAATCCAAACATTGCCTCATAGAATAGTACAGTTTCAAATCCCTCTCTATACACAGTAAAGAACGACAATAACACAAAGACTGTTACACCTCCGGTGGTGGATGCCTGCCAGACTTTTGCCTTGACAAACTCCATCCATTTTTTGTGCTCTATTTTATTTAGGATCCAAAAGCTGACATAGAACAGTACAGCTGTTGCGGACAAAGCTGCTATTGCTTCAATTAGCTCACGATTTGCACCGGAAATCTTGATGACATATGACGCAATAACCCAGGTAATCGCAGTAGCAGCAATTGCGAGTATTATTCCATGGTACACGTATTTTTTGTATTTTGTATTTCTTGATGCCTCCAAATATGTTAGAATCGCACCCAAGATCAAAACAGACTCGAGGCCTTCCCTGAAAATTACTGCAAATGATGATGTAAACGCGATTGCCGGCGCTAGGTGTCCTGTTCCTGTTACAAGTCTTTCTGATTCATCTAAACTGCGTCGAACCTGGATTGCCGCTTCCTGGACCTCTGAGAATTCTGCCTTTTCATTGATTAATTGTCGTAATTGCGCAAATTGTAATTCTACTTCTAGTGTAAAGTCTGGGTCTATGCTACGCAACGGAATTTCGACATGCTCGTAGCTGTCCAGATATGCAGTTCTAGCCGAAGTAAATGCCGCGGAATAGTCGCCTTGTTGGTATTGTACCAGCATTGTTTCAAGAGTATTTCTGATAAAATCAATTTCTCCTCGCACACCTGACTTTTGCTCTTCAGTTGCCGAGCCCATTGGATTGAGAAGCTTGGGCTGGATTGGTGCAGCATCTGCAGACTGGGTAGTATCTCGCTTTAGATTAGCAACTAAGCCTTCTGCTTTTTCTAGGTCCTTGAGTATTGGATTATCTATGAATGCTGCAATTTCCTCTGGTGTTTTTCTTTCTTGTATCATTGCACGTAACTCCTCTCTCATGTTTATCTCCATAGTATGCAGCAAATCGACATTAACAACCTCAATGTCTGCTTCTAGGTACTCGAAATTATCCAAATACGCCGCAATTACTAGCTCTTCTGCTTTTTCGTAATCGCCTGCCTGCAGTGCAGAGTTTGTCTGCTGGTATAGTTGTCGTATGACATTGTACAGGTTTGCCTGATCTGCCACTATATCAGTTCCAGTCAGGTCGCGCTGTATTGTTGTGATTAGTTTGCCAACAGGGACAAATTCTTTTTTGTCATTGATTTGCGATTTTAAATCAACAAAGAACGCCTGTATCTCGCCCTTTTGCCTTGCGTCAAAGGAATTATCAGAATCAAACAATGTACTTGATTCTTGCACCAGATCATGCGATATGATATGATATTGCGGTATATTTTCAGTCACTGCTGTTTGATATGACTGGTCTGCAATACTCAGAATGTTTGCAACAACTAGGCTAGTCTGGCCAGATTTTGGGAATTTATCCAAATACAAAAAGACAGAATCCAAATCAGAAGATACTGTACCAACAGAATTGCTTGCGATTTTGGAATGAATGTCAATTAACGCCAAGTGCAAGTCGTCGGCAGACTCTACATTTGCAGCTCGCAGTGTGTTGATTTGGTGCGCATAAAAATCTGCAGTGAATTTTGAATAGTGTGATGCGGATTCTAAATCTCCGTTCTGAATGCTGGATTTGGTAAGTGTTGCGACAATTCGAGTAACTATGGCCGTTGCATCAACCAGCGCTGAATCATCCGACTGGGAATAGGAATGTGGTATTGCGGAAAAAATCACAGATAGGGCCAAAAACAACACCAAAAACTGTTTCAATATTTTGATAGGTGCGCCTAACTTTATTTAAAGGGCAAAGCCATTCTATAATTCTAGAATGAGTGCTAGTTTGACTGTAAATTCAGCACAGGCGTGTTGCCGCCGACGATGATTTCTGCCTTTTTGATTCGAGACTTGTAGTATTTGATTTTCTTACCAGCATCCGAGATTTCGTATCTGTCCACCTCGATTAGTGTTAAATCTTCTAGCTGAGATAAAATCTTGTACACAGTCGAAATTGACATTTTCTGATCATCTGCTATTGTTTGCGCATCCTTGGCCTTGTCTATAATACAAAACAAGACTGCGCGAGAATACACATTTGCAAGTGTTTCTATTATTTGCTGAGTTACATCATACTGGCTGAGGTTGTAGGTTGACTTTTTGTCCAGCATAAAACTCACTGGTTTGGCGCAAGACTCAGAACGGGTTCTGGCTTTTTGATTGAAATGTCTGCTTTGCTTATTCTAGAGCGGTACACCTTGAACTTTCTGCCCTTGTCAGATATCATCCATCTCTCCACATGGACTAGTGTGAGATCTTCGAGGTCTGATAGTTTTTTGTATACTGAGGATAGTGGAATTTTGTACTTGTCTGCGATTTCTGCTGCCGTTTTTCCTTGTTTTATCACTGAGAATAATATGGTTCGGGATTCTGCGTCAGCTAGTGCTTCGATTACTTTTTGCGTTACGTCGTATTTTTTTAGCTGGGGTAGTGTGAATCGTTTTACCAAGTGATGTGCTTTTTGTTTTGCTCTTTAAATAAAATGTTATTGTTCTAGCTATATGGAATGAGAATTGATAATGAGAGTTATTGGTATTTTTGGTGAGAAATTCTGTCCAGGCCTAGCTTTTGCCATAGCGTGCCCAAAACTAGAGCAACTACGCCCCAAAACGATGACATGCCAATAATTGATGTTGCCCTAAATCCGGCAAGCAGGCCTGAATCAATATTGACTGGGTCTGGATTTGCAGGCATTGCAATAAACGCTGCAACCATCAGTCCGGCATAGCCTGCAAACGCAATTGTCTTTTTGTTTACTCTTTTGTATACTTGGTAGAATCCCAGTGCACCTAGGCCAGAAATTGCAATAAATGCCAGATACAGTGTCTGTCGCAGTATTATGGTTTCAGGGTCGCCAACAGTAGGTGGATTTGCAGGATATTTTGCAAACGGTATGACGTATAGTGTTGCCCACATGACTAGTGCCAGAAATAGTGCCTTTTTGACGGCATTTTTGCCAGGAAGCATATTCTTTGACAAACTGTATACAATTCCAAATAATGCACCCATTGCAGTGCCAAGTATTGCACCTGCCAGGATTTCGCCTCCTTTTTGCCATGCTCTGTATGAATAATAGTTTGCCCAAAACTCTGGGGTGGCTTGCTCTTCTCCGGAATCAAAGAGATTTTGGTTTTCAATTCCTATTGCAGAATCCAAAAATGGTTCTACCAGTACTAGATTGACTAGACCGTGAGCTGTCCCAGCTATTGCACCAGAAACTAAAATGATTGCAATAAAAAGAGACGTCTTCATGACTGATTCACCCTAGTGGCATGGAAAGCCAGCTGCATGTCTCATGTCATGAGTTAGCTCGTGTAGCCACATTTGATCAAATGCCTGCTCTCCAAATACTGGTGCAAGCAGGTGTCCTTGATCAAAGCCCACTACGAACAGTCCAAGTGCAAAAACTGCCGCTAGTGCAATGATTGCTATCTTTGGAACACTTGACTTTGAAATTGCAATCTCTTTAGATTGAGACATGCAAAAACCTTCGATGTAATGTATTTAAGTTCTTGGATGAATCATCCAATATTTAATGAGCATGCAGTCAAAGGTTCAAACCCTACAAAATATCGTATCAAGAAAAGGATCTGCCAAGGTACTGACATTTTCTGTTCCACATGTTTTCAAAGCTTTGCAATTGTTGTATTTAGATCAGTTTGTTTCAAGGGCTACGTTCTGTGCACAGCTGCATATGGGCGAGGGTGCTGTCAAGACAATGATTGCACACCTAAAGGAGGAATCGTTTGTAGATTCTACAAAATCAGGTACATTTCTTACCAATAAGGGTAGGAATTTTATCAAAAACATGCATGATGTGATGGATCTGGAATGTGCAATACCAAAATGCAACATTGCACGAAGCAAGTTCAACTATGGAGTAATTTTACGAAGATATTCCAATGCTACAAAATCTGGAATGGAGCAGCGAGATTATGCCATATTGTATGGGGCAAATGGGGCAACTACAATCCAATACCGAGACGACCAGTTTGTCTTTCCAAAGGAAAACATTGATTGTCTTGCAGATGATACCAAAACAAGAAAGCTACTCTTGGATAATTTGAGGCCAAAAAACGGTGATCTCATCATAATAGCATCTGCTGGCGACCCCTTTGTAGCAGAGATTGCCGCAAAAAACTCGGCACTGTGGACTCTGGCAACACACAGATAGCAAAACTATTTGTCTGGTGGTATAATCGCATAAAACATGTCCAAATTATTCTTGGTAATTCCTGCAGGAATTGGAATAGCTGCTGCAATTTTTGTAGTAATGTTTTTTGGAGGAAATGATGTCAAAAATAATTCTGACTTTACACTAACTGATCTAACAGAGCGCGCCTCACCATATGTCGGGGACTCATCTGCACCAATTACTATAGTTGAATTTGGCGATTACCAGTGCACATTTTGCTTCAAATTCCACCAATCTAGCTTGAATACAATCAAAAAAGAATACATTGATTCTGGCAAGGCAAGCCTGGTTTTTGTTGATTTTCCACTAAACGGCCCTGACTCGGTATTGGCAGCAGAGGCAACTCATTGTGCAAATGATCAAGGAAAATTCTGGGCAATGCATGATGAAATATATCAAAACTGGAACGGTGAGAGGACAGGCTGGGTAACTCGAGACTCAATCTCACAATTTGCTCAAACTGTAGGAGTGGATGTAGATTCCCTGAATCAATGCCTTGATTCAAAAAAATACCAGAACAAGGTGCTAGAGACGTATGACTTTGCACAAGGAATCAAAATTGATGCAACTCCGTCATTTTTGATAATCTCTGGAGATAAGGTCACAAAAATTACCGGCAATCAGCCACTAGAAGTGTTTCGTAAGGTCCTAGACGGAATTTAATCTAGGCAGATGCAGTCTCATCGCAAGACTGCGGTCGTACTTTGGGTTTGATTCTAGTAACCCCCTTGCAATCAATGATTTTACGCATTCATGTATGTATTGTGGTTCCACTCCGCCAAACTTTTTTGCCTGCCTCGATACATCCTGAAATAGGCTTTCGTTTTGCAGGTTTTGCGTCTGGCACATGTTTACCCGCAGCAAAATTCCAAGCTTGACTAGAGCATACATGGATGGAGTTTGCTCTTCTAGATAGATCTGTGATACCAAATCCTCAATGTGATAGATGCCTTGCTGTGTTATTTTGTATCGGAATAACTTTGGATAGTCTTGCATCTGAATTTGGTATGGTTGTTTTTCCACGGATTGCACGCAGTGGTATAGTTATTGACTAGTACGGCATTTTGCAGTGTTTTGGTGTGCCGTTTTGGAATCTTAATATGGCATCTGAAAAAGCTTGTCTTCATTGGGAAAAATCAACATAGAAAAACAAGACTCTGTCAAGATTTACAAAATTAAAAAGACACTAGATGAATTATCCAGAATTTCAGGTAGGGGAACTGAGCTCATTACAGTATACATTCCAAAGGGCAAGCAGCTACACCTGGTTATCAACCAATTACGAGAAGAACAGGGAACAGCAGACAACATCAAGTCTGCCATGACTAGGACTCATGTCGTAGATGCACTGGGTCGAGTCCAGCAGAGACTAAAACTATACAAGGACACACCAGAGCGCGGCCTAGTCGTGTTCTGTGGCGCAGTTCCACCAGAAGGGGGAGGACCAATAGGAAGCGAAATAATCAAGGTATGGGAGCTGGAACCGCCAAAAGAGCTCACCACGTCATTGTATCGATGCGATGATCATTTCCATGTAGATATTCTCAAAGACATGCTAAAAGACGACAATCTCATTGGGTTTTTGGCAATTGACACCAAGGATGCCGGCTGGGGTTTGTTGCACGGAGATAAAATCGAGGTATTACGCGAGACAAGTTCCGGTGTTGCTGGCAAACACAGGCAGGGAGGCCAGTCTGCTAGGAGATTTGAGAGATTGCGGGAAATGGAATTATCCTATTACTATAACAGGGTTGCCGAAGTTACCAAGGAATTTTTCATCGACATTTATCCAATCAAGGGCCTAATTGTGTCTGGACCTGGGCCAACAAAGGAGGATTTTCTAAAGGAAAACTATCTTGAATATAGACTCCAGGGTAAAGTGCTTGCAACGCTGGACACTTCGTATTCCGGCTCTGAAGGAATTCGCGAAGCATTCATGAAGGCGCAGGATGTTTTGTCTGATTTCAGGCTGGCAGAAGAAAAAAAACTAGTAGAGAGATTGTTCCGAGAGATAAACAACAGGACTGGCCTAGGGGTGTACGGCCTCCAAGATATTCTCAAATTGCTCAAAAACAACGTTGTAGATATTTTGCTAATTACCGATGACACGAACCTGTACAGATTAGAAATTACCTGCAATAGGTGCAAAAACACCCAAGAAGAAATCATAGAGCATTCAAAGCTAATACCAAGAAAGACAGAGCTGCTAAACAAACCATGTCCTTCTTGCAAGTCAATGGACCAGTCAGAGGCATCGCAGGATTTGGTGGATTATTTATCCACAATAGCCATTCCTGTTGGCACAAAAATAGAGGTCATTTCCGGTTTGTCAGAATACGGTGTGATGCTATCCAGCCTTGGAAAAGCAGCTGCCATTCTGAGGTATAATCCCAATCTCTAGCTTGTGTATTTTGATCATAATCTAGTTCTTGTGTTGTTTTTTTGTTATAATATTGTGAAGTATTCGCTCAAGGCAAAAATTGGAATCATAGTTGGAATTGGATTGATAATGTTTACAGTGTCGTTGTTGGCCCTGCCGTTTTCAGAATCGCAAAATTCCATACAGAAAGCTACCCAATCCAGCATACAAAAGGTGGAAAGCTCCGAAGAAAAAATGCTTGATGTGATTGCCCAGGAAAAGTCGGAATTAGAGTGGAAAATAGGTGGAAAACTAGATCCGTAGTATAATCAAGATTCTTGTTTAGCTGTGTGGATTTACAGTTTTTGTAAAAGACTGCTACTGATTTCTATTATTTTTTCTGATTTGTTATCTAATTGCCGCAGCATCCTGAGAAGCAGTCAATACATTACCGTTCTGAGAGTTGATTATTCTGTTTCGTAGTGCCGAGCCCTCTATCTTTTTTATCAGAAAATTCAGTGAAAATGGTTTTTGAACTATTTGGATGGTATCTTCGCGTACAGTATCCAGCTTGTTCATTATAGCATTGCCGTATGCAGACAAAAATATCAGTCTTTGATTTGGTCTTTGTTCCAGAATTTCTTTGGCAGCTGCTGCTCCTGTCATTCTTGGCATGTCGTGGTCTAATAGTACGATATCGTATGGTGGAGTTCTTGTCTTTCGGAACAATTCCTCGTATTTTGACTCGTTGGTGTATAGATCAACGCACTCGACTCCGTCTTTGGTCAGTGTGACCTTGTGGTTTCTTTTTTCCAGTGCTGTTTTGTACTGTTTTGCAGTAAAGTCATTGTCCTCTGCAATCAAAATGTTATACATTGTTTTTTTAGGCTCAAAAAATCTCTTTTAAGACTAGTCTTGCTGTTTTAAACGAACAAAACCGTGGTGTCCTATTAAACAGCATTCGGGTCAAAAGTCGCTTTGTGGAATCATACCTAATGACCAAGCACATGAACCGCGCAAACAGGGATGGGCAAGACCGGTACAACAAAAACATCTCATCAGAAGACGAATGGTCGCACATTGCAGACGAGATAAAACAAACAGAACTCCAGGACCCGATGGCACCAAAGGAGAGAATTATCGAGTTTTCCAATCGATTCTCACACACCACAAAGGAGGACGCGGTCCGTGCAAAATCAAAGGAATTTGCAGATCAAATCAACAACACTGATCAGTACTTCAAATTTGCAAACGGCATGATCAAAGAAAGGCTGGACAGATTACAGCAAATAAAACAAGACGAGCAGAGATTCCTAGGGGAAGTAAGTGTACTACAAAACAAAATAAAAACACGGTACGAGCTTGAAAAGCTAAACCCAAAACACATCACCATAGACAACATGAAAAATTTACTTACAATACTAGAAGATGAATGCGAGAAAATGAAAGACAGACTGCTCTACCAAGAATTAATTGTCCAGAGAACAAAGGATGAAATCACAATAAAGCGAGACCAAATAGAAAAGATAAAGACACAATTACAATCAAAGATGGACCTAAATGAGCCGCTAGTCGACCCAATTATGCGACTCAAAGTGGAATTGGTTCGCTCTGGAATTCCGGAAACAGACAGAATCTATGCATTGTTGGACAGACTAAAAGAGCAAATGCACGGCTAGAGGTTTTGCTTTATAGTACCAGCTAAGATATCGAGTTCTTCTGAGCTGGGAATAGTGCGCTTTGTCCAGACTGCACCCATTTCGGCATATCTTGGTATGATATGCACATGGACATGCGGGATGATTTGCTTGGCAGCTCGGCCATTGTTTTGCGCCAAAGAAAAAGCAACTGCACCAGTTGATGTCATTATTGCTTTTGCAATCTTTGGAATTTTTGAAAATAACTCCCCTACCTCGTTTTCTGGCATGTCTGTTATCTTTTCAAAGTGGTGCTTTGGTACCACCAAGACATGGCCCTTATCTATTGGGTACTTGTCCAAAAATGCCACATGACTGTCGTCTTCGTATATGAAATGACCCTCCCGATTCTTTGATATGATGTCGCAAAAGATGCAGCTCAACTAGAAAATCATTCGATCCGGATTTTATTATGGTTATGCGATTGATTAAATTAGTACTGATATAGGAATACGAAACATGGGCGAAAACCGAGACTCCCGACGTGAAAAAGAGCGGGAAAACTATGCTTCCAAGCAAAAGTCTCAAAAACAGAAAAACACGCTCATTGCAGCAGGCGTTTTTGCTGTAATAATTGCAATTATCGCATTTGCATCATATACTTATTATGAAAAAATAGCAGTCACCGGAACCCAAATGTCTGGTCCACCAGGTGCTGGAAAACTGGGTGATGAGCACGAACACGCAGCTATTTTGGTTAGAATATTTGGCGACAAGTTCGACTTTTCGCTACCCGATTATCAAGTAAAGAGCCCATACATCCACTTTGAGAGCCAAAACGGTGACACCATCCACAGACACGCATCCAATGTTCCACTGGGATTCCTCTTTGACTCAATCAAGGTAGGCTTTGATGATGAATGCTTTGTATTCCCAGACAAAAAGGCAGAGCACACATTCTGCAATAACGAGGATTATTCGCTCAAATTCTATGTGAACCACGAAAAGGTGCCAACATTGAGCGACTATGTTCTCAAAGAAGACGACAGAATTCTAGTGCTATACGGCAATGAAAACCAGACCCAGGTAGACAACTACCTAATGGAACTAGATGGCCTGTTTATCCAAAAGCAATAGCCGAAAATCAACCAAATTCTAATATTATATTGAATAATACGTGGTATAATGGAGATATCTAGTAGAAATGTAGTATCTGGGACTGCGCGGGCTCCGCACCGTGCAATGTACAAGGCAATGGGTTTGACTGATAATGATCTGGATAAACCGTTTATCGGCGTGTGCCATACTGGCAATGAGGCAACGCCATGTAATATTCACCTGCCAAGACTGGCCATTAGGGCAAAGCAGGGAGTATCTGATGCAGGATTTACTCCTAGGGAATTCTCCACAATAGCAGTATCAGATGGAATAGCAATGGGCCATGAGGGCATGAAGTCTTCTTTGGTATCGCGTGAAGTAATTGCAGATTCTATAGAACTAATGGTGCGAGCACACCAGTATGATGGTTTAGTTGGAATTGCTGGATGTGACAAAAGTCTACCTGGTACCATGATGGCAATGGCTCGACTGAATCTGCCGTCGATTTTTGTCTATGGCGGAACAATAATGCCAGGAATGCTAAATGGAAAACAGCTCACAGTGCAAGATGTGTACGAGGCAGTAGGCGCATATGATGCAGGTAATTTGACATTGGAGGCACTAAAAAACATTGAAAACTATGCGTGTCCCACGGCAGGATCCTGTGGCGGCATGTTTACCGCAAATACAATGGCGTCAATTTCTGAGGCATTGGGAATTGCGTTACCAGGCAGTGCATCACCACCTGCAGAAGATGAAAGGAGGGAGAAAATGGTGTACGATACCGGAGTTGCATGTGTTCAGGCTTTGAAAAACAATATTCGACCACGAGATATCTTGACATTTGAGGCATTTGAGAATGCCATTACCATATTGAATGCAATTGGCGGCTCTACCAATGCAATATTGCATTTATTGGCAATATCTCATGAGGCTCATGTGAAGCTGACCTATGATGATTTTGAGAGAATTAGAAGAAAAGTGCCACACATTGCTGATTTGAAGCCGGGTGGAATGTATGTCATGAATGATTTGGACAAAGTTGGCGGCGTGCCGTTGATGCTAAAGAAATTACTGGAACGAAAATTACTGCACGAAAATGTCCTAACTATTACCGGCAAAACAATGAAGCAAAACCTGGATTCTATAGTATTGCCGCCATCAAATGATGATATTGTAAAGCCAATGGCAAATCCGTTGCATAATACTGGAACTGCTGTTATTTTGAGGGGTTCATTGGCTCCAGATGGTGCCGTAGTAAAGATGTCTGGCGTAAAGATTACCAAATTTACTGGCAGGGCCAAGTGCTTTGATAGGGAAGAGCTTGCATTTGATGCAGTGTCCAAGGGTGAGATCAAGGAAGGAGATGTTGTTGTAATTCGATATGAGGGTCCAAAGGGCGGTCCTGGAATGAGAGAGATGCTGGCAGTCACTGCTGCATTGGTAGGCCAAGGCTTGGGTGAAAAAGTAGCGATGGTAACAGATGGCAGATTTTCAGGTGCAACTCGTGGATTTATGATTGGTCATGTGGCACCAGAGGCCTATGTTGGCGGAAACATTGCACTAGTAAAAGACGGAGATACAATAGAAATTGATACTGAAACCAACAAGATTGACTTGCATATTACACCAGATGAGATGGAAAACAGGAGAAAAGCTTGGAAGCCGCGCAAGCCAAACTATGAATCAGGTGCTTTGGCAAAATATGCCTCACTGGTAGGCTCTGCGGCACAGGGTGCTGTGACTAGTCCTATTTGGTAGAGGATTAATCGGTTTATTCTTAACAAAACTCAAAACAAAAAACTTTCCCAAAAATAATGTTTAAGAATAAATTTTTGCATCATAGTTTATTTAGATGAAGACATTAGTAGAAAAGATATTCTCATAGCAGCTTCAACTGTACTAGCAGGCGCCTTAATTTTTCAGTATTAATACCATGAAAAAATCTATTGAGATATTATATCATAAAACTTTCTAGACGGCCCTTGTTTTAGAAATCCCATCAACTGTATCGATATTTGATGATGTTCTGGTGTTTGGTGTATTTTGTGGTGTGCCTCTTCATTTTCAAACTCTGCAATAATGATGTACTTTCCATCACTTGATTTTCCAAGTCTTCTGCCTACAAATCCTGGGTTTTTAGCAAGAATTTTGTTTGTTTCTGCAATCCAGGCCACAAATTCCCTCTTCTTTTTCCTCCTTTAGAGGCATGTCTATTATTGCAACGTACATTATTTTACCACAATATAATCAAGTTAAGAGTATTTCTCAGATTTCCGGACTGAAATTATCACAGCCAGAGTTACAAGGCTTGTTCATTACACCTTCGCATTTACCAATGCCATCATGCATTATTCTGTGATGGCCGCAATTGCGACACTTTACTCTAAAATATGCAATAAGATCACCCATCGGAATTTTAGATTCTATAATTTTACTATCAGTTGTAGTATAGTTTGATTTCTCATCCATTATTCATTCCACACCGCTTGTTTTTTGAGCCAGGACACCAAGTCATGATACAAATGACTAGTCTGAACATTAATCACGTTAATTTCCACATTGGTGCTAGATTTTGCAGTTTTTGTATACCTGTCATATTTGCAAAATACTACTCTATCCAAATATGTTTCACCTTCAATCTCTTTTTTGCCCAGCTCGTCAGATTCCGAAATTGAAAAGCTCACAAACAACACACCGTCTGCCCAATATGCATTTGCAGATTCCAGTGTAGAAATCATGCTGACTAGATCATCCAGACTCATTTTTATCAAATCATGGACGTGGATTTTCTTGTAGGGCTCGTAGATAAAATCAGTCATGGATTGGTATCTTTGGTGCTGCTTTATCAGTTTTACAACTAGAATCCATGAATACTGCAAACAAAGACGGTTCTATCTCCAATCTTTTTCGCAGTAATTCCAGTTCCTTCCCTTAGCTCCGTCTTGCACAATGTGCATATCAATTCGGTTGCCGAGCTTTTCAGCGGAATTTGCGGCTTGCCAAAATACATTTCCGAATACAGCACATGTGATTTTGGTTTTGCAAAAATTTGGCTCATGATCATAATAGATCAAGATCGCATATAAAGGTACCGTACCATACCGTAATTCTTACAACATTTGAGCCTAATCATGCGTAAATTGGCACAAATTATTGCAAAAATTACCAAAAATCCATCATCAAAACAACTCATTAAATATCCCAGACAAGACACCGATAACATGGGTGGCCACCTTTGGTAACCATACTTGTACTATAATACCCCTAGGCCTACCTGGAACGCAATTTGAAATCTATTCTAATTTAGAACAACATTATTCCCACACATTTCTCTTTGAATCGCTGACTGGACCAAAAGAGCTGGCAGAATCATCAATCATCGGCTTTGATCCAAAGATAATCATCCAGGGATATTCAGACAGAATCGTAATATCATACAAGGACGGCAATACCAAGACAATTCCAACCAAAGATCCAGTAGCAGAGCTAAAGCAATTCATTACACCAATTCAAGACCAGTCACATCGATATCTGGGCGGTGCAGTTGGAATCATAAACTATGATGCAATAAAACTCTACGAAAACATTCCAATCAAGGACAATTCAAAACCATTAATGGAATTTGGAATTTATCAGGACGGAATTTTATATGATAACAAAACAAAACAATCACTGTATTTCTATTATGATGAAAACAGAATAAACCAGATAAAACAAGCAGAGAGAAAATTTGGCAACATCACTCTATCTGATATTACAACAAACATGGACGAATCACAATTTGCAAGTATAGTAAACAAGGCAAAGCAATACCTACACTCTGGCGATATCTTCCAGGTGGTGTTATCCAGGAAATTTAATTTTTCAGCATCTGGTGATTTTCTTCGCGTATACAAAGAACTACGAGAGCTAAACCCATCACCATATCTATACCACATGAAGTTTGCACAAAAAACCTACATTGGTTGCAGCCCAGAAATGCTAGTTCGAGTCACAGGCAAAGAAGTAGAGACATTTCCCATTGCAGGCACGCGCAAAATCACAGATAATGATGCAAAAAACAAGCAGCTAGAACAAGAACTATTATCAGACCAAAAAGAAATCGCCGAGCACACAATGTTAGTTGACCTTGGACGAAACGATGTGGGACGAGTCTGCAAATATGGCTCTGTCAGGGTACCAGAACTAATGCAGATAAAGCGATTCTCGCACGTACAGCATATTGTAACACATGTTGTTGGAACACTAGACGACAAACACGACATGTTTTCAGCATTTGAAGCAGTATTTCCGGCAGGTACCGTATCTGGCGCACCAAAGGTCAGGGCAATGGAGATAATCAATGAACTAGAACCAGACATCCGAGAACAATATGCAGGAGCGGTAGGATATTTTTCAAATAACGGCTGTTGCGATTTTGCAATAGCAATTAGAAGTATCTTCTTTGATGGTACAAAAGGCTTCGTCCAATCCGGTGCAGGAATTGTAATTGATTCAACTCCAGAAGGAGAATTCAAGGAAACAGAACACAAGGCAGGTGCAATGATTGCAGCACTAAAGGAGTCAACAAAATGAAATTTCTAATTATAGACAATTATGATTCATTTACGTATAACATTGCGCAGCTGTTAGGCGAGCTTGGTGTAGAATCCGATGTCATACGAAACGACAAGATAACACTAGATGAAATAAAAAACAAAAACTATGACGCAATAATCATATCTCCAGGACCAGGCACCCCAGAAGACAAGCGATACTTTGGGATTTGCTCCAATGTAATTCGCGAGCTAGGACCAAAGACACCGATTCTCGGAATTTGTCTTGGACATCAGGGAATCATACGTGAATTTGGAGGCAAAGTAGTCAATGCAGGCTGCGCAAGGCACGGCAAAACAAGCCAGATCAAGCATTATTCTGATTCATTATTTTCTGGCGTGCAAAACCCGTTTCGCGCAACAAGATATCATTCTCTGGTTGGCGATAAAACATTCATACCGGATGTTCTAAAAATAACCGCAATAGCTGAAGACGACGGAGAAGTAATGGGAGTATCACACAAAGATTACCTAATCGAAGGGGTACAGTTTCATCCAGAATCCATACTCACCACGGAAGGAAAAAAGATCTTGCAGAATTTTATTAACAAGGTGAAAAAATGCTAGAAGACTATATCGCAAGACTCGAAGTCGGCGCAAATCTCAAGCATGATGAGATGAACAAGGCAATGGAACTACTACTAACAGAGGGAACTCCAGACCAAGTAAAAG
The DNA here is from genome assembly GCA_016872015.1 of Nitrososphaerota archaeon. Classification (GTDB taxonomy): domain Archaea; phylum Thermoproteota; class Nitrososphaeria; order Nitrososphaerales; family Nitrosopumilaceae; genus Nitrosotenuis. Next base: position 43,237 of record VHBK01000002.1, read on the forward strand.
CAGTCTTTCTACAACATCTAGCAAACAAGGGCGAAACAGACGACGAGCTACTCACAATGTTATCCAAAATGGAAGAACACGGCGTCCATATTTCCCCAAAATGCAAGGGCACCATAATTGATGTCTGCGGAACAGGAGGCGACAAATTACAGACGTTTAATGTCTCCACCACTGCAGCATTTGTGATTGCATCATGTAAGGGAATTGTGGCAAAGCACGGCAATCGTTCTTCTTCAGGAATTTCTGGCAGTGCAGATATTTTCGAGTATTTCGGCTATGATCTAAACGCAGACCCAATCAAGGCCACATCCATAATAGAAAAGCACAGAGTAGGATTTTTGTTTGCACAGAGATTCCATCCTGCAATGAAAAATGTTGCAGCTGCTAGAAAAATGCTCGAGTCCAGAACCGCATTCAATGTGCTAGGCCCACTGTGCAATCCTGCACGCGTAAAACACCAACTAATAGGCGTCTTTTCCGAGGATTATCTGGAAAGACTAGTCAGTATTTTGCAAAGAAGAGGTGCACAAAGCATCATGACTGTTCACTCGCAGGACGGCCTAGATGAACTATCAACCACATCAAAGAACAAGATCTGTTTTCTACGAGATGGAAACATTGGCAAAATGACAATCGACCCACTAAAGTTCGGACTGCACCAGGCAACAATCAAGGATTTGCAAATAACAACCAAGCAAGAGGCAATTGAATCATTTGTCACAGTATTAAACGGCACTGCAAGCCAGGCCAAAATAGAGATCACTGCGCTAAATTCAGCCGCAGGCCTAGTTGTAGGAAATGTTGCCAAAGACTTGGAAGATGGCCTGCAAATGTCGCTAGAATCAATCAAATCAGGCCAGGCATTTTCTCATTTTGAGAATTTTGTTAGAGATTGCGGAGATTATTCCAAGATAAAGGAGATTACACAATGAATACGCTACAGAAATTATTTGACAATTCCCACAAGGCAATATCAGATGGTACATACGAAATTACAGAAAAAATTACAAAATCAGAAATTGATCTAATACAATCAATCCAAGAAAACAAACACGCATCACTAATCACCGAAGTAAAGTTTTCATCCCCATCCCTAGGCAAAATACGCAAAATATCCAACCCAGTTCAGATTGCCCAGGCCATGGTAGGGGGAGGGGCTAAGGCATTATCGGTTCTCACACAGCCGTACCTCTTTGAGGGCTCACCGCAATATTTCATGCAAATTCGAAAGCAAGTAAAAATTCCAATGCTGATGAAAGACATTGTAGTTGATAAGGTGCAAATCGATGCGGCAAAAAAAATAGGCGCAGATTACATGCTACTAATCCAGTCATTATTTGATATTGGATTGCTCAAAGACATTGACGAGTACATCGATTATGGGCACAAAAATGGGCTCAAGGTGTTAGTCGAGGCACACACAAAATCAGAGTTTGCCAATTCACTAAACACTAAAGCAGACCTAGTAGGAATAAACAATCGAAACCTAGACACACTACAAATCGACATTAATACAACAAAAAAGCTGCTGGAAGGAGTTGACGATCACAGAATCATAGTATCAGAGAGCGGAATAGAAACCCCAAAAGACATACAATTCCTCCAAAAATGCGGTGCAGGTGCATTCTTGATTGGCTCTAGCATAATGAAGTCAGAAAATATTAAAGAGAACGTAAGGAGTCTGGTCAACGCGATATGAAAATTAAATTCCCTAAAGACGGTCGATTTGGCGAGTTTGGCGGAAAATACATCCCAGAGACTCTGGTTCCAGCAATTGAAGAGCTGGAACAAAGCTATCTCAAATACAAAAACGACTCAGATTTCAAAAAAGAGCTAAACTATTACCTGACAGAATATGCAGGACGCCCAACCCCATTATACTATGCAAAAAATCTAACAGAAAAAATCGGCGGAGCTAAAATCTATCTAAAAAGAGAAGACCTCCTACATGGCGGCGCTCATAAAATCAACAACACTCTGGGCCAAGCATTACTAGCAAAGAGAATGAAAAAGACTAGAATAATTGCAGAAACTGGGGCAGGCCAACATGGAGTAGCTACTGCCATGGCATGTGCGGCCCTAGGACTAAAGGCCGAAGTATACATGGGCTACAAGGATACCATACGCCAAAAGCTAAACGTATTTCGAATGAACATGCTTGGATGCGAAGTCCATGCAGTCAAGGCAGGATCTCAAACACTAAAAGACGCAATCAACGAAGCAATTCGCGACTGGATTACAAACGTCAAGGATACCTATTATTTGCTAGGCTCGGCAGTTGGACCACACCCATATCCGGTAATGGTTCGTGATTTTCAGGCAGTAATTGGAGAAGAGATAAAACAGCAAATCAAGGACTTTGGCAAAAAGACACCAGACACTGTAATTGCATGTGTTGGTGGAGGATCAAACGCAATTGGAACATTCTATCCTCTAGTAGACACAGATACAGAAATCATTGGTGTTGAGGCCGCAGGCCAGGGCCTAAAGTCAGGACATCACTCTGCAACACTTTCTGCTGGAACCAAAGGAGTATTGCATGGAATGATGACTTATCTATTGCAAGACTCGGAAGGCCAAATTCAAGAGACTCATAGTATTTCTGCAGGATTGGACTATCCAGGTGTAGGCCCAGAGCATTCCTATTTCAAGGATCAAAAAAGAATACAATATGTTTCTGCAACCGACAAAGAAGTAATTGATGCATTCTTGATGCTTACTAGAACAGAAGGAATCATTCCTGCACTAGAATCATCACATGCAATAGCAGAGGCAATCAAGCTAGCAAAGAAAAAACCAAAGTCAGACACTATAGTAGTGACATTATCTGGCAGAGGAGACAAAGACGTAGAGGTGGTACAAGATTACATCAAGAATTCAAAATAAGTTTGCCGAGCTAGAATCAGCCGGACAAAAGGCACTGGTCACCTATGTGATGGTCGGATACCCGTCCCACAAGGACACACTGTCTGCAGTTCGTGGATTAATCGAAGGTGGCGCAGATATTATAGAATTAGGATTTCCATTTTCAGATCCTCTAGCTGATGGCCCAGTAATCCAGCATGCAAGTACCATATCCCTAGAAAAAGGAACCAAGATGGTGCAGTTTTTGAGCCTAGTTAGACAAATCCGCAAGGAAAGCCAGATTCCGCTGGTATTGATGACATACACCAACATTCTATACCATAAAGGATATGAGAAATTCTTCAAGCTAGCAAAAGAGGCAGGCCTAGACGGAATCATTACACCAGACATGACAGTGGAAGAGTCCAAAGAGTATCTTAAGGCTGCAAAAAAACACAACTTGGACACAATATTTCTGGTGTCGCCAAACACCAGCAAGTCAAGACTGCAGGAAATAGTAAAACAGACTACGGGATTTTTGTACCTAGTGGCAGTGTTTGGCACGACAGGCGTTCAAAACAAAATCCAGTCCTATACAATATCTGCACTGCAAAACACCAAGAAAATTACAAGGGGCAAGGTCCCAGTAGGAATTGGTTTTGGAATATCCACGCCTAGTGACATCAAGTCTTATGTAAAACATGGTGCAGATGCGGCAATTGTCGGCTCTGCTCTGATAAAACTAATTGAAAAGACCCCGTCTGCTAAAATTCAGAGTGCAGTTGCCAAATTTACAAGACAACTAAAATTATCTACAAAATAGCTATTTTGAATATTTTACCTTCAAAACTAATAAAATCACATTTAGTGCTATAGTACTAATGTTTGCGCCAATTATGACCAAGTCTTGTTTTATTATTCCATAGCCAATCCACAAGGACATTCCAATGCATATTGTAATCATGAGTAAATACGATACATCCCCAAGATGTTTTGTCCTGTAGCCACGAATGATTTGTGGAACAAAGCTTGCCGTAACTATGGCAGCTGCCACGCTACCTAGGATGGAAACCCAGAACTCTTCGATCATTCTTTGGGACACAAATCGTGCGGATTAAAGCATATCCGCAAAAAAAGAAATAAAAATATCATTTTCCTTATCCAAATGTGCAGACAAAGTTCATTTTTGTTACAGGTGGTGTTATGTCTGGCCTAGGTAAGGGCGTAGTCACTTCTTCTATCGCAAAATTGCTGCAATTATCAAACCAAAGGGTTTCTTGCGTCAAAATAGACCCATACCTGAATTATGATGCAGGAACGATGAACCCAGTAGCCCATGGCGAAGTATACGTCACAGACGACGGAGGCGAATGCGACATGGACATTGGCAATTACGAGCGATTTCTAAACCAAAATCTCAAAAAAACCCACAACATCACGACTGCCCAAATCTATTCATCAGTAATAGAAGCAGAGCGCAGAGGCGAGTACCTGGGTGCATGCGTCCAAATAATTCCACATATCACAGATGAAATCAAAAAGAGAATCCACAAAATAGCCGAAGATGAAAAGCTCGACTTTTTGGTAGTAGAGTGTGGTGGAACAGTAGGCGACATTGAATCACTACCGTTTCTAGAAGCACTAAGACAAATGAGACTAGAGGAAGGGCCGCAAAGCGTATTGTTTGTCCATGTTACTTTAGCGCCATCACTGGATGTGGTAGGAGAACAAAAGACAAAGCCAACACAGCATTCCGTCCAAGAATTACGAAGAATCGGTATCCAGCCAGACTTTATGGCGGTACGATGCACAGAGCCATTACTAGAATCAACAAAAAAGAAAATCTCCATGTTTACCAATGTCACTGCGAGTGATGTATTTTCATGCCATGATGTACCATCAATATTTTCAGTCCCGCAAATTCTCTACGAGCAGGGAATTGTCGATAAAATATTTACAAAGTTTGCCAAAGTTGGCATGATAAATTCTGCAGCAAACTGGGACAAGTGGAACGGTATAGTCCAGTCTATGCAGCATAAAGATGGAGAAATCAAGATAGCCATGGTTGGAAAATATGTCACACTGGCAGACAGCTATGTCAGCGTAAATCATGCACTAAAGCACGCAGGAGCTAAAATTGGAAAATCAGTATCAATTGACTGGATTGACTCTGAAGGAATCAACGGAAATGTCGACACGCTATCAAAATACAACGGAATTCTAGTGCCAGGAGGATTTGGCTCAAGAGGTGTTGAAGGAATCATAAAGACAGCAAACTATGCCAGAGAAAAAAATATTCCATATCTAGGAATTTGTTTTGGATTTCAGCTTGCTGCAGTTGCATTTGGCAGATATGTCTTGAATTATTCCGATGCAAACTCGACAGAGCTAGACCCAAACACAACACACCCAGTTGTGGATCTATTGCCAGAGCAAAAGACACTATCAAATCTTGGCGGAACACTACGACTGGGAGCTCACAATATCACGATAAAACCAAACACAATTGCATCAAAAACATACAATGCAGACCATGTCTCAAGACGACACAGACACAGATACGAAATCAATACAAAATATTTACACGAATTTGAGAAAAACGGCCTAGTCTTTTCAGCAGAATCTGACAATTCAAAGAGAATGGAAATGCTAGAGATTCCATCACATAAATTCTATTTTGGTGTGCAATTCCACCCAGAGTTCAACAGCAGGCCGGGCTTTCCAGAGGAATCCTTTGAGGCCTTTATCCGGGCTTCGGCAAGCTAGGTCTTTGAAATTTCGTAGATTTTCTGCCTAGAATCACGCATGGAGATTTTCTTTTTGACATAGCCCTTATCCAGTAGGTGTCGCAGTGCCAGGCGTACCGTTCTGTCAGGGAGTAGTGTCTTTGTTACCAGATCGCGCTGCGTCATGGTGCCCTCAAATTCCAGGGTCTTGAGCAATAGTTTTGAGCTTGGAGGCATGTTTAGCAGGTCCTCTGCCAGCTTGACCTTTTTCGTTAGTGCAGAAACTGCACTGGAGTCCTTTTTGATCTTGATTACTCGTGCAGATGGCACGGATTTTGTACATTCTAGCGTGTTGTTTATTCGAAATCTGTCGACTCCATCCATTACCACCTCACAAAATATTCTAGATGAAATATCATCTACTTCTATTATGCTGGTGTCGCGTACAATGAGTGGCCTGCGAGTAATGTCTAGCGAGTTTACAGATACAATGCCAAGCACTGGTGAGTCTTGAAATATCATCGGGCCTCCTGCAGACATGGAATATGCAGAAGAGCCAATCGGAGTAGATATGATGACACCATCGCTGGAATCATGCCAGACCTCTTCATGGTTTACGCGCAATACATGCTCCATCAGCATGGCACTCTTTGATGAAAATACGGCCACATCATTTAGAACCGGATAGACTGGTTTTCCGTCAATTTTGACTGCAATTCTTGAGAATTCCGATGTTCTATAGTCTGATTTTTTTATCCTGTTTACTATAGAAGAGAATTCCTTTAGATCAATTTGGGCCAAAAACCCGCTGGATTCAGATTCGCCGACGCCAAGGACTGGAACCTGCGCATCTTGGGTCTTGTGAAAATAATTGCGCACTCCCCTGTCGCCGCCAGTCACAATCACACAATCAAGGTCTTTTTGTGGCTTGTATCCAACATATCGAGATTGCAATCCATAGTCATCCAAAACAGTCTTGATTGTCTTTACTGCAATGTCAGTAGGTGTTATTCCAGATATTCCTATTTGCACAGAAAAGCTAGGGTTTCTTGTAATAATAAAAGCTTAGACGTCCTTAAACTTCATTATATTATAGTAATACGAGGCATTGACCTGAGTTTGGCCTCTTTGAGGAATCTTCTCTAGTCCCACCTCTTTTGATTCCAATGCTGCTTGTGCAGCACCTCCTGCAAAGCTTAGTGCCCACAATGCATCTTTTTCTTTGAGCATCGCACAACAATATGTAGCAGTAAAGATATCACCAACTCCGACAGTGTCGTAAATGTCCATGTTTGGCAAAGTAATAGAATATTGCCTGTTTTTGTAAAACAGCGAGACTTCGCGCTTGTTTGTATATAGCAAATGCTCTATTTTTTTGTGCAGTGTTTTTGCGCCCTCAATTCCCTCGATTCCGGTTAGCTGATACACTTCGTTTGGGTCTGACTTGAGAACGGTTATGCCGTCAAGATCAAGGCTTGTTCTCTCAAAGGACACCAGTCCGTCTGGGCCTTTTCTGCGCAAAAACCCCTGTGGGTCCAGTGCCACAAAACCAGAATCGGATTTTATCTTTTGGAATACTTCCACAGATATTTCATCAAATACCGGGCTGACCAGAATTCCGTCTGCTTTTGTTTTGGTGTAATCAATTTTGTCGCAGAGATTCTTTATCCAAAGTGTTCTTTCTGCGCCAGAGATGTCCAACCTAAACCGCGTGGTGTTTTTTTGCGATTGCGCGTTTTCAAACTTTATCTTGTTTTTTTGCAAATACTCTACATTGGTATAGTCAGGGCCAAATTTCGTATACAATTCCACATCAAAGCCCATGTTTTTTGCAGCCACACCACAATAGCACGCAGGCCCGCCAGGCCTCTCGTACAGGTTTCCGCCAATATTAATTTCATCTATTGTACAGTGAGAAAAAATTCCAAGCTTCACTGTACCAGCTCAATTCGGTTCGGATTTAGTTTTTTGCTTTTGAAGACAGTCAGGGCAGATAATCTGTCCCCGCTCTATTACAATCTCTACGTTTGATCTTAGGCAGAAATGGCACAGGCCTCGCATCTACCATACCATTACCAGAACTAGCATAAATCTAAGCTAGTAATCTGAGAAAAAGAGATATTCCAAGATATAAGCTCAAGGCTGTGAGAAAGCCAATTCTGGTGACCATAGACAAAAAGCTGGTCTCTTTGCTCATGGTAGTGTCATTAATCGGAATAGGCGTGACTATTTTCTTTTCATTTCACTATGCCACCATAATTTTGGGCGAGCGGGCAGTAAACCAGCTAATAGGCGAGGCTGCAATTCGAGGCAGCGCCATAGAAGGTACCATGAAGTCCAAAATCCATGAAATGCAAGTAATTACAACAAACCCAATGATAAAGATGCTAGTCTCGGAACTAAACCAAATTGAAGATGCGCAGATTCTTGCGGAAACAATTGCGCAAAAAAGAATGGATTTTCTAATTGAAGTTCAGGCATTTGAGGCAAGCATTGGCGGCCTAGATGACCTAGAAAATGTAGAGATCATAGGAAATGATGGGGAGAGACTCTTTGCCCTTGTCAACACAAAAACCAAAAAGGACTATTTGTCTGACCCAGTCTTTATTCAAGGGACAAAAGAATCGTTTACACAAATCATTCTTAGCGCCGATGGCAAGCGCAAAATAGTAACTGCTGCACCAATATTTGAAAAACCCAAAGATGTAGAACCAATTGGTGTTGCAATAATTACTGCAAACACAAACCAAATTGATAGTGTATTGTTAAACAGAAAGGGCCTAGGCCAAACAGGTGAATCCTATCTTGTAAGTCAGTACGGCTACATGTTATCAGAGTCAAGGTTTGTTCCAAATGCACCGTTTGTGCAAAAAGTAGATACCGAGCCGCTAAACCACTGTCTAGCGGATGGCCAGATCTATTATGGTGTACACAGTGATTATCGAGGAATATCAGTCCTTGGTGCATCAAACTGCATGAAAAGCCTTGGAATGAGCATTATAGTAGAAATTGACGAAGTCGAAGTCTTTGAGCCAGTAGCAGACCTTCGAGACAAAATAATTGTCCTAGGCGCAATTATTACCATAATAGTTGGAATTGCCACGTATTTTCTATCCAAGCTGATATCAAAGCCATTAATCAAGCTCAAAAATGCCGCAACCCAAGTAGCAAACGGCGATTTTAACGTTAGAACAAACATCAAAACAGACGACGAGATAGGCCAGCTTTCGCGCTCATTTGACCAGATGGCAGAGCAAATTCAGGACTCTCTTCTCAAAATAAAAGAGCGAGAAGATGTAATCAAGCAGCAAAAAGACATTCTGCTACAGTTCTCCCAGTACAGTTCCAATTATTGCGTCTGCTTTGTAGACATTGTCGGCTCTACCAAGTTAACATCCAGGCTATCAGACATGGAAACCAGTAAGTTTTATTCCATATTTTTGAACTCGGCGGCAACTGCAATTACGCAAAACCACGGAGTGGTAGTCAAAAACATTGGCGATGCATTACTGTATTATTTCCCAAAGACAGATTCCGAAGAGCAAACGCCATTTGAGGAAATGTTGCATTGTTGTATGAAGCTAATTGAAGCAAGAACTGCAATCAATCGGGCACTAGGCGCAGAAAGTCTGCCAGAAGTTAGCTATAGGATATCCGCAATGTTTGGCCCAGTCAGAGTCGCAATAGTTGCAACATCTGCAATTGATGATATCTTTGGCTCTACAGTAAACACTTGCTCGAAGATAAACTCACTTGCAAAACCAAACACACTAGTAATTGGTGAATCACTATACCAAAAAATCAAAGACATCAAAGGATACGAGTTTGAGAAAATCTCCGATTACACCATAGATGCAGAAAACAAGTTTGCAGTGTATCTAGTATCGCAATAATCACATCAAGATTATAAAGAGGCACTCGGAAGGGAAATTCATGCCATTAAAGCGTGCAAGTAGAGGACGACGAAAGGGCGGAAAGGGCTCTTCTGACCGTATCCAGTGCACAAACTGTGGCGCTACAGTTCCTAAAGACAAGGCAAAAAAAGTCACATCCAGACTAAATCTTGTAGAGGCATCACTTGCAAAAGAACTGCGTGCACAGGGAGCTTACATTGCATCACCAAAGGTCCTCAAGTGGTACTGTGTTTCATGCGCAATTCACTTTGGCATACTAAAGATTAGATCTGCTGACTCCAGAAGACAGACAGGCAAGCTGTACTAGTCTTCTTTGATATTTTTGGATGTTACAATAATTCTCTGAACGAATGTTATTCCGGCAATTACAATTACAATGCCAATGGCATACGGCATCAATCCCGGAATCATTCCAATTATAGCAATTACTAGCAGTCTTTCTGCGCGCTCACCAATTCCAATTCCCTGTAGTTTTATTCCAAGGGATTCTGCACGAGATCTCGCATAGCTTACCAATAACGACAGAGTAATCGCAAGCAAAACCCAGATTGGCTCTGCAAACCCGCCCACCAATAATCCTGCAAATATTGCAACTTCGGCAATTTTGTCAAATACGGAATCTAGGAATCCGCCTCTTTTGGTGACCTTTTTTGTATATCGAGCGACTTGGCCGTCAACCATGTCAAAGAATCCAGAAACCAAGAGCAATACTCCACCAATAATTGCCGCAGAAAAATATGGAGAAATGTACTGGTTTAGACCATATGTTATGGCAGATAAGAAAGCAAATGCAAGGCCTACACCTGTCCAAAAGTCAGGAGAAAGGCCAGTTGCACCAAATTTTGCGCCAAGCTTTTCTAGCGCAGGCCTCAGCGATTCTCTAAAATTATTTAGCAATGTCGTGGAATGATTTCCGATTCTATTTAAAATTCATGGCAACCATGGTAGATAGTAGCTTGGCTGCAAGCGATGCAGTAGCGCCATTATCGTATGTTGGATTTAGCTCCACCACGTCTAGAACAGAGATTTTGCTGTTTTGCATTGAATATATCATGTCAAATAATTCGCGCGATGTGATTCCTACTGCTTCTGGATTTCCCACGCCAGGCGCAAATGCAGGGTCAAGCACATCCAAATCCACACTAACGTAGGTCTTGTCAAATGTAGATATTGCATCTTTGACCATTTTTGGGCCTTTACCATCTCGAATATCTCTGTCAGTGATGGTGCGAATCTTGTTTTCTTTGAGAAATGCAAGTTCTTCTTTTACAAAAGAGCGCGCACCAACATGAATAATTTTGTCTGCTCCTTTTTTCTCCACCACTCTTCTCAAATATGACGCATGAGAGTATTCTTCTCCTGCATATCCGTCTCTAAGATCATAGTGCGCATCAAATACGATATACCCAGTTTCCTTTGGAACATTCATGTATGTGCCATAGGTCAGCGAGTGCTCGCCTCCAAGTATAATCAACAGTCTGTCTTTTTTTGTAAGCTCTGATGTGATCTTGCCTACCATGTCTAGCATTTCTTCGACATTTGCAGTGTGCATTGCGTTTCCCAGGTCTTCAATTGCTACTCCTTCGAGGTCAACACCCAAATCTGGGTGGAAAATTTCTATATTGTTAAAGGCCTTGCGGATTGCATCAGGGCCAAATCTGCATCCAGGCTTGTAAGAATGAGTGGAATCAAACGGAATGCCATATACAGTAGCAACCGGAGTTTTTGCTTCACCTGGACTGATAATTAGTGGGTCTTTGTTCAGATACAAATCAAGATAGCTCATTATATTTTTCAGAAAAAACCACTAGAAAATATACTATGCTATGACTTTATGGCCGGATTCTTTGAATAGTCTTTCCACTTTTTTTACCAGGCCGTCAGAGCTGAATGGTTTTTCGACAAACTTGACTCGGTTGACCCATCCAAGATCGGCAAGCTTTGATTCCAGTTCATCGCCAAAGCTGCTAATAAAACAAATGTTTTGGTTTTTGTTTTTAGCAAAGATTTCTTTGGCAGCATCCAATCCATTCATTTTTGGCATGCTATAGTCCAAAATCACCACATCGTATGATGTAGGACTGGCACAATACTCTGATAGGCATTCTTGGCCGTCAAATGTCAACTTGACTGTGTGTCCTTTGGACTGGAATATCTCTTGGTACAATACACCATACGCCACACTGTCTTCGGCAACCAAGATGTTCATATTATGAAATTCACATTAGTGCTAATGTAGTAGATTATGTTCGATCTAAACGGACATTGAATCAGACCATTATTTGCGGTCTTTTTGACAGGTATCTTGACAGGTTTAGTTTTGTAAACGGCTTGTCTTTTGTCTGCTCTTTAATTTTGGAGACAAACTCGTCAAATGACAATTCTATGACATCTCCTGTCTTTCTGTCACGTATGGAAAGGTTTGCCTTGCCAATTTCTTTTTCACCAATTACCAAGGTGTACTGGATCCACTCCGTTTCGGATTCTCGGATTCGTTTTCCAAGTGTTTCGTTTCTATCGTCGATATCTACACGAATGTCAGATGCACTAAGCTTGTCTGCTAGTTCTTCACAGTGCTTGGCAAATTCTTCCTTGAGTGGGATAATTCTGACCTGTGTTGGTGCTAGCCACAGTGGCAGTTGCGCCTTTCTTCCCTCTTTTTGGTCCAGTGCAGCTTTTTCCAATAACGCATAGATTACTCGCTCTATTGCACCACTTGGAGAATTGTGCAGTATTATTGGATGGTGTGGTGTGTTGGATTCATCAAAGTATCTAATGCCGTATCTAGCACCATTTTCCACATCTATTTGATCAGTGGACAGTGCAGATGCCTTGCCCAAATTATCTACATAGTTGAATTCCCATTTTAGTACAAAATAGAAAAATCTCTCCTTCCACATTTCCACCAGTACTGGCTTGCCCATTTTTCTGACCAGCTCCTCAATGTAGGCCTTGTTTTCATTGTAAAATTCCTCTGTAAATCTTATTGCCATCTCATAGTCCGAATCATCGATGCCGACTTCTTTGAGTACATTTCTGGACAGATCAAATCGTTTTCGGAATTCCTCTATTGCCTGCGGAATGTCGGTGCAAAACGCATGGCAGTCAGGCATTGTAAATGCGCGCAGTCTTCGCAGGCCGACTAGTTCTCCTGATTGCTCCCGTCTGAAACTATACCGAGTAAGCTCGTAGAGCTTCATAGGCATGTTCTTGTATGATATTTGAAAGTCATTTGCCATTAGGAACTGTCCAAAGCATGCTGCAAATCTCAAAAAGAGTTGCTTGCCTTCTGTGTTGATGTTGTATTGTCGTGCCGGGAATCGGTTAAAGTAGCTCTCCATGCTTGGGTGGTGCGAGTCATACATGATCGGAGTCTCTACTTCGAGGCCTCCGTATTCTTTTACCTGGTCTGTGACGAATCTCTCCAGTAACGACTTGATGAGTCGGCCGTTTGGATAAAATCTCATATTGCCCGAGTCTGATGCCGGCTCGTAGTCTGCAATTGCCATTTTCTTCATCAGTTTGACGTGTGGTGGGGGCTCGTCTACTGCTCTTTTTTTGGCAGCCTCGTATTTTGCCAAAATTTCCAGCTTTTCATGTTTTGCAAAGTTAAACTTATCAACCTCAGTCATTGTGCCGTCTGGCGATAAAATATACCAAAATGATTTGATTTTAGATTCGGACTTTAGTGCCTCTGATGCTTGGCCTTCATCATCGTGAGTGTGGCCATGATCGTGAGGCGCGACATCTTTGGAAAATACTTTGGAGCTCTCGGCTAGTGGATGCCCCTTTACTTTGACATTGTATGATTTTGTCCAGCCAAATGGGGCGTGTGATACTTCCAAGTCAGACGCCAAAGATTCCATTTCCTTTAGTAATGATAACGCGGTGCTAGGTGCAGCCAAATTTGATGACAAATGAGCATATGGGTATAACAGTAGTTTTTTGCAGCCAACTTTGCCCATGCTGGTTTTAATTTCAGATATTGCCTTTTGTGCAATTTCGGAGTCATCACCGTTTTCAATTGCCACAAACACTACTACTACCTCTTCTAGTCGCTTTGGCTCTGGTGTGATTTCTTCTGCAGATTTTATCTCTTTTTTAGTAGGATTGTACTCTATGCTGTCGCAGTGTAGTTGCAGTATTCGCACAATTTGAAGAACTCTGCGTTATTGAATTAAGTGTTACGACAAAAAAAGAAAATGACGCGATCTATTTGACTACCATTACTGGCGCATTCGCTTTATGCAATACGTAATTAGAAACGCTTCCAAGGAACAGTTCTTTTCTTGCCCCTCTACCACGCGAGCCAATCACTATGAGATCATAGTCGCCGTCTTTAGCTAGTTTTGTTATCCTTTCTGCGGGATTGCCAGAATCAGTCTTTGGCTTGAAGTTCACATTAGATCTTGATGCCAAGTTTGTTGCCTCTGCAATTACTTGCTCTGCAAAAGAGATTTCCTTTTTCCTTTGTTGCGGACTGAATCGTATTGCTTCTTTTGGGTGTATATTTACAACATACAATCCAGTTATTGTTGCTCCTGCAGGTTGTGCTACAGAGATTGCATGTCTGAGACCACGAAGCGAGTTATCAGAGCCATCAAGTGGTACCAGGATTTTTTGTATTTTGTCTGCCATTAGTGATAAAGGCAAATTTTCGATTAATAATAAATTCGACAATTATCAAAGCTGAACATTCTAGTTTTTAGATTGTAGTGTAATAACAGATCGCAGTATTATGCTGGATAGTCCCAGATTATTCATCAAAAATCCAGCAGCCCTGCCAAGTGCGTCTTCTCCCCTAAATCCCTCATCGTAGATCATCTCCACTTCCCCTCGGTCCGTTTCCACAAGCGATGTAATCAGGGAATAATTGCCTAGTTTTGCGTCATTTCTTTCCACAAACAGGCGCAGTGTGATTTTTTTTATAACAAATCCTTGCTCTATAAAATTCCCAGACTCGACTAGCACAATGACATCATCTGGATCCCGGCTTATTCTGTCCGGATTTGTCATGTCTATAATTTTCAATGTATCACATCAATCATGATAATTATTATAGTATTTTTGAAAGCAAAAAAATCACCATCCACATCTAGAAATAATAAACAAAAAACGGCTCAAAATTAAAAGATACTAGAATCTATCGAATCTAGCTCGCTCCAAGTCTCGGTCGTCTTTGGTTTCCTTTTTCCATTCTTTATAGTGTTCTTTGCACAAAATTGCCTTTTTTGCAGACGTGTTGAGTCGCAGTCCAGCATTTTCCACCTTGGATGAAGTCAAAGAGCGTGCCCCTTCGTTGGAGCATCCATCAACGTTACATTTTGCGCCTTTAGATACAATTCCCATGAGTTTTCTTGCGACTTGATATTATTTATAGTTGGACTTGATGTTTGTTTGATTCAAACTAACTGGGAGATAAAATTTCCAAATTGTCAGTCCAATTAGATGTTACGCGCACAGCAGGAAGACACCATATCGGAGATAAAAAGCACTGATGTGATAGTGGTGCAGGAAACCCAGACCATTCAAGATGTTATTTTTCAAATGGTTGCAAATAACATTAGCAAGGTCTTTGTGAGCAGGGGCGAGCTCCCTGTGGGCGTAATTAGCGACAAGGACATTATTCGCTTTTTGTACATTGATAGAAGCAAGCGAAGACTGGATGAAATATTTGCATCAGAGTTAATGAATCAGATTTGTTTTGTTGTAGATACAATGACATGCAGGCAGGCAGCCCAAATGATGATGATAAATAAGATAAGCTCCCTCGGGATTGGCTCCAAAGACAAACTGGAGGGAATTGTGACTAAAAGCGACTTGATTAATTATTTTGTTGCCACAGATCCTGGAGCATCCAAGGTTTCTGATTACATGACTGTGAGTTTTTTTGCGGCGCCACACCATTCCAAAATCCACGAAATCCTCAAGAAAATGATCACCTGTGATGTGTCTCGAGTAGTAATCACAGATAACAATAATCCACTAGGAATCATAACTAATGGAGATATTTTCAGAACTAGTCTTGCAACGGATAAGCTCAGTATAGTTCATGACTCTAATTATTCAGATGATGATGGATTATGGTCAGAGTCTGGGTTTGTCGGCTCGCAGATAACTGGCGAAATAATGACAGAGAGCCTGATTACCATACCATCAAGCCATACAATGCGAGATGCCGCAAGACTGCTCCTAGATGTGAAAATCGATTCCCTAGGCGTACAAAAAGACGGAGAGATGATTGGAATCCTCAACAAATCAAACGTATTACATGCACTGGCGGATCTAAAATGAGCGAAGATTACGAGCCATCAATTATGATAGTGGACGATTCCCCATTTACAAGGAGAGCAATTAGGACTATAGTTGAGCAAAACCACCTATCCAACAAAATCATAGAGGCAGGAGACGGAGTAGAGGCAGTAATAAAATACAAAGAATTCCACCCAACCCTGGTTACAATGGATATTTTGATGCCAAAGGCAGACGGAATCCAGGCATTGCGCGCAATAAAAAAGCTAGACCCAAACG
Organism: Nitrososphaerota archaeon; assembly: GCA_016872015.1. Classification (GTDB taxonomy): domain Archaea; phylum Thermoproteota; class Nitrososphaeria; order Nitrososphaerales; family Nitrosopumilaceae; genus Nitrosotenuis. Next base: position 59,252 of record VHBK01000002.1, read on the forward strand.
CCAAAGTCATGATGGTCTCATCCACAGGCAAGGTCCACATTGTACAGGATGCAATGAGAGCAGGAGCAATTGACTATATCCTAAAACCATTTGATTCATCACAGATGGCAATCGCATTAAGCAAACACGGAAGAATTTAATTTTCAGACTTTCCTTCAAGGCTTCGCATCTGAGATTCGTATACTTTTTGCAGTTCTTTGAGCTCCTCGATTTTGATCTTTTGCTTGTCTAGGTGTTGATTGACCTGTTTTATGTACTGGCTTGTCTCTTCTGCTACATCGCACAGATCGGTAATCTTTTCGTTGACAATACCCTCAAACGTGTTTGGATGAGACTCGATATCCTTGAGATAGATTATTCTCTTTGGCTTTAGTGTCTCGTCAAATTCAGGAATAGTTGGTCCTTTTTCCGTAACATGTTTTGACGAATCATCATAGCTTGCAAGCCGCTTAAAGCGCTCCTTGGTATTGCGGTTGATGTACCTTCTGGCCATTACAATTTTGCTTGTTGTACAATAATATAGTAAGACTAGTGTGTTTTTTTCGCACACACCATAATTTCACATTTAGATGCTCAATCGTTTATAAATGGAGTATTTTGCACCAAACTCATGGGCGGAGCAAAGAAAAAGGGAGCAGCAGCCATGGAAAAATCGCAAGATGACTCCAAGGCAAAAGAATCTGGAGGCAAAAAAGACAAGAAAGACAAGAAAGGAGAAAAATCAGAAAGAAAAGCAGAAATCACAGTTATCCTAGCCGAAGACCAAGCACTCAAGCTCATAAAATCAAACAATTATCTTACTATTCAAGAATTGGCAAAACAAACTGGAGTCAAGATATCTGCTGCAAACGCATGTCTTGTTGGCTTGCTCAAAAAAGGCACAGTAAAGCGAGCAGGTGGATTTTCAGGACACTGGATTTACCAGTCAGCCTAGATATAGCGAAATCACATCGCCAGACTTTACATCTTTTAGCGCATCAACATTAGACAGAATTTTTCCAATCGGTGTTAGCGACTTTGATGTTACAACATCTGACACAAACAAACAGATGCTAGAGCCTGCAGGTGTAAACGCGATATCTCCTTTTTTGAATTCTTTTTTCTGTCGTTCCACACCAGAATTTACCTTGGTTTCAAAATAGATGATGTTTTGGCCCATAAAGTGAGCATTGCCATCAAGTGGGATAGATCTCATAATAATTCCGACTGTTTTTGGTGAGAGGTGTCTTTTCAGCTCGCACTCTAGCTTTGATTTGCCCTTGATCTCCAGAATCATCCTAGTAGTCGATACTGTACCTGCACTCAATACACCAAACTGCGCAAGTTGGAATATATAACCGCATTAGAGAGTTTTTTCACTTGTCTGATCCTGAAGAAGTTGAGATTGAAGCTCCAGAGGAAATAGAGGAACCAGAATTTGCCAGACCATCTGGCGAAGAGGTGGCAGAAGACACCACTATGGAGGATGCCATCAACGCATACAAGAAGATTTTCGAGTCCAAAGAGCTAACAGAAGATGAGCGAGCAGAACTAGACAAAAAAATCAAGGCAATGGAGACTCGTGAAATCATCGACATGGACCCAGTCCACGAAGTAACTGAAATCCCACTGGCAGGAAAAGGCAAAATTGCAATCGGTCCACCAAATCTAACTAGATTTGAAAAGGCAAGAATTCTTGGCGCACGCGCATTACAGTTATCACAAGGAGCACCACCGTTTATCGAGATTCCAACAGATGCCAGAACCTCACTAGACATAGCACTAAAGGAGCTGGACGATTACGCAATACCAATTGTCATAAAAAGAAGATTACCAAACGGGGATTACCAAAACGTCCCAATTGATTACTTTAACTAGTGGATGAATCATCGACAAAACTTAATAGAATTAATTTTTGGAAAAAACTAAATGATTAGTATGGAAGAAACAAAACAGATCGCTCAACATCCTCCATACACGTATTTTGTAAGAAACGACCCAATAATGCCATCAGCACTTGATGTCTTTACTATAATAAACAAACATGGTAAAGCAGTCTTACTGGCAAAAGGCCTAAACATTCCGGCCGCAGTAGCCATTGCAAATATCATAGTAGAAAAAATGCTTCACAACTCTTGCAAGTTGGACCACATCAAGCTAGATTCAGAAAGCGAATTTGGCAAAAGAATGTTATCCACGATAGAGATTTCTATTTCAAAGACCTAGTATACAGAGCCTGGGCCCTTTAGTAGCATGTTTTCGCATTCCTTGCAGATTGCTTCATCGATGTTGGTTTCCAGCTTGTGGTGAATCTCACAAATCAACAAACTAGACTTGATGTAATTGCAAAGGCTGATGAATTTTGCAAGGCTTGATGGCGTATATGCCATGTCTGATGATAATCTGTCAGATAATTCATTTATCATCTCAGAGACCTGCTTGTCAGAGACTAGTTTTTCGATTAGCTTTGGATCACCGCGCGTCCCGCGGATATAGTTGCTTATTGCAGCCTGGGTCACTCCAAGCATTTTTGATATTTCATCCTCTCGAACTTTGTGGTCTTCGGCTAGTTTTTTTGCCAAGATTGCTCGCAGTGCTGGGATTAGTGTCTTTGATTCTATTTCAGCAGGAAGTAACATTATGCAAAAGTCCTTGTTTAATCTATTTAAAGTTAACAATGAATTTTACAAAATTTCTAATCAAGAATTGTTGAATCAAAACTAGCTTCAGCTAATCACAAAAACCTTAATTGATTTTTTAATACAACAACACAATGCAAAAGATTTTTGATATTTTACACAATGCGACAAATTCCTGCACTGCAAAACACCTAGCACTGTCTGGAGGACTAGACAGCACAATACTTGCATATTTGCTCAAAGAAAAAAAACCAAGCTGCCTTGCCATAATATCAAAAGATCACATTGCACACGATCTGACATATTCTCAGATGGCGGCAAAGGAATTTGGGTTGCCTCTATCAATACACATCTACGACACTACACAGATCCTCGATGCAATAGAGCAGACAATCAAGATTTTAGGCAATTTCAACGACATTGAAATCAGAAACAATGTTGTGCCGTACCTAGCAATATCTGAGGTAAAAAAACAAGGGTTTAACAAAATCATAACAGGTGATGGTGCAGACGAGCTATTTGCAGGCTATAATTTTCTAATATCAAAATCAGATGAGGAATTAAAAAAAGACATGGCAAGAATTGCAAAGATCATGCATTTTCCATCACAAAAAATAGGAAAAGCATTAGGAGTGACTGTAGAATCTCCGTTTTGCCACCATACCGTAATAGAGTTTGCAAAAAATCTCTTGCCAAGCGACCTAGTGGGCATTCATGATGGTAAAAAATACGGCAAATTCATCCTAAGAAAGACCTTTGAGGACATAATTCCAAAAAGCATAGCGTGGCGCCAAAAATCCCCCATGCAGGAAGGCTCTGGGACCCAAGGATTAACAGAATTCTTTGAAGGAATAATCTCAGATGATGTATTTTATGAAAAGGCAAGAAAAATCAAGTCAAGTGATAATGTCATTATCAGAACCAAAGAGTCCATGCATTATTATGAGATTTTCAAAAAATGCCACACCTTAAAACAATCCACTGACAATTCATGCCCAGACTGCCATTATACAATAGAAGAGAATTCTAAATTTTGCAGAATGTGCGGCAGGTTTCCAGTCTAGGCCTTTTTTGCCCACTTTTTTGGTTTTTTCTTAAAGATGCGTCTGCAACCATTGCAACAAAAAAAGTATTTTTTGCCATCGTGCTCGTATGACACCGCTAGGGATTCATCCATTTCAATTCCACAGACAGGATCTACTGGCACAAAGTATCGCTAATTATTTTCTATTTATACATTAAGAGATCTGCAACATTATTGATTTGAGCTCATCAGTTGTTTTTGCAAGCATTATTCCAGAGCGAAACTTGGCGCCCTCTCGCAGGCCTTTGGTAAATCGCATTGCCTGTTGTCGGATATTTGCAAATTTGATTTTGTATTGTGCAGCATAATCCAAGTATTTGCAAAACATCTCCGTCTTGTCTTTTTGCGAGTATTTCTTGTATGTTCCTGTTGCCAAATATTCATTTACTTGTTCGAACAAAAATGGATTTCCCATTGCACCGCGGCCTATCATGATATAATCACAGCCTGTTTCGTCAATCATTTTCTTGGCAAGCTCGGGCGTTGTTATATCGCCATTTCCGACAATTGGAATGTCAACTGTTTGCTTTAGCGCTTTGATCAAAGACCAGTCCGATTCGCCAGCGTAACCTTGTTGTACGGTTCTTGCGTGAAGTGTGATCATTTGGACACCTGCACGCTCGGCAACATGTGCAATGTCTTTGAATACCAAATTATCATCCACCCCTGCACGCATTTTCAGCGTGACTGGCTTGTCAGTGGATTTTACCAGTGTTTCCAGAATTTTCTGCGTCAGACTAAGGTTTTGCAACAATGCTCCACCTGCCATTTGCTTGGTAATGTGCGGTGCTGGACACCCCATGTTATAGTCTATAACATCAAAGTATGGCTCGACTATTTTGACTGCTTTTTGTAGTGACTCTATATCAGAGCCAAACAGTTGCACCGCGAGTGGCCGCTCTTTGTTGGAGTATTCGATAAACTCGGAGATGTCTTGGTTTTGTGCCTGGAGTTGTTTTTCCTTGGCAATTATGGCGTGAATGCTTGTCAGCTCTGTTACTACTAGGCCTGCCCCCATTTCCTTGCATAATAATCGCAGTGCGGGATCGCTTACTCCAGCCATTGGTGCCAAAAAAGCACGGCTAGAAAACTTGGGCAGCATGATTTTTGCCATTTTAGATCGTATATAAAATCAAGCAAACTATTCCGTTCAACACAAACACACCAAAAAAGATACCCTCACATTTTGCAAAAACAATTGATGAACCACAGAGGCCTCACATTCTGGTACAACACCGCACTGATTACCTTTGGTGTTGTGGCACTAGGAATCACATGGTCTGTTATGAGCTCTGGTTTTACATCAAGTGATGTAATGAAGACGGTAGTAGAAGAAGCGGTGCAAGATTCTGCAAACAATCTGCAGGTGATAGGTAAAATTACAGGCTCTGCAGATGTATCTGACTCTAAGATAAAGGTCACATCAACTCCGGTTACATCTACTACAACAGGCCTAGTTGACATGAGGCCTCAGAACATCAAGGTGACATACAAAATAGTCAAGCTTGGAAGCCATGAGATTAGCTATGACAACATCTATTCTGGAATATTGGATGGTACTGCATCCTCACTTGGTGACGCGCTAGTCAAGGCAAAAGAGCAGGGATTGATTTCTGCAAATCCAAACATGGACGAAAAGCCAGACACAACCAGTGAATTTGTGTATTGGGTAATACAACAAAATGATGACACTTTCTTGGAAAGCAACGAAATTGCCAACATGGTTGTGGTTTATTCAGACAAAGACAGGCCAATTTCAGGAGAATTTATCAAACTTCAGGTAGAGGAAAGCGAGGGAATGCTACTTGACATTCAGCGAACCATTCCTACGGTATCAGGAAAAGTTGTAGATCTTGGCGGCAAAATAAAGAACTAACCAGTGAATTTTTTTACCAAATCAGAAAATTCCGGCTCTGATAATGGCGGGATCTTCATTATCTGCAGGTTTTGGTCAACGTGGCTCTGAGTTTTTTGGCCCACCAGTGGAGCCAGCACACCAGGAGTTGAGCGAATAAACTGGAGGCACCTCAGTGATGGTTGAACAATATTGCCAAATTCAGGTATTGTTCCGGGTGCAAGTAGTCTTCCCTGCATTAATGGAACGCTGGTAAAGACTCCTATGCCAAGCGAGGCGGCCGCACTTAGAGTCGATACATCAACACCAGTTATTTTCTGTGATTTTAGCATAAGGGCTTGATCATAATACAGATTGTATGGCAATTGGATAAACCTAAAGCCGTGATTTTCTCCACCTACTTTTTTTGCCAGCTCGACTGTATCATATAATGACAAATACTGTGGATTATCGCTTGGTACTCGGTAGCATTCCCATGTTGCCATACCATAGTATCGAATCTTGCCTTCGGCTCGCATTTTTTCATAGAATGCAAAGGCTGCTTCCAGATTTTGCAGGAATTGTGCTCTAGAAATGTCCGGCTGGCCCTCTACGGCATTGTGCAGATACATCAAGTCAATGCAATCTAAACCCAAGTTCTTGAGGCTGCGATTTAGCTGGTCTTGCAAGTATGGTATTGTCATGCAGTGATATCCAGACGAAATGTCATTTGCCTGAATTACGCCCGGACTTGCGTATTCGCGTTGTATGTATGCCCAAAACTCTTCTTTAATGTCCGCATCGTTTGTGACATAGCCGTTTTTTGTGCTCACAAAGATCTGGTTGCGCTCTATTTTGCCTTGTGAAATTAGAGACGCAATTGCCGTTCCTACGGAGCGCTCTGCCTTTTGCGCCCGGTAATTAATGGCAGTATCTATTACATTGATTCCAGACAGGATTGATTTTTTTACTGCTTCCTCCACAAGTGCATCTGTTTGTGAATCTGGATTGCCAAGATATGTTCCAATTCCCACATTTGACATAGTCAGGTTTTGTATTGTTTTGTAGTTTTGCGAAATTGCGCCAGGCCTAGATGAAAATTTCTTTGTACCTTCTGGCGTGGCAAAGCCTGCAATCATGTTTTTGAGTTTCTAATTTGTTTGATTTAACTGTTGGTTACTATGGCAATTACAATACTGATTACAAATAATGCGCCAGTAATTCTAGAATACAAAACTGTTGCCTTCATTGTATGAATAAACTGTTCTAGGTCATCAATTGATTTTTTGATTTTTTTGCTAGATTTTATCACCATTGGCATTGTGGTAAATGTCATTGCACTATATACTGGCAATAAATCAAAGATTATTCCAACTATAATCAAGCAGTATGCCACACACGGAAAAACCAGATACAGATTTGCGGCACGCATTTTGCCAAGTACGATTACTAGTGTCTTTCTTCCCTTTTGCTTGTCTGCATCATGATCTGGAAACGATGTGATAAACAAAACAAACGATGACAGTGTTCCTGCAACTATGCCGGCAAGAATGTTTGCAGGCAGAATCTGCTCTGTTTGGATAAACATTGTACCAAGTACAATCATTGTTCCCTTGATGCCAACAAAAATTTCTCCTAGGCCAGAATCGACTATTTTTGTCGAGTAAAAATAGATGGATAAAATGGCAAATCCCAGAATCGCTGCAATAATCCAGCCGTGAACCATTACAAAATACGCACCGGCAAGTGAGCCTAAAACAAGGCAAGTTATGCCTGCATAGTACACAGTGGAGGGTTTTAGCAAGCCTTCTGGTAGCACTCCAGTCCCTCCAGAGAATTTGGTTCTCTTTGTTATGGTGTCAATTCCTCGCTTGTAATCAGAATAATCATTTAGAAGATCAACGCTTGCATGCAATAATACAACACCACCCATTGTGATTGCCGCAGACATTGCATCAAGTGACTTTGTCTGCCAGTATGATAGTGCAAGGCCTAGTGAAACTGCAATCACGGATGCTAGGAGAAACTTTATTCTAATTACGCGGAACCAAACTGAAATGCTCATACAAGAGAGTCGTCGCTTACACTTAATGGCTTGCGCCCCATAAAGCCGACGTCTTTTTCATGCCAGAACTTTATCTCGGTTTCTCCTTCTTTCCAGCACAGCCAGACATCTTCATCAAATCTCTTTGACGGAAAGTCAAGTAGTCCTCCTTCTATGCTTTTGAGAACTACGCCAGAATTTTCAAGATCTTCTACTAAAGCATAGAATTTTGTTACTGCCGAGTTTAGCTGTTTTTTTAGTGTTGCATAATCACCCAAGTTAAACGACATGCCCATTTGTGAGTTTAACTGTGCCTCTAGTTTTTGGACTTCGACTCGCTGTTTTTGTAGTGACTTGAATTTTTGGATTACATTAGGTAATGCCGCATTAGCTTCTTGAATTGTAAAATATGTTGGCAACATTTCCAATTCAAAATATCGTCATTAAAAGGATTGTTGTGCATTTCTCTGCAAATTTATTACCAATTACATTTCCACAAAGAGCATGAGTGAAGAACAACAACTCGAAGAACTGATCAACCAAACCTTGGATGGAACATTATCTGCAATACCGATTTACATGCAGGAAATAGAGCAAAACAAGGCAGAACTACACGTAGAAAACGTGCGTGAGTTTGTATTTGGGGTGATAATGGGCATGTCACTAGGCATGGCAAGCACGGCAATTGCGGCCATGAGAAACGGAATGCCATCAGAGGAAGACCAGATTAAAGTAAGAGATATCGTATATTCCAAAATCCCGCAAATCCGCCAGAGGATTTACAGTTGAATTTTTCACCCAAAGAAAAAAAATTCCTACAAACAATAGAAGAGGCAAGATTTGCAACTGTAAATAATACAATACCACACGTCAAGCCAGTGTCATTTATTTTCCAAGATGATGCATTCTACCTTGCAACAGACTATAAAACCAGAACATACAAGAATGCAAAGAAAAACCCAAAGGCTGCAATTTCAATTGACATCTACAAGCCGGGTGGACATAGGGCAGTGATAGCACAAGGAGAAATCAAAATCATCGAGCACGGTCCAGAATTTAAAAAAATCTATGAAAAGTTTTTTGAAAAATTCGAATGGGTGCGACGCGACCCATGGAAAGAAGATGAGGCTCCGTTTTTGAAGCTAATACCAATCACCAAGGCTTCATGGGGATTATCATAAGATTTTTCAATCCCAATCATAGAATTGTATCATGGCAGACAAGATAAAATGCTCACACATTTTGGTTGAAAAACAAAGTCAGGCACTTGCCATTCTAGAGCGACTAAAGAAAGGAGAAAAATTTGCAGACTTGGCAAAGGAACTCTCACTAGACACAGGGTGTGGAAAGCGCGGAGGAGATCTTGGCTATTTCGGTCGGGGAAGAATGGTAAAGCCATTTGAGGCAGCTGCATTTGCACTAACTATAGGCCAAGTATCAGAGCCAGTAAAGACAGAGTTTGGGTATCATATAATCAAGCGATTTGCCTAAAAATAGGCATCAAGGCCTGCAGGTGCATTTTCTGATTGTTTTTGCAAGTCTTTTGTGAGGCGCTCACCCATGGTTTGTGCAGACTTCATCTTTCTTTGTCCCACCCAATAATACGCCTCATCTATTGTTCCCTTGGCAATCAATACAGTTAGGTTTCCTGCAGATTTTCTTCCAGTTCGCCCCTTTCTTTGGACAAATCTAATGGAACTTGGAACATTATCAAAGAAAATAACATCATTTACCTCGGAAATGTCTAGGCCTTCTTCTCCCACTCTAGTTGCAATCAATACTTGATATTTACCATCTCGAAAATTTTGTACCGTTTCTACCTGCTGTTTTTGTTTGAGGCCTGTCTCGCCTGCCTTGCCTATTAGAAATCCAGCAGAAATTCCTAATTCCATTAGCTTGTCATGTATTATTTCCACAGAGTCACGATAGCTGGTAAACACAATTGCGCGGCCAGACAGTCCCTTGATGATTTCTGCCAGCTTGACAATCTTGCTGTGCTCTATTCCCTTTTTCTGTGCGTCTTTTGCATATGCTAGTGCACGAATAAAATTTGAATCATTCTCAAATAAATCCTTAATCCCAACGCCTTTTTTTTCTCGTGTCCTATCACAGAATCTCAAAAATGAAGTCACGCCGTGGGATTCCAAAATGTTTAGAGCATAGTGCAATCGTATTGCAGTGAAGAGTGGCTTTGCTGCTCTCCTGTTTTGTCGTATCACAAAATCACGAGCTCGCAGCAATTGTGACAGTGAAACATTAGCAGACAATCGTAAACCGCATTTTGTCAATTCGTGATGTCGTATTTCTAATGCTTTTCTCAAGTAAAACTGGACTTCTTTCATTTCCTGAGGCAGGTCGACTTTGACCCAGTTTGTGTTTGTTTTTTGAATGTATGGTGCAACATCAGGACTATCTTCTGTTTTTTGTGCAACGTTTGCAATACGTAGTGTGGTGATGATTTCAGTTGCCTTTTCTTTTTCTGCAGGAAGTGTGGCAGTCATGCCCACAATACGCACGTTTTTGCCTGCAAATCGCTGCGCTATGCCAGAATACGCATAATCCCCTATAGTGCGGTGCGCCTCATCAAATATCACCAAAGAAAACTGGTCCACAGACACTATCTCTCTGTCCAGATCATTTTTTGTAATTTCCGGTGTGGCACAAATGACAGAGTTTGTCCAAGATTTTTTTCTCTTTGCTAGTGTGTCTTCTCCTGTTAGCAGTCCAATATCTTCTAGATTTAGATTGTTTTTTAGAAATTCATAGTGCTGGTTTGTCAAGACCCTAGTTGGTGCCAAAAACAAGACTCCACCAGTACCACGAGAAAGATAATCTGCTATTACCTGTAATGCCACAGTAGTTTTGCCAAGGCCTGTAGGCAATACGACCAAACAGTTCTCAGATTTTGCCTGGTTTGCCAATGACGTTTGATATTCACGGGACTCGACTTGGTTTGGCTTGATGAATTTGTGAGTAATGTATTCTGTCAATTAGCAGTAATTTTGCGATCTTTGAATTTTATAGTTTCGAGTCACTAAATGCAATCCAGAGGTTAATTCTGGATAAAACAATGGATCGACCTAAATATCGAATTGTCACATCATGACTCATGTGTACAAGCTTTGAGCGCCCAAGTTGGGACGAATACTTTATGCTCCAAGCAGAGCTTGCCAAGCTTCGATCCAACTGCATGACACGCCAAGTCGGAGCAGTAATTGTTAGAAACAATCGCCAAATTGCAACAGGATACAACGGAACGCCGCCAGGCGTGAAAAACTGTTTTGAGGGTGGATGCAAGCGATGCCAGCTTAGGATGGAAGGCAAAATAGAGTCTGGAGCGGCACTTGATAGGTGTCTGTGCAATCACGCAGAAGCAAATGCAATAATGCACTGTGCAATAATGGGAATAGAGGCAGGAACCAAGGATGCCACACTATACACAACATTTGTTCCATGCCTAGAATGCTCCAAGATGGCAATTACCATAGGCGTAAAAAGAATAGTCTGCCTTGATACTTATCCTGAAACGGATTATGGCCTAATGAATGATGCAGGAATCGAAATCATAAAGCTGGACAATAAGAAGGTTCAGCGCTGGGCATCCACATTACTAGATGAACCAAAGCGGTAATGAGTAATGCAAGTACAAGAGCAGACACTAAAAACACTCGGTCCGTCACTGTTGGTCTCAGCTACATATGACAACCAAAAACAAGCAGCAATTCTCAAATTTTACTCCCCTGAATCCCAAAAAATAATTCTTTGGGCAGACGAAATAGGACACAAACCATACTGCTATTCTAAATTACACCCAGAAGAATTGTCATTTCTTAACAGCAGAAAAGACATTATCAAAATAGAATCCGTCAAAAGAAAAGACTTTCTCAAGGACAAGGAATCAGAAGTCTCAAAAATCATCGTAACTGATCCTCTGGCAATTGGCGGAACACAGACGGACAAGAGCATTAGAAACATCATAGAAACGTGGGAGTCCGACATCAAGTATTATGAGAATTATCTGTATGATAGAGGACTGATTGTTGGCAAATTCTATGAAATCAAAGATGGTAAGATTCTTCCACATGATTTTGAAGTGACAGAAGATGTCGCACTTGCAATGAAGAGTTTACTGTTAGATGTAAACACTGCAAAGGGAATTGTAAACACCAAGGAATTTCAAGAATATATTTCCCAGTGGGCAGAGCTGCTCAACCAACCGATACCAGAAATAAAGCGACTAAGCTTTGATATCGAAGTAGAATCTGAAATTGGAAGAATTCCAGATCCAAAAATTGCAGAAAAGCGAGTCACTGCAATTGGATTTGAGGGAACAGACGGACTAAGACAAATCTTTGTTTTGCGCAAGGATGGTTCTACCGATGGTAAAAACGAGCTCCCTGAAGGAGTAAAGAGTACATTTTACGCACAAAATGACGAGAAAAAAATGATAGAGGATGCATTCAAGATAATTGCAGATTATCCGTTTGTCATAACGTACAACGGCGATGAGTTTGACATGCCGTATTTGTACAATAGGGCAGAAAGACTAGGAATCAAAAATTCTGAAAACCCTCTATACATGATGCGCGATTCTGCCACACTAAAGCATGGCGTGCATATTGATTTGTACAGAACAATGTCAAACAGGTCATTTCAGATCTATGCATTTTCGCACAAGTACACTGATTTTTCGCTAAACAGTGTCTCCATGGCATTGCTCAATGAATCCAAGCTGAATTATGGAATAGAGCTTGACCAGCTCACGAACTATCAGCTTGCCAGCTATTGCTACAATGACGCTCGAATCACGTACAAGCTGACCAGCTTTAACAATGATTTGTTGATGAATCTGCTAGTCGTAATATCTAGAATAGCAAGAATGCCAATTGATGATATTGCAAGAATGGGCGTGTCTCAGTGGATTCGAAGTTTGCTGTATTATGAGCACAGGCAGAGAAATGCACTAATTCCAAGAAGGGAAGAACTGGACTCTAAATCACAAGGAGTGATGAATGATGCAGTAATCAAGGACAAAAAATATCGAGGGGGCCTAGTTGTAGAGCCAACAGAGGGAATTCATTTCAATGTCACGGTAATGGATTTTGCCAGTCTGTATCCTAGCATTATCAAAGTAAGGAATTTGTCATATGAGACAGTTCGATGTGTTCACGAAGAATGCAAGTCAAACAAAATTCCAGATACTAATCACTGGGTCTGCACAAAATATAATGGCTTGACATCAATGTTAATTGGTTCTCTTCGGGATTTACGCGTAAACTATTACAAGTCTTTGGCAAAAAAGGCAAAGACCTTGGAGCAAAAAGAGCAATATACAGTAGTCAGCCAAGCGCTCAAAGTAATTCTTAATGCTAGTTATGGCGTCATGGGTGCAGACATTTTTCCACTATATTTTCTTCCCGCTGCAGAAGCAACAACTGCAGTTGGACGATACATAATCATGGAGACAATCAAAAAATGCCAGGCAAATGGAATCGAGGTTTTGTATGGCGATAGTGTATCACCAGACACACCAATCATCATTCAGAGAAAAGACGGAGCAACAGATATCATCCCAATTGAAACGCTAATGCCAAAAACCGTCAGCAATCTGAGATATAACAAATTTGGTGATGTTAAAGTACTCACAGAAGATGGTTTTTCAAAAATAAAATACATTTACAGACACAAAGTTAAGAAAAAAGGATATCGAATACTCACAAGAAAAGGATTCGTAGAATGTACTGAAGACCATAGTTTGATGATTGATGGAAAAGAAACCAAGCCATCAGAGCTCAAAGTTGGAGATAGATTAAACTTGGTCAAATTCAAAACAAAATCAAAATTAGAACTAAATCCAGATTTGGCATGGCTATTTGGATTCTTCATTTCTGAAGGAACATGTGGCGTGTATCATTATACAAATTCTGTAAAATATTCATGGAGAATTGTAAATCAAAACAAGAAATTACTAGAAAAAGCAAAACAAATAATTGAAAAACAATTAGGCCTTTCCACAACAATTTTAGATATACGGAAAAGCTCTGCCACATTTGCTCTGGTTGGAAAAGACAATTTCAAACTACTAGTCGATTATTTTAGGAATCAGTGTTACAGAGGCGATGAAAAAGCAATACCGCAACACTTGCTAAACTCTCAAGTTGAGGCAAAAAAGGCATTTCTGGTAGGCATTATGGATGGTGATGGACATATTGACAAAAACGGATTATTGACAATAGATCAAATACACAAAACAGTACAGGCGGGCATAGTTGGGATTTTAGAAGAACTTGGAATAGAATATTCACTGCAAATCAGAAAAGACAAACCAAATGTTTCTAGGATCAGAATAATTCGTGATAAAACTGATAAGCGGATTAAACAATTTGATGTGATTAAAAAAATCGAGACATTTACCATAAATGGATTTGTTTATGATCTTGAGACCACAAACCACCATTTTTGTGGAGGAATAGGAAATATTTTGCTACACAATACTGATTCTCTATTTGTGAAAAATCCAACTGCAGAACAAATTCATCAGGTAATTGAGGACACCAAAAAAGAACAAGGAGTGGACTTGGAAATTGACAAGGAGTATCGATATGTGGTGTTAAGTGGAAGAAAGAAAAACTATCTTGGCGTAACAAAGGAAGGCAAAGTAGATGTTAAGGGCTTGACTGGTAAAAAATCCCACACACCACCGTTTATCAGAAATTTGTTCTTTGAGGTACTTGGCATATTATCAAAGGTGCAGACTGCCCAAGATTTCGAGGCTGCAAAAAAAGAGATCAGAGATAAAATTTCAACATGTGCTATCAAAGTAAAAGAAAGAAAGATTCCGATTTCAGAATTGGCATTTAATGTGATGATTAGCAAGGCGCCATCAGAGTATGACAAGACCATTCCGCAACACATTCGTGCCGCCAAACTACTAGAACAACAACGCGAAATAAAGCGTGGTGACATCATATCGTATGTGAAAATCCTTAACAAACCAGGCGTAAAACCAGTAGAAATGGCGCGCCCAGACGAGATTGATTCTGAAAAATACATGGAATTCATGGAATCTACACTAGACCAAATCACATCATCAATGGACTTGGATTTTGATAGTATGATTGGAAAGCCAAAACAAACTGGCTTGGACCAATTCTTCTGGAACTAAATGTTGTGATTTCCGCACAACACTCGCCTTAACAGCACATTTGTCTGATTATTAAACAATGAATGAAAATAATTCATTCTACAGATTCAAGGAGAAATAACAGTTGTATTCTTGGCACAGATTACCTCTTGGACATGGTTCTGGAAGATTGTTCCGATACGACAAAAAGCGCGGATTAATTACTATTCGAATCTAGTATACAATCATAATTTCAAATAAGCAGCACATATCAAGCTATACACAAATCAAACAAACGTCTTATCGAAAAATAATAAGCAAAAAGCCAGAGAATTTTACTTGTATATTGGAAATAGAAATTTCATGATAATTCTGAATTAGATAAATCTAGCTGTTGTGATTCCTGCACAACACTCGCCTTAACAGCATGCCAAACTGATTACCATACAATGAATACATACATCAACAATCGACGACTTCATTCACGCAGAGGAGTAGCCCCAGTCATTGCTACACTGTTGCTAGTTGCAATAGCTGTAGTAGGCGGTGCAATTGTCTTTGCGTATTCACAGAACTTCTTTAGTTCATCACAACTAAGCGGAAGACCAAACATCGAATCACTAAAAGTGATTGGTTTTGATGGTAGAGACATTGCAACCGGTTTGTTCGATCATAACGGAGTTGCCATGTCACAATCAGCAGGAACAGCAGATAATCTCAAAAACACTGGCGAATATGTTGCCGCATATCTGAAAAACGACAGTGTTCAGGCAGTAACACTAAGTGAAGTACGACTAGGCGGTGCACAGTACACATACCTACCAGGAGCATTTGCTGCAGGCAACAATGTCTACAAGGTATTGTTAAGCGGTGGTGCAACAGATTTGTTCTCACTATCACAAGTAGGAGACATTCAGCCAGGTCAAACCGTAACCATAGTCATGAAGTTAGGTGAAAACATGAAGATCGGACGAGATGACAGACAACATCTTTACCTTGTGCACATTTATCTGGAAGAGTGCCATTCCAGTAGAATTATAGTCCTATAAACAATAAATAGCTCAGCTAGCCAACAACACAAAGATCTTGTTTATCATCAATTACAAAAATTATGACGAAATTGCAGGTGTAAAATCGGCCAAACTTGCATCAGTTGCTGATAAAATAGCAAAAAAGTACAAAATCAAAATAGCAATTTCTCCACCACATCACCTTTTAGGAATAAAATATTCAGGCCCTGTCCTTGCCCAACACGCAGACAATACCAAAGTAGGCAGCACCACAGGCTTTGTCATACCAGAATTGCTAAAAAAATCCAAGATAACGGGATCTCTGATAAACCACTCTGAGCACAGGATTCCGCCAAAAGACATTGAAGAGTTGGTTAGTCGATTTCATGATTTAGGACTAGTTTCAGTAGTTTGTGTTCAGGATACAAAAGAGGCTGCAAAATATGCCAAGCTAAACCCAGACTATATTGCAATAGAGCCACCAGAATTGATTGGATCTGGCAAGGCAGTATCAACAGAGCAACCAGAATTGATCACCAAATCTGTTCGGGCAGTAAAAAATGCAAAAAACTCTACCAAACTCCTTTGTGGTGCAGGAATTGTTTCAGGCAAAGACGTAAGAAAAGCAATTGAGCTTGGCTCTTCAGGCATACTAGTAGCAAGTGGTATCATCAAGGCAAAGAACTGGGGTGCGATCGTAGAGGAATTTGCCAAGGCAATGCTTAAAACCCCTTCAAATCGATAGAAAAATCCGTGATAAAATAATGAAAATGGTTTACTTTTTTGATGAGGGAGACGGTAAGAACAAAAAACTCCTAGGCGGCAAGGGTGCCGGTCTATGCGAGATGACACAGCTCAAGCTACCAGTACCACAGGGATTTACCATTACAACCGATGTTTGCAAATTATACTATCAAAACAACAAGACCGTTCCAAAAGAATTATGGATTCAGGTAAAAAAGAACATTACCAAGCTAGAAAAGATTACAAAAAAGAAATGGAATTCATCAGAAAATCCATTATTGGTATCAGTACGTTCAGGTGCAGCACTTTCAATGCCAGGCATGATGGATACAATACTAAATCTGGGGCTAAACGATGTCACAGTAGAGGCATTATCCAAAAAGACAAACAACCCAAGATTTGCATTGGACTCTTATCGCAGATTCATCCAGTTGTTTGGCAAAGTAGTCTTTGGAGTTAACGACAAAAAATTTGACCATGTCCTAGAGGAGGCCAAGAAAAAACAAGAGGTGACAATAGACAGCGACCTCAACGAACAATCACTAAGAAGCGTCGTATCACAGTACAAGCAGATTTGTCAAGATCATACCGGAAAGCCATTCCCATCAAACCCAGACGAGCAATTACGATTAGCAGTAATGGCAGTCTTTAACAGCTGGATGGGTGAGCGTGCAGTAGTATACAGAGAGAAAAACCACATTACAAAAGATATTGCAGATGGCACCGCAGTCAATGTAGTTGCCATGGCATTTGGCAACATGGGTAATGATTGCGCAACCGGGGTAGTCTTTACCAGAAACCCAGGTGATGGAACAAACCACATCTTTGGTGATTATCTAGTCAATGCACAAGGCGAAGACGTAGTTGCCGGCGTGAGGACCCCAAAGCCGGTTGATGAAATGAAATTAGAAATGCCAAAAAGCTATGAATTATTACTAAAGACCTGCAAAAATCTAGAAAAACACTACAAAGAGCCACAAGACATCGAGTTTACAATAGAGCAGGGTAAATTCTACTTACTTCAGACCCGTTCTGCAAAGATGAACGCTCAGAGCATGATCAAAACCTCAGTAGACATGGTAAAAGAAAAACTCATCAATAAAGAACGAGCATTAACTCGACTAAATGCAGACCAGCTAGAACAATTATTACACAAGACAATCGACTTGGAAAAGGCAAAGCAATTCCAAAAAGTAGTTCGAGGAATTGCAGCATCTCCAGGTGCGGCAAGCGGAATAGCTGTATTTGATGTAAAGCGAGCAGTTGCAATGGGTGAGAACGGCGCAAAGGTAATTCTAGTACGAGAGGAAACAAAGCCAGAAGATGTTCCAGCATTTTTTGCATCAGTTGGAATTTTGACTAGCCGTGGGGGCAAGACATCCCATGCAGCAGTAGTTGCAAGGGGAATGGGTAAGCCATGCATTGTAGGATGCGCAGACATGAAAATCTCCCCAGATACAAAGCAAGCAAGCGTCGGAAATGTTACAATACGTGAAGGAGATGCAATAACAATTGATGGTTCACAAGGCGACGTCTATTTGGGTGATGTACCAACAATAGAGCCAAAAATAACTGATGATTTCAGAACTATTCTAGAGTGGGCACAAAAAACAAAATCAATTGGCATCAGAGCAAATGCAGA
>VHBK01000003.1 GCA_016872015.1 Nitrososphaerota archaeon
GCATGACGTGTACAATACCAAAAGGGGAATCCCATAGTTTCTAAAAGTCAAAATCACGGTTGCGTCTGTTCCTATAATAGAGCCTGCCAAAAACTTGGGCATGTCATTTTCATACATTAGTTTCTCAAATGATACGTCAGTTGCAAGGCCGTATGTTTTTGCGTCCTTGGAGTCGGTGCTTTGTGTGTCTACCCCGCTTGGCACAATTACTTTGCCGATTTTATTTTTTTTGCAAAATTGGGCAACAGATGAGACAAACTCGACTGCTACTTCGGGAAAAATTGGAATGTCAGATATTATTGCGTAAATGTTGTCTTTGCGATAAATTCGAATTGGGCTGAGAATCTCGCCGTTTTCCACAAATAGTGTTGGCGGCAAGTCTGGGTGGCTGATATCGCCAACTAGCCTCATTTTTAGGTGTGATATCAGGTATGATATGGTAAATGTGCCTATTAGGCCGTTTCCTGGAAAGCCGAGAAGTAGGACTTTGTTTATAGGCCTTTTTGCCGTCATGGTGTTATTTTTCTGACGCTAAGCTTGTAGCGTTTTTTTGCCCTCTTTGAGAGCAAGCGCATCAGCCTGCCAGAGATTTCATCAAAGACTTTGCTCAGATCATATCCAGTCCTTGAAAACATGTACCTTTGATGTGGTGTTATGATTGTTGTAGAGACATCATAGTTGTATCTGCTTCCAGTGCCGTGGTGCTTTTTTACATAAACTTTGGCCTCTTGCACATCTGGATAGACTCGCTGGAGTTTCTCCAGTGTCTTTGTGAATTTTTCCGCAATTATTCCAGAATTGTCTTCCTTTGGCATTCCTACAATAAAGAGCGGAATTTTGCTTTTGACCCTTGTGCTAAGCAAGTTCAAAATGTCCCTATACGTTATGATTCCTTGAAGCTGGTCCCACAATGACACAAGACAAAATGTCGTGTCTGCATGAAGCATTTCATCCAATATTTTGTTTAGGTCATCCATCGGTGCACAGCTTGCCATCTTGTTTGTGCCAAGATTGCCAACAGGAGATTCCAGTCTGTTTATTTTTTTAGATCCAATGTCTGCCTTTCCCACTCGTTCCGATGGAAGTATAGTATACAGCATGTGATGCGATGTAAGAACTTGGGAAATCTTGTCCTTTTTTACCACTGGTAGGTGATCCAGTCTTTTGTTGCTCATCAACATTCTTGCCGTGCTCAATAACGTGCTGTTTTCTATTACCAGAGGATTTGCTGTAAAAATCTGGTTTGCCTTTATCCACTTGTTGTCAAGGCCTGCCACTAGCTTGAGTATGTCTCTTGCATATACAACACCAATGAGCTCATCGTTTTCCACTACCGGCGCTGAGCGAATTCTGTTATGGGTCAGAATATTTACTGCCTTTTCTATGGTATCGCCCTTTTGCAGGCTCGAAATTGGATGCAGAAACGACCTTACCTTCATGTGTGCAATGTCTTTTCCCAGAAGCAAATCCCGCGTGTTTACGTTTAGCGTTACGTGTTTTTCCCTGCAAAACGCATCAAAGGAATTGTTGTGTATTATAGCATTGATTGCCTCAGAGACAGTCGAGTCCGGCTGTATTACTAGGGGTTTTTCAATTAAGGAATCAATCTTTTTTTGCATTATTTGCGAAAAGTGATCATGGATTACATCTAGGCTCATGAAATTGCTCCCAGCAAATCACAAATTAAACAAATGATACAATTTCCATCTCTGATATTCAGCGGTGAGATTCTTGTATCTATATTTAAAAAACTGTAAGACAACCAAATACCAGTGAAGCTGAAAAACCCAAGCATAACCCAAGTAATCAGAAATGCAGTAACTGTAACTGATGGTATGACCCTGCTTGAGGCGCGCGAAGTTTTGCTAAAGCACCGAGTTGGGCGGCTACCAGTTTTGGATAAAAACAAAGAACCAGTTGGCATCATAACGGAAAAAGACTTTGTTAGGGCAATCTACAAGTTTAGTGGAAAGCAAGTAAGCAAAATTCTGGTTCGCGACTTTATGTCAAAAGACTTGATCACAATAACAAAAAATAACACAATTATTGATTGCGCCAGACTGATGCAGTCACACAAGATAAGCTCTGTTTTGGTCCTAGAAAAAAACAGATTGGCCGGAATCATAACAAAGACAGACCTTGCGTCCGTGTTTTTGACCCAGTCAGCAGAACCACTACATGTCTCAGACATAATGACCAGTGACGTCATAACAGTAATGCCTGCCGACTCGTTATTACTGGTGGAAAGCCTCCTAGTAAAACACAAAATCTCTAGAATAGTCGTACAGCGCAACAAAAAGCCAGTTGGAATCATAACAAATCGCGACTTTATTCCAGCAAAGATGCCCAAGTGGATCAGGGACTTTGCAGACCCAAAGGAAGTGGAAAAATACCAGCTAAACCCAAATCCAGACGAATTCAGGATGAATCAATTATCCTACATTTTGTCATTTAGGGCAGAAGATATCATGACCCCAAACCCAGTCACAATAAATTCCGACGACCAAGTCTCCTCTGCAGTATTAATCATGATACGAAATGGAATCAGCGGCTTGCCAGTTCTCAAAAAGTCGCTTTTGTGCGGAATAATAACAAAATCAGATATTGTAAAGGCTGTTGCCTAGTATACAGTTACTAGTCCCACTCGCCACGGGTGTATTGTGCAGAAATAATGATACACACCAGACTCTGTAAACTTGTACGCAAAGCGCTCACCAGTCTTTAGGGCCTTGCTGTTAAAGAGTGACACGACATTTCCCTTTTCGTCCTGGCTTTGGACGGTATGATGAATGTTGTCATCGTTTATCCACACCACTGTTGTTCCGCTTGTTACCTGCAAGTTCAATGGAATGTAAAATCCCGCATTGCCTACCTCTGCGTTGCCATTTGGAATCACTACATTTGCAACACCAGATGCAGGTTTGGCTGCAGGCTTTGCTTCTACTTGAATTATGTTTTTCTCTATTAGGAATTTAATAGCATTGAGAAATTCCGTGTCAGTTATCTTGCCTTCTGTCCAGAATTTTGCAGTGTTTTTGACCCAGTCGGGCACAGATTCAGCATGTGCAAGATTTGCGGCAAACAAAAATACTACAAAGATAGAAAAGAATGCAATTTTATTATTCAATAAATAAACATTGGAAAACTAGATTATAACATCAAAAGGTGAAGTTCAGCTTCGATAATTACTATCCTTCAGATGCAGATTTTCCGCCATCTATGTTCAGTATGGTTCCAGTAATCCACCTGGCATCATCTGACGCCAGAAATATTGCTGCCTTGGAGACATCTTCTGGATCACCAATTTTGTTTAGTGGTTGGCGCTCTTCGAGTACTTTGCGTGCCTGTGGGTCTTCGAGGTACGGCTTGATCATGCCTGCATTTATGATTCCAAGATTTAGGCAATTGCATCGAATGTTTTTTCTTGCATATTCAACTGCAATGGATTTTGTAAACATGGAAACTGCCGCCTTGGTAGCTGAATATACCGCCAGATGAACCCGTGGGATTGCACGCTCACTGGATATAGAGCCGATATTTATGATAGAGCCGCTCTTGTTGTCAAGCATTTTGGATATGGCTGCTTTAGTGATGTTCAGTGTTCCTAGGATGTTTGTGTTTATGAGATCGGAAATGTCCGAGTCCTTCATTTGATGAAAATGAATTGCGTCGTTTATTTTTGCGGCATTATTGACTAGGATGTCGATTTTACCGTACTGGCCTACTACTTGGTCTATTGTGCTGAGAACCTGAGAATTGTTCATAATATCGCACGCCATCGATACGGCATTTCCATTAATTGATGCGCGGGCCTTTTCCAGGGATTTTAGGTTGCGCCCAAGCATTACAACTGTAGCGCCTTCTTCTGCAAATCTTTTGGACATGTCTGCGCCAATGTCGCTTGATGCGCCCGTAATTATTGCGATTTTGTTTTTGAGTTTCATGGTTTTATTTACACCAAATTATCTTAAATCAGTTGTGCTCACTTGACTAACAACACTGGTACGGGGGATTTGTGCAAGACATAATTCGATACGCTTCCCAAAAAGACCTCCCTTACTGCGCTGCGTCCACGCGAGCCAATCACAATTAGATCAATTTTGTTGCTTTTGGCGTACTTTAGTATCATATAGCCAGGCGTGCCGTTTGCGATGATTTTGCTTGGATAAACATTGTTTTTTCTGCAGACTAGTTCTGCCTTTTTTAGCACGGATTCGGCAAATTTGCGCTCCTCGATTTGGCACTTGATAGGATCTATTGTCTGGACCTCTATGCTTGGAAAGACAGAAACCGAATACATTATGGTAAGCTCGGCTCCAGACTTTTTTGCAAGAAATATTGCGGCATCTAGTGCCCTAAACGAGTTATCAGAGCCATCAAGCGGTACCAGGATTTTCTTTGGTGCAAACAACAATACCATTCACAATCAAAATTACATAAATCTCAAGCCAGATTATCAGGCATGAGTTTCAGTCCTGAGAATTAACCGACAAGGTCATAATCATATCATGCAAATTACATTTCATTGGACAAAGTATACGACTACAAAAACTGGAGCGAGATAGAATCTGCAACTGCAAAGCTAGTATCAAAGCTACAAGAAAAAAAATTCAAGACAATCTCCACTATCAGTAGGGGAGGACTAGTTCCGGCAAGGCTGGTAGCAGACAGGCTAGGAATAAAACAAATTCTAGTCGATGGCGAGTCGATACCAGAAGACTCGCTTTTTGTAGATGACATCTATGATTCCGGTGAGACATTTAGAAAAATAATACAAAGGGCGGAAAACCCAGACGAGTTGGTCTTTGCTACAATATACGCAAGAAGAAAAGACTATCCAAAGCAGCTAGTCTATGCAGAGCTGACGCGAGACACAGAATACATTGTGTATCCATGGGACAGATTTGAGCACGGAATGCCCTACGAGGCACACTAATTATTGCGGCTTCATTCGCAATAGTATTTGTTCAGTTATTCTTCGCATCTCCGAATCAGAGCCTGCGCTGCACAATCTAACAATGTCAGAGGTCGTGATCATTCCGACTAGAACATTGTTTTGAACAGCTGGCATTCGGTGAATCTTTCTTGTTTTCATAAGCTGTGCTGCGTCCCAGACAGAGTCGTCTGGATTTACTACAACCACCGGAGACGACATTACATCCTTGACGCTAGTTGTGTATGGTTTTCCCTTTGCAACTACCCTCCTAGTCATGTCGCGCTCTGTTATTATTCCGGTGACAATTCCATTTTCCAGCACCACTATTGCGCCAATTGATGCGTCATCCATCATTTTTGCAGCATCCTGAACAGTCATGGAAGAATCAATAGAGATGACGTTTTTTTTCATCACGTCTCGAACTAGTTCTGACATGAGCAGAAATTCCAGTCTGCTACTTAAAAGATCAGAACATGATTATCAGAACTGAATTAGCAAAATCAGGTTTGGTTTTTCTCTGATCTGTTAAATAGTAATGTTGCATAACCACTAAAGTTGGGAATACTGGAAAATCTTTACGAGTTTGAGGCAAAAAAGGCAAAAGAATCCCTGAACATGCTCCTAATAGACAGGAGCAACGAATTCAAGGAGCTTGCAAAGGGGATGGGAATTCCGACTACGTCACCAAGCTGGGAGCAGATAATTCTCAAGTTTTGTCTTGACTTTAATGAGTGCTTTCATTTTATAACAACGCCCGAAGGCCCAAACGATGCTGTTGAGGATGGCCACAACAAGATTCATCAATGCATGACATTGATTCGACAGATTGCTCGAGGAAAAACAAGCATGATAGAGATAACTCATCTACAAAACGTGGCATACACTCTAGCAGAAGAATTCAAAACAATCTACAAAAGACTCAGCTAGGGCAAAACAGAGATCTGGTTTTCAATTAGATTACGGTATGTCCAGTCAAGCAGTTCCTTTTTTGTGTGTGACCACTTGAGGTGCCCTGCATATTCTGTCTTGTTCTTGATTAGCCTTGGATACGCACCAAGAGGACATTTCTCAAAATTATCCACCACATATGCAATTATTTTCTCTCTGTGTCCTGCAAGATGGATTAGCCATTGCTTTTTGTCTGCGTAAATTGGTCTTGGATTGTCACAAAAAATGCAAGACGCCGTATGATGCATGCTCATTGTATCATATTACCATTGCAAGTCAGCTGCCCTTAGCGATTCGTTGTTTGCGTCAACCATAACTGGCGAGTCTGCAAGCTCGTTTGGGTTCAGAGAAAAAACAAGTTTTGCAGAAAACTTGACAATGTTTGGGCGTCGGTTTTTTGCCTGCCTTAGGATTCTTTGCCTGTGCAATCTAGTCAGTCTGTCGATTATGGTCATGGTCATTTGCGATTTTATTTTTCTGTCAGTGACAAGAGCTGCTTTGCCCTTTAGCTGATAGCCAATCAGTTTTTTCTTGTCAAATATCGCTATGCTGCACCAGGAATTTTTTGATACATTTCGAAATGTTTTGTGTTGAAATATTTCAAGCCAGTAAATTGCACCATTTTGGTCAACATGAAATGCAGTTCTCGGAGAAACATTTGCAATTCCTCGATGAGATGTACCAACGACGAGAATTTTTTCTTTTGCAATTAACTGCTTTACTTTGTCAGGAATTGACGACACGCTTGTGTTTGTGTAGTTTTTTTAATAAAATCAAGACTTGATTATCAGACTTGATACCTATTTTACAATCAAAACCGAACACAGTGAGTGATTTGCAATTTTTGAAGAAATAGAACCCAAGAGGAACTTTACAACTGCACCTAGGCCTTTGCTGCCAATTACGATCAGGTCGGTCTTGGATTCCTTTGAATATTTGACAATTTCGCCTGCAACGTTTCCTTCCTTTGTCATTATTTTGGATTTGACTCCCTCCTGATCTGTTATTTTTTGCGCCCTTTCTATTACCTCCTTTGCATATTTGCGAAGAATCTCAGTATATTCAGAGCCTGCCAAAATATCGGATTTTCTGGTCTTGTCAATTACATGGATAAGGGTAAGCCCGGCGTCATACGACTTTGCCATGTCGCAGGCAGTTCGTATTGCCTTTTCAGAGTATTTTGAGCCGTCACAGCAAACAAGAATTTGTGAGAAAGGGCCTTTCATTTTTGCATCAACTAGTTCACACAAAAAATGCATTTAACAATTTAGCAGATTTTTAAAACTGAAAAAGACGAGAATGCATACACGTCATACCAAAGTATGTTCGTCTAGGTTATTACACCTTACATTCCCGTCCCGCGTGCAAGACGAATCTTGCACGATGTCAATACGTGAAAAAATAGTTAAACGGTCTGCACGATTACCAAGGCTGAAAATCGACCAGTTACTACCATTGATAATCTAAGCAAGATGTTTAAATTAAAATAGAAAAATCACTCTACATGGAAAATAAAATTAAAAGAATTCTAGTACCAATGGACGGATCAAAGACCTCCTTTAGAGCGTTAGATGAGGCAATTGGGGTGGCTCGCGCATGTCATGCAACAATTTTAGGAGTTCATTCTGTTGCGTTTTTGCCAGCAGAGTTCATGCCAGCTGTGGCTCCTTACAAGATTTATCAAAAAAAGGAGGCAGGCAAATTCATGGAAAACGCCAAGCTCAGAGCTGCAAAGCACGGAATTTTGTTCTCTTATGCCATAACATATGGCAGCCCAGTTGAGCAGATTCTTGCAATTGCCAAAAAGAAAAAGGCAGATCTCATAGTAATTGGCGCAAGAGGAAAAGGTCGAGTGTCTGAGCTTTTCTTAGGAAGCGTCTCAAATGCAGTATTACACAAATCAAGCGTACCGGTTCTAATAGTAAAATAACCATGTATCAGAAAATACTAGTCCCCTTTGATGGCTCCAAGTACTCTAAAAAATCACTTGACCAAGCAATAGAGATAGCCAAGGCCATGAATGGGATTATCTATTTGTGCACCGTGGTAAGTGTAAGCCCGGTTGTTCCCCCAGGCTCACTTTTGGGACTAGTAAAGAGCGTATCCAAGGGAGACTTGCAAAAAATACTACTCAGTTCTGCAAAAAGAGAGGCAGAAAACATGGAGCGGAAGCAAATCGCATATTGTAAATCAAAAGGAATTGCAGCCCACTACAAAACCATTATTGATGGAAATATAGTAGAAGAAATTCTGCGAGTTGCCAAAAAGAAATCAGTTGATCTCATAGTTATTGGAAGTCAGGGCTTGCATGGAATTGGCAAGATCAAAACACTTGGAAGCGTCAGTAGAAAGGTTTCTGAGCTTGCGCACTGTCCTGTTTTGATTGTAAGATAATCATTTTCTGTATTTTTGCAAAATGTTTTGGACTATTTGGTCCGGTATCTGATCAAACTTGCGATAAAACTGCCCTACTGAAGAGAACTCCATTGGTATTTCTATTGCGACAATCTGGATTCCAAATCTTTTGATTACCTCGTGCGTTGTGTATGGTATCACAGGCGTTACTAAAATTATCTGCCGCGTCTTTTTTTTCTCCAGCCACTTGAGTATAACAGATACTGTGGCACCTGTTGCTATTCCATCATCAACTAGCAGTATTGTTTTGCCTTCCAAGGAATAGCTGGTGTGCCCCCTATAAGCCTGGATTTGCCTTGTGACTTCGGCTTTCTTTTTGTTTATTTCCTCCTGAAATCTGGGATCGTCAGAGTATCGATCCCAATCGTGCCCATAGAATAACACGCCATCAAATGTAACAGAACCTATTGCATATTCCGGATAGTCCGGAGGGGTGATTTTTTTAGCAATTATCACATCAAGCGGCAATCCAAGAATTCTTGCTATTTCATCCCCAACAATTACTCCGCCGCGGGGAATGGCAAGAACCATGCAGTCCTTGCCTTGTACTAGTGATTCGAGTTTTTCTGCTAACAGTTTTCCTGCGTGATGCCTGTCATGGATGTGGATAGTCAATACAAGCCTAGGCCTCTTTTGCCAAAGCAGAGACAATGTCGGATTTTGTGACGATTCCTACCAGCCTTCCTGCTTTGACAACAGGGATTCCGCTTATTCCGTACCTATACATGACAAGTGCTGCCAAAGAGATATCATCTGTTGGCTCTATTGTGACTGGGTTTTTGCTCATAATGTCTTCTGCCCTAAATGTCAGAGTGTAGTTTAGTTGGTTCACATTGAACTGGCTTGGGATATGACTATACCAGACATCTCTTAGCTCATTAGTATCGGTAAATGTTCCAAGTCTGTTTGGGATTCTTGCCGGAATAAAATCCCTATACGTTATGATTCCAACCAGCTTTTGATTTCTCATTACTGGAACGCGAGAGATTTTGTTGTTGATCAGAATGCTTTCGACTATGAACAAAGAGTCTCCTGTAGAGACAGTTACCACCTTGTCTGTCATGATTTGAGAGATTTTGATTTGTTCTGATTGCTGGATTAGAAAATTAAAGATAAGATCTGTCTTGGTAACGATTCCCTCCATGGATTCGTCATCTCTCAGTATGACAAGGGAGCTGATGTCGTATTGCTTCATTAGTTTGGCGCAATGATAGATAGAGTCACTTTTCTTTGCAGTGATAAGACCCTTTGACATCAAGTCTTGTACTCGAAGCGAGCCAAGAGGCTTGCTGTCCAACGGATACAATGAGCGTATTATGTCTTTTTCAGTAATAATTGCAATTGGAGAGAATTTTTTATCAATTACTACAAGACGCCCAATTCTGTATTTTTGAATGACTTCTATTGCATTAAGAATACTGGTTTGCGGGGTGATTGTGATTGCCTTTTTTATCAGAGCACTTCGTAAGCCTGGGTTTGGCAGCTTCATTATGTCTCGCTATTTTACTATTAGAACCGGAATTGGGGACTTGTGCACAACATAGTGAGAAACACTGCCTAGGATGAACTCCTTTACGTTGCTTTGGCCGCGAGAGCCCATCACAATTAGGTCTGCTTTTTTGTTTTTCGCAAAAGAGACCAGCTTGAATCCCTCGTTTCCGCACAGGATTTTCTCATAGAATAGTACGCCGTTTTTTGCGCACCGCAGTTTTGCGTTCTCTAGAATCTTTTTGCCTGCGTCGGCAAGTGCCTTGCCAAGCTTTGACTTTGGTTTTGCCACATTAACTGAGAAAAGCGGAATAACAAATACGCCAGTAATCACTCCCTGGCCTTGCCTTGCAAGATTGATTGCGTGATCTAGCGCCTTGGAGGATGAATTTGATCCATCCAGTGCTACCATGATGTTTTTGAGTTCTGCCAAGCTGTGTTATCTGGTATTTTATCTAAATTAAAAAGACATGTTGATTATCCATTTTGATTTTCAGCGTTGATAATTCGCTTTTGATCTATTATAGATGAGAACTATGTTATGATGTAATGGCGCAAACCCAGCCCACAATCCTAGTCAAGGATATCATGACAAAATCTCTCATAATGGTAGATTCTTCTGCTACCGTAAATGAGGCTGCCAAAATGATGGAAAAAGCAAAGGTTGGCTCGGTAATAGTAACTGAGAAAAACACTCCAATCGGAATAATGACAGACAGGGATTTTGCAATTACAATAGCTGCTCATGCATATCCAATTCACACCAAGGTAAAGCAGGTAATGTCGTCGCCTTTGATTCACATAAGATCAGACGATGAAGTCTGGACTGCAGCTGATCTAATGTATTCAAGAAAGATACGAAGATTACCAGTACTAGACGAGGATGAGTTGCTTGGAATTGTCAGTGCATCGGATTTTGTAAAATTGTACACTGTCTGCAACAGGGAAGACACAAGAAAGATGTACTTTCATGCACTAACCAAGATTTTTGATGAAAGTGTTAGCTGATCAAATGTGCAAGTAGGTTTCCTATCAAATACGCAGCAGTTGCGGCAATTCCACCCACAAGCAATGTCACAAGACCTGATCTTACTAGCGATTTTTTGACAATCTTGCCCTTGATTACACCAATTAGGAAAAACGCCACACTAGTAGATATTACAGAATAGGTAAAGCTTTCAGAATTCAGATGCATTCCAGCAAGATAAATGAACAAAAACGGAATCAGTGGAATTATTCCAATTATTACAAAGCCAAACATGGTGCTTGCTGCAGTGTCAAGTGGCCTTCTGCCGTCTTCTATTAGGCCTAGCTCTTCTTTCATCATGGTATCAACCCAGACTTTTTTTCTTGCAGTGATTACCTTTACTATTTCCTCTAATAGTTCTGCTGTGAATCCCTTTTTTGCGTAAATGTCGCGAATCTCCTGGCGTTCTGTTTCTTCCATGTTTTCTATTTCCCATTCTTCGCGCGCTCGCTCTTTTTGGATGTATTCTGCTCGCGCCTTTGACGCCTGATAATTGCCGACTGCCATTGAAAATCCGTCTGCAAACAAGTTAGCAAAGCCCAAAATCACCACAATCATTGGAGACAATGACGCACCTATTGCGCCTGCCACAATAGCAAATGTAGTTACCGAGCCATCAAAGGAGCCATAAATAAAATCCTCAAAGTGCCACTTCATGGTATAATACAACCAAAATCAAGTTAATAAGAAATAGAAAAAAATCAAAAATGATAATTGAGCTAGAATAATTTTCTAATGTTTCCTAGCTCTTCTTTGATGGATTCTATTGTAGAATCGATGTCTTCTGCAGATTGGCCTGTGTTAATTGCGTGTCTGAGATCAAGTCTTAACATTAGCTCTACTTTGCCCATTAGAGATGGGTCTTTGTCTGCAACTGCGCCTTCAATGTACTCGTAATTCTCCAAGTATGCCTCTGTTGCTGTTGCTAGTGCACCAGTCGAGTCTCCTTCGTGGTATTTTGTGGAAACTTGGTCAAGTAGATCTTCGATATTATCAATTGTCTTGAGAACATCAGCCTGTTTTGTGATTGGTGTTCCCATCATCATTGGACTCATCATCATGCCAGAGCCCATCATCCCTTGGTTCATCATGCCTTGTCCCATTCCTGGATTCATCATGTTTGGTCCCATCATGCCAGTCATGTTCATCATTTGCATCATTTGTTGCATGTGTTGTGGGTCTCGTAGCATCATTTGATGCATTTGGTTTACTGTTGCCGGATCCATCATCATTTGGCCCATCATGTTTTGCATGAGTAGGATCATTCATCATCATTTGATGCATTTGCTGCATGTGCTCGGGATTGTTCATCATGGTATCATGCATCTTTTGCATTGCCTGAGGATCTACCATCATTTGGTTCATCCACTCATTCATGAGTTGAGGATCTGACATCATTTGCGACATCATTTGTTGGCGAGTCAGCGTTACACTGCTAGGACTGGACTGAAATACTGCATATCCCACTCCTAGTCCTGCAAAGAAAACTCCGACTGCTATACCAACCAATATTGCTTGGCTTGCCATGAAGCGAAAAATCTCATTTATCTATATACAATCAGTACACAATTCCCAGTTCTGATAATTCCTTCAAATTATCAGCTTTGAGATTTGTCTTTATTCCATAAATACGATTTTTTTCATTTTGATGTCATGTCCTCAATTCAGACGACATCTGAGGGAATTCCAGTAATAGTCCTAAAGGAGGGCTCCAAGCAATCCCGTGGAAAGGACGCCCAAAAAAACAACATAAATGCAGCCAAGCTGATAGCAGAGATCATCGCATCCAGTCTTGGCCCCAGAGGCATGGACAAAATGCTAGTTGATTCCATTGGCGATATCACCATTACAAATGATGGAGCTACCATCCTCAAGGAAATTGATGTCCAGCATCCTGCGGCAAAAATGATGGTCGAGGTTGCAAAAGCAACTGATTCCGAAGTAGGCGACGGCACAACTTCTGCAGTAGTAATTGCAGGCGCTCTTCTAGAAAAGGCAGAAGGACTAATTGACAATGACATTCATCCAGTAATCATTGCAGACGGCTACAAAAAGGCGGCAAAAAAGGCAATCTCGTTTTTGGGTGAGATTGCAAAAAAAGTAGACATTTCTGACAAGCAGACATTTGAAAAAGTTGCTCGAACCTCTATGCTCACAAAGCTAGTTGCAGTGGAAGCAGCTGATCTGGCAAAGATAGTAGTAGATGCAGTCATATCAATAATGGAAGAAAAGGACGGGGGCTACAGGGCAAACATTTCAAACGTTAAAGTAGAAAAAAAGACAGGCGGCTCTATTTCTGATAGCCAGCTGATCAACGGCATAGTATTGGACAAAGAAATAGTAAACAACAACATGCCAAAGAAAATCCAAGATGCAAAAATTGCCCTGGTTTCTGCTCCACTTGAAATTGAGAAAACAGAGTTTGAGGCAAAAATCAACATCTCGACTCCAAACCAAATAAAGTCATTCATGGAAGAAGAAAATCAAATTCTCAAAGAAATGGTAGAAAAAATAAAGAACACCGGCGCAAACGTTGTGCTTTGCCAAAAGGGAATAGATGACATAGTCCAGCATTATTTGGCAAAGGCAGGAATTTTGGCAGTGCGGCGAATCAAGGAATCCGACATGGCAAAGCTTGCAAAAGCAACTGGGGCAAGAATTGTCGGAAACGTAAATGACCTAACAGAAAAAGACCTAGGAGCTGCACAAAACGTAGAGGAAAAGCAGATAGAAGATGACAACTGGACATATGTAGAGGGCTGCAAAAATCCAAAGGCAGTCACATTTTTGGTCCGCGGAGGCTCGCAACGAGTAGTAGATGAGGTAGAGCGGGCAATCCATGATGCACTGATGGTCGTAAAGGACGTAATAGAGCGACCATATTTTGTGCCTGGAGGAGGTTCACCTGAGGCATATTTGGCGACAAAGCTTCGAGTCTGGGCCCAGTCGCTTTCTGGACGGGAGCAGCTTGCAGTGGAGAAATTTGCCGAAGCCCTAGAGTCAATTCCAATTTCACTTGCACGAAATTCCGGCATGAACCCAATTGACGCAATAACGCAGCTTAGGGCAAAGCAGAGTGCCGGAGAAAAATACACCGGAGTGGACGCAGTAAACGGAATAATTGGCGACATTGAAAAAATCGACGTCCTAGAGCCAATCAAGGTAAAAGAGCAAGTAATCAAATCCGCAACAGAAACTGCAAACATGATTCTGCGAATAGACAATGTGGTAGCAGTGTCCAGGGCCTCACCCCCACCACAGATGCCAGGCCAGCCGCCTGGAATGTACTAGTTGAAAAAGATCATAATCATAAAGGCAAACGGGCAGAGGGCAGAATTTGATCCAAACAAGGTCATAACAACATGCATCAGAGCAGGCGCAGATCCGTCGATTGCAAAGCAAATTGCAAGACAGGTCCACTCTAAAGTTCGCTATGGAATGACTACAAAGGAGATCTACAAAATCGTGCTGCGGTTCTTATCAGAGAATGCAACGCCGGCCATAAAACAAAGATACCGCCTAAAGGAATCTATAATGAGGCTTGGCCCTGCAGGCTTTTCCTTTGAATACTATGTGGGGCAAATCTTGCGACACTATGGATACAAGGTTCTATCAGTTGGCTCAAAAATCCAAGGAAGATGCGTCATACATGAAGTAGATCTATTCCTAGAGTCAAGCGATGAGAAAAAATGGCTAGTAGAATGCAAGTATCATAATTTTCCTGGTAGATATACTGGCCTCAAAGAATCACTGTACACCCACGCACGATTTTTGGACCTTGCAGACAGGTTTGATTGTGAGATGCTAGTGTGCAATACCAAGGTCTCGCCAGAGGCAATAACATATGCAACATGCATAGGCCAAAAGCTTCTCTCGTGGAGGTTTCCATCACAGATGGGCCTAGAGAAAATGATTGAGGAAAAAAAGCTCTATCCAATTACTATTTTGGGCCCAAGCAAAAGGGAGCTGGAAATACTATCAAAAAGCAACATGATGATAGCAAAGGACCTGCTCGATATTGACATTTACGAGTTTGCGCAAAAAACAAGGCTTTCAATCAAAAGACTTGTTGCCATGCAGCGCCTAACAAACCAGATAATCAGCTAATTTAGAAATTTTTCTACTTGTGCGATATTGTTTTGGATGATACCTGCTGATTTGTGCAATTGCTCTCTTTCTTGTGGCGTAATAGAAATTTCATGGATTTGCGCAATTCCGTCTTTGGTTATTGTGACTGGAACTCCCATGCACAAGTCTTTGGTATCATACTGCCCATCAAGCGATACCGATGCGGCAATTTCTAACGGCTGATTTTTGATTATTCCATTTATGACATCAAACGTGTTTTTTGCAATTCCGTAAACGGAGCTTCCTTTGTAGTCTCGCAGTGATTTCCAATAAGACCTAACAGATGTAGTTATTCGCAACTTTTGTTGCTCATCTAAAATATCATCCACTAGAGTGCTACCAAATTTGGCGCAAGAAAAAATTGGAACCATGGAATCATCGTGCTCGCCCATTACTAGTGCATCTTTTATTTGGGATTGGTCTGTGCCAAACTCTTTTGCCAATAAATATCGGAATCTTGCAGAGTCCAGGCTTGATGCTACGCCAAGAACATTTTTTGAGGCTAGATTTGCTCTTTTTTGCACTAGATACGTCATCACATCCACTGGATTTGTAATGACTAGTACCTTTGATGACGGTGCAAATTCCGAGATCTTGTACGCTATTTCGGTAATCATTTTTGCCTGATCAAGCATTACATCGCTTCGTGTTATGATGTGAGATGCAACACTTGCCGCAATGACACAGACATTGGAATTTTTTATTTTGGAATAATCCGATGTGCCAGAAACAGAGATTGTGGAATTTTTTGGTATTGCATTTGTGATGTCTAGGGCTTCGCCTATTGCCTTTTTCTCATCTCGATTTACTAGTACAAGATCATCTAGGCCGGAAGAGCCGCACAAAAAGGCAATCGTAGAGCCAACTTTACCTGCGCCAATTATTGATATCATTTTATTCTGTTAGGCCCACTCGCTTTATCTGAATTGTGCCTAGGAGTTGCTTTGTCTCTGCAATGTCATAATACTGGTAGACTACTTCCTTTTTGCTTTGTATTATTATAGTGTCTTCTTGGCCTGGCTCGAGCAGCTTTGTCTTGACTCCAATTGGATCAACATAAAACAAATGCGGCTTTGTGTCGGCATTTTTCACAGTCAAAATATATGCAAATTCCGTTCGAGATATCAGATCTGGGTTTGTGCCAGAGTTTCCTATTGTACCAACAACTACTGTTTTGCCATCAATGTTTCTAAATTCCAAGGTTTGCTTGATCTCTTCTGGAAAGAAAATGTTGACGTGCCGTACGTTTCCCTGGCCTGCAAATAAAACAATACCACCAAATGCCGCAATTGCAACAACCAATGCGATTACGACAAACCTTTTTTCGCTGCTCACAAGGTATGATTTCAAATTATGCTATTTGTAATGCAAATATAATTTTCAAAAATGAGATTCAAAAATAAAAAAAAGGAAACTAGTTTCCTTTGTTTGTGCTTTTTCGAGAGCCTGTGCCCCTGTTTGTGACTCGCACCATTCCTTCTGTTGATGGTCGTGCCCGTGGTGCAGGAAGGTCTTTGAGTGCTACAGTTTTGTTGCCCCTACCCAGAGAAAGCGTAACATTCTTGCCAACTTTTGCTAGCTTTTCTTGTTGGGCTTTTCTGTATTCGTCTCCTGCCCAATTTTGGGAGGAAATATCTGCCTCTCGCTTGCCGGTTCCGCGTCCTGTAACTTTGGTTACTTTCATGGTGTGATTTAGCTTGCAAATTATTTAGAAACTAGGTACACACTGCATTGCAAAGCAAGAATGGAAGGAAGGCGAAGAAAGCAATTGGGGAAACAGGAATCAGCTACTCCTCCCTTCCAATGGCATAGTTTGGCGTTTTTTCTATTTAATGAGGGTCTTGATTTTCAGCCCTGATAATGCAATCACCACTAGACATAAAGCAATTTGATTTTGGAAAAATGCAATGGCCGAGCTAAAGCGCCACTTGGGACTATTCCACACCACAATGTATGGTGTTGGCCTAATTTTGGGTGCAGGAATCTATGCGTTAATTGGAGATGCGGCAGGCCAGGCAGGAAACTCTGTTTGGATTTCATTTGTTCTTGCCGCAATTTCTGCCGTCTTTACTGGATTAAGCTATGCAGAATTGTCATCAATGTACCCAAAGGCAGCTGCGGAATACTTGTTTGTAAAAAATGCATTTAAGAACAATTTTGTTGCATTTTTGGTCGGCTGGTTGACACTCTTTGTTGCAGTAATATCGGCTGCGGCAATTGCACTTGGGTTTGGCGGATACTTTACGCAATTATTCCAAATTCCGATTGTGCTGGCAGCCGTTTTAATTATTGCAATATTGACATTTGTGAATTATTTTGGAATTCGCGAGTCCTCATCGATGAATATTGTATTTACCATAATAGAAGCGGCCGGTCTTGCCATTGTGATTTGGGCAGGCATGACCATCACTGGGGTAGAGATTGATTATTTTGAAATGCCGCATGGCTTTTCAGGCATATTTTCTGCTTTTACACTCGTGTTTTTTGCCTATATAGGATTTGAAAATATAGCAAACATTGCAGAGGAGATAAAAAATCCAAGAAAAGTTCTGCCTCGGGCAATAATTTTGGCAGTATCCATTACCGCCATTGTGTACATTTTGGTCTCTATTTCTGCAGTGCGAGTATTAGATTGGCAGGCGCTAGATGCATCTTTTGCGCCTCTGTCCGATGTGATAAAAACAGCATTGGGTCAAGAATGGGGTTTTGGGATTTTGATCATAGCTCTTTTTGCCACAACAAACACGGTTCTGATAATGCTTGTATCAGGGTCTAGAATTTTGTACGGCGTATCAGTGGACAAGGCACTGCCCGCAATATTTTCTGCAATTCACCAAAAAAGAAAGACACCGTGGATTGCAGTGATTTTGATTGGTTCACTGTCTGTTGGATTTGTCTTTGTTGGAGACATTGGAACTGTGGCAAACATTTCTGTCTTTGCTATAATCATGGTCTTTGTGTTGGTGAATCTGTCGTTAATTTGGTTGCGCTACAAGGAGCCAAATGCGGATCGACAATTCAAGTCGCCAGGAAATATTGGCAAGTTTCCCATTTTGGCCGCATTGGGAATTATAACACCAATTCTTGGAATTATTCAGTTTGATTCGTTTGTTATTTTGATGGGCCTAGGAGTAGTAGCTAGTGGTGCATTATTCTATTTCATCTACAACAAAATAAAAAAAGAAAAGATCTGATCATTTCAGATACTTGTCAATTACGCCAGAAAACACGGATGCGGGTTGAGGTCCAGAAATTTTCTCTGTCGCACCGTTGGGGCCAACAATTAGAAATGTTGGAGTCCCTTGAGCTCCCGCAGAAGATGCGATTGCCAAGTTGTGCTTGATTCTATCCGAATATTTGGCAGAATCTAGGCACGAATCAAACTTTGTTGAATCCAGGCCTACCTCTGTGGCAAATTTCTTCAGGTTTGCATTGTTTGCCCATCCGCTTCCGATTCCTCCCTGGCTTGAATAGAGCTTGTTGTGATATTGCCAGTACTTTCCCTACTCGTCTGCGCAATATGACGCAATTACTGCAGAATCCGAGTCTGGGCCCAAAAACGACAGATCAACAAAGACCAGATTTGCCTTGCCAGGCGCAATATATTGCGACTCTATTGTTGGCTTTTCCTTTGTAAACCAGGAATAACACTTGGGGCACTGATAATCACCAAATTCTATTATGGTCACCTTGGCGTAAGCTGAGCCCTGAATTGGGGACGCCATGGAAACGTCAATTCCGCCAATCATCTTTGGCTTGTCTGACATTTTGTGGTCTGCCATTTTGTCTGTCATTTTCTTGTCTGTCATCTTTTTCTTGGTTGTTTTCTTTTTGATGTCTTTCTTTTTGTCATCCATTTTCTTGTCTTTCTTTTTGTCAGCCATCTTTTCTGACATTTTTTTCTCCGTCATTTTGTCAGAACTGGATGGTTTTTCTTCCATTGCGGTTGCGTGTGATGTTACAAGCAACAAAGCTAGCGCAATCGAGAAGACAAACGCAAGTATTGTTTTCATTGTACCTCAGAGCCGGAATTTTGCATTTAATCATTTTTCCAGATCTGGGCTAGATTTGGGAAAACGCTTTAGTAATTTTTTGATACATATAACATTGATTCGGTTCAAGACTGAGTTATTCAATCAGTTCCTTTTCCCCCACAGTTTTGAATCGAATCTTTGGTAATAATTTTCCAAAGATCACAAAACTAGGCTCGATTTTCGGAAATAATGGCAAGGCTTTAATCTGGTTTTTCGAGGTTTGCAGCTTGGGAGAGAACTTGAATCGTCAGCACAGCCCACTGGAAATATGCAATCACATCATAACACTTGATGAATCCATTAGATTTGTAGGGCGAATCAAGGACAAAAAAGTAGTCGCATTTGCAAGAAACACAACAAAGGCTCCGCTATTAGACTCGGAGCTAGGCAACATGGCGCATTACTGGGCATCAATTAAGGCAGGAGTCGAAGAAATGTTTGACGGACCATTGGGCAAAACAAACTGGATGATTACCGCAAAAGAACGGGTAAAGCTAGTCACACTATTCCTAGATGACGGCCTGCTGATATTTTCACTAGAGGTGGACTCTGACCATGACACAATAATTAAGCAAATCCAAGGCCTGAACCTTTCATTATAGTTATTCTAAACAAGTTTGTTATATACAAGTATGTCATAATATATGACATGGCCACACAGTCACCGCTACAATCCCACACTCCAACTCTGAAAACAATTGAGATGATAGAGAGAGTTCTTGCCGAGGGAAAAGAATTTAGCTCAAGAAACAAGCTTTCAAGGGCACTACCAAAGCAGGTTCAACCAAAGACAATTGATGCCGTCTTGAACTATCTAGAGAGGTCAAACAAGGTCATGCGAGACAAAAAAGGTGCCATACTGTGGATCTTTGCAGAAGATAGTCCAAAGCTGATGAAGCTGCACAAGAAATCTACTGCACTGAAATAATCAATGATCTAATTCTAATTTAGCTAGATCAAAAAAAAGAAAAAAAGGATTATGGTTGTGTTGCGTATCCGCGCTGCATTAGAATTCCTGCAGTTCCTTCAGACACACATATTGCGTTGCCGTTAGATTTTTTGAGTAACAGTTGTAGGCCTTCGTTGCACTGGACTTGGCTTGGTTCGATTCCCTTTTCCATTTGCTTTAGTGGTGCCATTGCTGGTCCATCGCTGGAATCATCCATGGTGTCTTCCATAGTATCATCCATGGAATCTAGGACTACCTCTACAAACGGACAGTTGACGATGAATCCTCCAAGTGCTGTGGTTAGCTCCTCGTTTGATGCAGCCTCTGTGATTTCTGCTGTTGTGGTCAGAAACGGTGCAGATTCTGCGTCAGCCCAGGTTGCCATCTGGATTCTCCAAAATGGAGAATAGAATTCGTCGCCTTCCTGTGTTGAGCCTATACTTGCCTGGAATCCTGCTGGACCTGTGCCTGTAATGCCGTTTGTGAAAACATACAGATCAGATGCCGCAGATGACACCAGCGTATTGCCTATTTTCTCAACGTGTATGACACCTAGCATCTCTGCTACTTCCGGTGATGATGCATCAGTTGCAATATAGTAGATTGTAGAGCCGTCTGGTCCAAATCCTCTGTGTGCAACAAATGTTACCACCATGTTTTCTGTGTCAATTTCTAGGACTTGGCCACCGCCGTATGGGGTGTCGTCACCTAGTTCTGGGTTTTCACGAATTGGCAGTGCACCGCCCTCCCATTGGATGAATGGGCAGTTCACTATTACTCCGGTTTCCTCTATTGACAGCTCACCTGCCTGTTGTGCTGCAATGATTTCATCTTCTGATGTCAGCTCTCTTGGAGAAGATTCTTCAGTCCAAGTTACATGCAGTACAGACCATGCAGGACTATACTCTGGATCTCCTGGTTGCGAGTCTGCAACGTTTGGCTGGAATCCGGCTGGGCCTGGACCCTCAACGCCGTTTGTAAACTCGTAGATTTGTGCAAGAGCGTCTGCTGGTGTGTTTTTGAGTGCTGGTGTGTATACTACTCTAAATCCCGTTAGCTCGCTTAGATGATCAGCTACTTCCTCATGTGATGCCTCTGTTGTGATATAGAATACTTCGTTGCCATCTGCATATCCCATGATTAGTGGGATTTCAAGCGGAACCGATGTATCTGAGAGTTCTTGCACTGCAGCGCTCGCTGTTAGTGCAGAACCTGAGAAGAGCATCGCAATGCCAAATAGCATAGCAACTAACTTTAGCTTGTCAGGTTGAGTTATTCTCATGTTTTAGAACGGGTCCACTTTAGATAATAAAACTTGTTCCAGATCTAGACTGAGAAATCCGAATAAAACATGTTGTCGTCTGGAAACATCGATATTCCAATGGCCAGTGGAATTAGGAACAATCCAATTCCAATTGCTGTAAGTATTATGCCAAGCCACAGGCAGCTTTTTGCCCTTTTTGGGTCATCGTCCTTTATCACAAAATACGCAATCACTCCACCAATGACATTAAACAATATTGGCAGCAAAAACCACCAAGCGCTTCTGCATTTTACTTCCATGATATGATCACCAAGTCTGATCTAAAAAACATTAGTCATCACAGATACTTGTCTAGTGGGAATTTTTTTGCGCCAGAGATTTTTGCTATTTCAAATCCCTCTTGGCGCTTGTCCAGTGGTCTTGTTGCATCGATTCCTAGCTTGGCAGTGAGTAGATTTTTCTGATCACTTGATGGGTCAAGGCTAGAGCCGCGCACCTTTTCTATTATGGCAAGGTTTCTGTCTGCTTGGAATCGTGTAGCCATTGCATATTCTACTTGGATTGGATCGGTTGGGTCAATATCATCATCAACTACGGTTACCATTTTCAGGGATCGATGGGCTGCAAATGTTTCTGCGATTGCCTTTTTGCCGTCGTCCTTGTTCTTCTTTGATATCTGCACTACTGCATGAAGCCAGTTGCATCCACCATCGGACATTACAACTTGTTTTGTTTGTGGAATTTTCTTTTTGACGTCTCGGTTCAGCTTGGATTCAATTGGCATACCCATTAGCAGTCGGTGTTCTGCAAATCCTGCCAAGATATCATGGAATATTGCATTGTTCCTATAGTAGAGATTTTCCAGCTCAAAGACCGGCTGTGCTCGGACAAAATCATAAGTCCTTAACATTTCCACCATCCACTCCTTGTGGGTTTTATCAGAGAGAATTTTGCCCTCCATTACAATTTCTGTTCCAGATGGGACCATTCTTCCAGAATATGGTAGCTTGGTCAGTGTCAGCTTGCCGCCAAGAATTGTATTTGCTATATCAAGTTCGTCTTCTCCCCATTCTGCCTGATATGCACCTGCAATGGACACTGCTGGATGGACGCCGACTGTAATTGCTACTTTGAGGTCCTCGCCATGCTCTTTTGCATCCATAAATGAGCGATGCAGGTGTCTGCCTTCCACCATTCGAATGGAAAAGTGAGTCTTGTCTATTGGCATTAGTCTATGAAATGACGAGTTTTGCGTCTTTTTCTCATAGTTTTGCGAGTAAATTATAGAGGATGTGATGAATGGTCCTGATTCTTTTTCAAAATGGGTCACTATAGGAAGTATGGACAGGTCGTGCGATTTGTTCTCAAAGAACTTGCCTGCAGATGATACCTTGGGCTTTTTTGCATGAGAAATAGCAGTGATTACCTTTTGGTGAATGGTACTTTCAGTGCCAGAGACTGCCTTTGCAAATCTCGCCCGATTACCAACCAGATTTGCAACGAGTCTCAGCTTGCTTTCTTTGATGTTTTCAAATAGAATTGCGTTTGCACCATCTACCTGGGCAGTAAGCGATGCAATTTCAAATTTAGTAGAGACCTTTTTGGATATTGTGTGTAGCTGGCCCATCTTTTTTACTAGAGCAATGTAGCTACGAAGGTCCGTCATTTCCTTATTGCCTCCGTTATCTTCTCAATTAGAACCTTGCTTGGGCCTGTACCAAGTTCTTTTTGTGCAGACAGCGATACAACACAAATGCCGCGAACCTCGGATGCCATCTTTTGCGATATCAGCTTTAGAAACATCAGGTCAGCTCGTATTGGTATTATCTCAGATGATACTGGTGTAGGACCTGTTGCAATTGATATGATCATACCTCCGATCCGCATCGGACCTTCAGAAATTGAAATGAAAAAAGCGTTTTCGTACTTTAAGATTTTGACATCGAATTTCCGATTTTCTGTTTCCACAGTTACACTGTGGTCAGAACTTGACATTAAATGCCAGATGAGACTTATGCCTTTATTGCTATCGCTTCTTCTGGGGCAGTCTCAACTGAAACAGTTTTGGAAGCCTTGGTTGCTCTTGGCTTTCTAGTTGTAGTTTTAGCGGTTTTTGCTTTTGCTCTTGCCTTTTTTGGCTTGGCCTCTACAGCTATTGGCTCTACTACCTCGACAGTCTCTTCAACGGTATTGATTCCGGTAGCTTCTTGAGCTTCGGCTTCAACTCTGGCGCGCAGCTTGGCCTTGTACTTGAGATTTCGTGGTTTTGTTCTCAGTCTGTATCCACAGCACGGGCACCATAGTCCTTCCCATTTGATGAAGATTTCACAAATTTGACAACGTCTTTGACCTGAAGCATAACGTCCAGTTCCTACTGGCTTTTGCGCCTTGTATCTGGAGCATATTCCTTTACATGTCATATTTTGTCATCATAGTATAGGAATCGTAAATATTTAAGCATGGATCCATATTTTTTACATGGTTTTTTGGAAAAGATTGTAAGAATTGTAAGCGATCTTGGCGATCAGCTTGATCAATTTGACAAAAACTTGAAAAGTTGTATAAATATCTAACGATTTTTTTACGCATGAGATAATATGTGCTTGGAGCCTGAATTTGGGTTGTTTTTGAGTGTTTTTTTATTTTAGATCCTATCCCATGCGTGACAATGGCAACACAAAGTGCCTATATCCTTCCCTTTGTGCAATGAACCTAGCAGAAAGCATGTCGCGCTTGCCACGCTTGTTATAGTTTTTGATTTTTTTGGTTGTCTTTCTCTCATCTACAAATTCCAGCTCAAAGTGCGAGCAGAATTTGAGGTTTAGCTGAGTGGTGATTTGCTTTGCTACCTGCATGTTGCCGTTTCCAATTCGCACTAGCTTGCGCTCTGCTCTAAGGCCTCCAAGGATTTTTGCAACATGGGATGCTAGATCTTCTGGTGAAGTGTACAGTCCTCGTTCTATTTCCTTGCCAAAATAGCTAACAGATATTCCTATTCGCTGCCCCGGATCTATTCCAATTAGCAGTTCTGACTGGTTTAGGCCGGAATCTAGCTTTTCTATAATAATTCCCTGGATTACTGTTGGGTCTTGCTGAAGAATCTCTTCGTTTAGGATTTGTTGGCTTGCAAATCTTGGGGATTCGCCCTCTGTTGTAAATATGAGGTTTCCCTGATATGTTGGGATCTGATCTGGTATGATAGAATCATATTCCAAGTTCAAAAACTTGAGCGCTTTTACAAACTGAAAGTAGGATCTACCCTGGGTGGTGGCAATACCAATACGACATTGTTGTATGGTGCTGATACTGTTTGTGATAGAATAAGCGATTTAAGGGTTTACGGCTTGAGAATTGTTGACACTACGCTGTCAACTGCTTCATTAAATTTAGAGTCAATTGTTGCTCGGGTTTTGTCCAGCTTTGCCGCACCGTCTGCTGCTATTTTCTTTGCCTGGCTTTCTGCTCTTGCTCGGGTTTCAGAGATCATGGCTTCTGCCTCTTGCATTGCCATTTGTGTGACCTTTTCTCTAAGGGAGTCGATCTCTTTTTGGGCGCGTGCGTTTAGACCTTTTTTCATGTCTGCCACTTTTACGTTTAGTGAGTCCAGATCGTCTTCTAGCTCTGCTAGCGACTTGATAATTTTGCTTACCTTGGAATCTGCAACTACGCTCTGAGTGGGTGCGTCCTTCATATAGCTAAAACCCGCCTGCACGGCTAATTAAATTCTTCATTTTGTAGTAAGAAGCAAGATTGCCCGAGATAGATCGCCGCCGGTCTCCTTGA
This sequence comes from Nitrososphaerota archaeon, assembly GCA_016872015.1. Lineage (GTDB taxonomy): Archaea > Thermoproteota > Nitrososphaeria > Nitrososphaerales > Nitrosopumilaceae > Nitrosotenuis. The sequence continues at coordinate 24,973 of VHBK01000003.1, forward strand.
GAGCGTTTGCTGCCACCTCTGGTGTGACATTTGCTTGGCTGCAAATTAGCATGATATCGTCTTCTGAGAAAATCGGAGTTTCTAGCTCCTTTTCCTCATAGGAATCTGCAATTACCTGAAAAATGGAATTGTCCTTTGACTTCATTTCTGTTACTGCTGGTTTTGCAATTATGATTTCTTTTTTGTCTGTTTTTATTATTACTTCTTGGACGTTGCTGAGCTCCTTCATGTCTAGGCCCATCCTGTCCAGCATTCTTCGCATTTCGCGATTTCCGCCTCCGCGCATCATGTCTTTTTTTGCTCCAAACTATTTTTTAAACTATCTCGCACCTTGATCGCAACTCCCCGCTTTAGTGTGCCCATCATCTCTGAATTTACAATTGCGCGCCCCACCGCAATTACCTCATCTTTGTATAATACCGGAACGTCTGCGCCAATGAGGATGTTTTTGCCTGCCCAGGTGACATGCTTGCAGAAAACCGACTTGCCATCCCGAACAAATGGCGCAGAATCATCATTTATCTCGATGCAGTTTTGGCGGAACTTTTTGTTCTTTAGCAGAATCTGTGCAAAATACGGCGAGATTGCCAGGCCACCGTCGATTCGCAAAGTGCAAAGCAGTTTTTTGTTGTAGTATACTTCTCGTATTCTGCCTGTCTTTTTGGAAAATGTCATCTCTATTTCTTTGGGCAAATTCTTTGATATTCCGTTTCCAAAGAGCGCATCAATTGTATGCTTTAGCTTGACTACTGGGTCCAATGATTATTCTTGTATAATTCCATTAATATGTCAAAATGCTATTTTGGTAGAGATATTGTAAAGATCGTCGGCTTGTTCTTTACGTAAATTGTTCCACCATGTTGCTCTATGATGTTTTTGACAGTTGCAAGGCCAAGACCGGTTCCCTTTGGCTTGGTAGTAAATAATGGCTCGAATATTTTTGATAATATTTCTTCAGGAATTTCAGGTCCCGAGTTTTCAATTTCTATTGTAAAGAACCTGTCCTGATCATTTACCCTGATGTTTATTGTTCCTTCGCTGTCCATTGCCTGAATTGCATTTGTCATAATGTTTGCGATTGCTACTTCGAGCTTTTCTGCATCACATTTTATTATATAATCAGATTCTGGCAGATTTAGTATCATAGTAGAAGGTTTTTCTATTCTGTCAGCAACTAGTGAGATGATTTTTTTGATCGAGTTCTCTTTGATTTGGAGAGGTGTTGTCCTAACAAAGTCTAGTGTGTCGCTGACCTGATAGTTGATTTTTGATGCAGCTCGCTCTATTCTGTCTAGCTGGGATATCATTTTCTCATCAAGTGCTTTGTTGTTTTTTGCTATCTCGACTGTATTTTTTATAACAGATATTGGATTTCTGATATCATGTGCAAGTCTGCTTGCAAGCTGTCCCACTGCAGAGAGTTTTTCGCTTTTGACTAGGTCCTCGTTTAGCTTGGTTATTCTGTTGATGTATCGCTGGTTTGAGCGAATTGCAATGAACGCAAATGTGCTCATAGATACTCCTATTGCCGGCACCGCAACCATGACCATAGTCTCAAATTCAGTAAATGCTCTGATTCGGCTAAATTCCACTACCCATGCCCTATGCCCAAAGTCAATCTGCGTTGATTTACTCCAGGAATCATCTAGTGCGTCTTTTTTGGAATCATAGAGCAGGTTTTCCTCAGATTTTGCAGTGTCGTAAATTTTAATTCTAATGTCGTCATGTTGTATTTCACTCAGACTAGGAAGTATCGCATTGAATAGATCATATGTTCTAAATGCAACATAAACGAATCCTTGTAGAGCTGCTTGTTTTTCTTCAACTGATTCGTTTGGCATGTTATTTTTGTACACTGGTAAGAACATCAAAAAGCCCGGTTGCACCTCACCTCCTATTTCCTGTACCAAGGTTACTTTGCCGGTAATTGTTGCAGTGTTGGTATCGCATGCCTTTTCTAGAGCTGCTCGTCTCACAGGCTCTGTGAACATGTCATAGCCAAATGCTTGAAGGTTTCTAGTGTTGACTGGTTCTACATAGATAATAGAATGATATGTCTCCCTTGGTGTGTCCGGTCTAACTGTATAGTTCGGATATGCGGATCTCATTTCTTGGACGTGTTTTTCTAAATCCTCAGAGTTGCCTACTTTTTGTGAATAGCCCACAACTTGCACTCCTGGAAATCTGTTGTCTATTTGTTGATTTTTTACAAAAATTTGCCATTCATTTTCTGTGATTCCATTTGAGCTTATGAAGAGCCCCCGTGTGGCAAAGAGGACTTGTTCATAGTTTACAAGTCTGTTTTGTATTGATGCGGTTAGATCCTTTGCAATCAGATCAAATTCATTGTCTTTTTGAATCAAGATATAGCTGTAAAACAACCCAAGTATTGCAAATGTGATAAACAGAGAGCTACCAAGCGCAATAAAATCAAAATGCCTACTGTGCATAGTTCTTGATCTTTAGAATCGAGATATTGTAAATAGGTATTATCATATGATGGCAAGTTTGTAAAATATACGTCTGGGCTTGTGAGTATATATCACAGGACACATCTATATAGATAAATCAAATTCATGTAGTTATGTCAGAGCGAGAAGAGACACGCCGAATACAATTTACCGGCAAGTCCTCCTATATAGTATCATTACCAAAGCAGTGGATTATGGAGCTGGGCCTAAAGCAAGGAGACCAAATAACCATAACTAGAGAGGGAAGATCAGCACTCAAAATAATTCCTTCAAAGGAGCAGACAAAGGCAACATCTGGCGAAGAGGCAGTCCTAGAGATAACGCGTGAAGACAACAATGCGGCAATTGTTCGCAAGCTGGTGTCACTTTATTTTCTTGGCTACAAGACAATTCAGATAAAGCCCAAAGGAGACAGATTACAACCAGGCCAGAGGACTGCAATCAAGTCAGCAGTCAAGGGAATGCTGATGGGTGCAGAAATCATCTCAGATTCTGTTGATGGCATTACAATCCAGGTTTTGGTAAACTTGCTAGAGTTGACAGTAGACGGCGCCTTTAAGCGAATGCTGCACTTGGCAAAATCAATGCTCAAGGATGCATTACTTGCGGTAAAAGAGGCAAACTTGGAGCTTGCAAAAGAGGTAATCGATTCTGATGATGAAGTTGACAGATTTGGATTTTATATAATTCGCCAGCTAAAGATCGCAATACAAAACGAGTACATGCTACGAGAAATGGGATTTGCAAACGCGCGACAATGCCTTGGATACAGACTGATTGTCAAAAACATAGAGAGGACTGGTGACCACGCAGTACTCATTGCCAAGGACTTGTTGGAATTCAAAAAATCAGTAAGAGAGGACGCAATGGAGAAAATCGAGGACCTAAACGACTTTGCAACATCAGTCTTGGACCAGGCATGCTTGGCATTATTCAAAGAAGACTTTGCCCAAGCAGAAAAGGCAATTGAAAAGGCATCAGAACTATCAAAATACGAAAAAAGGATAATCGAATCTGTCAAGGCAATAAAAGACGAAGAAGAGGCCTACAGAATAAGGAGAATGACGGAAAACATCGCCAGGATTGCGGAATACGCATCAGACATTGCAGAAATCGTACTGAACATGAATGTAGAAAAGTTGTTAAGAAAACGACCATAGCCGGAATTGTACAATGTTAAGCGCTATTCTAATCACATACGACGATGAAGATGCCATAAGGGAGGCCTACGGTCTTTGCGAAGCAGCAGGCTACAAAGTAGACAAGCTTGTTCGCCAGAAATTTCTCAACAAGGCAAGATACGGAATCGGTGAAGGCAAAATGCTAGAGATAAAGGAAATCTCAGACAGGATAAAACCAGATGTTCTAATATATGATGAAATTCTCAAGCCAAGTCAGAACTACAATCTGGCATCAAAGCTCAAAATCAACATTCTAGACAGAGAATCCCTTATTTTGGAAATCTTTGAGAGGCGTGCCACCAGTGCAGAATCTCACTTGCAAATCAAGCTAGCCCAGTTTCGATATGAAATGTCAAGGGCAAAGGAAAAGGTTAGGCTGGCAAAGCAGGGCGAGCAGCCAGGATTCATGGGAATTGGCATGTACGAAGTCGACTCGTATTACAACGACATTCAAAATAGAATGAAGTCAGTAAAATCAAAGCTGGAAAAGATGGGAAAACAACGAGCACTGCACCGAGAGGCAAGAAGGCGAGTCGGACTCAAGACAATATCGCTTGCAGGATATACTTCAGCTGGCAAGACAACCCTGTTTAATTTGCTAACAGGCGAGACAAAGCAGGAAAGCCCGGAATTATTCACAACACTATCGACTACAACACGAAAAGTCCTAATCGAAAAGGATCCAGTCCTGATTTCAGATACTGTAGGATTCATCTCTAAATTGCCAGCATATATGATTGAAGCCTTCAAGTCAACTCTTGAGGAGCTCAAGTACGCCGAAGTAGTGATTGTGGTAATTGACATTTCTGATTCAGAGATGGAGCTGCGCAAAAAATATCGAAGCTGCCTCAAAACCATGGCTGACTTGGATGTGGACCAAGAACGCGTGATCTATGCCCTAAACAAGTCGGACCTCGCAGAGCCAGACCAAATACTCCAAAAGGCAGAATTCATTGGACTAACAAACAGCAAAAAATGGGTTCCAGTATCTGCTGTGACCCAGCAAAATATTCCAAAGTTATTGGAGCTGGTCAAAAAAATGATCTCTGCTCCCCCACAGCAAATAAAAGAAATCCCAAGAAAACAAGACCTATCAAAGTTTTATGAACAAGATGACGATTGAAGTATTACGAATAGGACAAAGACTAGTCCGTGATGACCGAGTCACAACCCATGTCGCTCTGGTGTCGCGCGCATTTGGTGCCAAAAAAATCTATATGAATGAGATAAACCCAGAAATCAAAGAAACTCTCTTCAAAGTAAACAAGTCTTGGGGAAGCGACTTTGAGCTAGAATACATTGAAAACTGGCGGACGCTGCTAAAAACAAAGAAAAAGAATGGAGTAAAAATAGTCCACCTTACCATGTATGGCCAAAACATCAATTCCGTTCAGGCAAAAATTGCAAAGGAAAAGCAAATTCTGATTGTGGTAGGTGCTGAGAAGGTTCCGCGTGATGTCTATGAAAATGCTGACTATAACGTGGCGGTTGGAAATCAACCCCATTCAGAGATCAGTGCATTAGCAATAGTACTAGATAGAATTCAGGGCGGAGCTCAGTTTGATTCCAAATTTGATGGCGGTAGACTACAAATCATACCATCAGAAAAAGGCAAGCAAGTGGTTTCAAAAAAATCCTAGCTTGGTTGGACCCATCCGCCGCAAGACGAGCAGATAAGCATTCCCTCTTCGTCTTCGTATGTCGGAGATCCTGGAGGGCATTCGCATTTTGAGATTTCCATGGCATAATTCTGGGTTTAAAGTTATTTTAGGAATGCCAGCAAAAAATCAAACAAATGTATAGTGTTTTGTGTTTATTTGCTCAAAATACAAAGGGTTTGCTGCGAAATTCGCTATTTTTCGGCAAGCCTTGCCTGCTCTACACTAAAGACATCAATCACATGAGAAGCTAAGCCCTCAATGTCAAGGCACCTATCCGCAGAAATCAGCAGAGTCATCTTTGCGATTGGGAAGGGAAAGCTCAGCAGAATTATCTTATCTCTCCTTGCAGCTAAATAGTTGATTGGTCCTAGCTCTTTATCCAGTTCGTGTCGAAGCGATATTTGCGAGATAAACTCCATGAAATGGTGCAGTTTTGTCTTGTCATCTTCTAGCGGAATGAGGCCTTCCTTGAATCCTCCTGCCACTAGCTTGCCATATTCATCCAGAATTCCTGCAAATCGTATGTCCTTTTCCAGTGTCAGTCTCTTGCATTTTTCATCATATGTGGGATAGCGGATTTTGCTTACAAGCGACATTGTATTACCCCCATAATGTCAGAGTTGATCTGATCCGATCTATTGAGCGAATTTTCCCAGTAACGACTTGTTTGATCATATTATCTGATGGCGCCTCTACTTTGGCAACAATATCGTATGCACCAAAGACGCCGTGAGTTTCTTTGATCTTTTTGATTGACTTTAGCTCAGATAGCACCCGTTCTTCTGATCCAAGATCACAGTTTATCAAAACATAAGCGTACGACATTACACTCACCTATGGAATGTGCTTTTTGCAATAGCACTTAAGATCAGCACACTCTTTTAGTGCGCTGATGTATTCTGTCATTGTCTTTTTTTCTATTCCGCAGAAGCAAACTTCTGCCTCATCGCCGCATTTCACACAGTAGCTCATGATTACATTACGCATCAAACATATTTATCATAAATCATTAATTTACAAAGAATTTATTACATAATACAATAATAAACCAAACAAATATTCATAATTTCTCTAAATCAATGAACAAAACCAGATAACTGTAAAGCCAAACCACGCCTAAGCGCACAAAACAAAAGAAAACACATGATCATGCTTTAGTGCCATGGTTGTGATATTGCATCAGAGAAGCTGACGCAATAGCCAATTGACCTGTTACCCAACATTGGTTTGCCGGTGGAACATACTGCTTCTGCCCAAAGCAAAGGATGTTGAATCCCCCAAGTCAGCTTCCTACTTTTCTTCGCAGATATTAAATATGCAAATCAAGTTCTGGAATCATGGTCGAGTCCTACGAAGACCCATTTGTTAGAATTTCTGCAATGATTGGCGGAGATGAATACCTCAAAGTTGCACGTGCTTTGCTCAAGGCAGAAGATGCAACTGACGAAGAAATAGCAAGCTCAACAGGCCTGAGAATCAACATGGTAAGAAAGGTTCTCTATGACTTGTTTGGCAAAGCACTGATCACAGGAATTCGCGTCAAGGACGAGCGAAAGGGCTGGTTCGTATACAGATGGCGCTCAAGAAAGGACGAGGTCGAAAATTTCATTGAAAACCAAAAGAAAAAAATCAATGAGCGACTGCAGCAAAGACTAGACTATGAAAACTCGTCACAATTCTATCATTGTGGAAACGAGGACTGTCCAAGAATTACATTTGAGACTGCCCTGGAACAGTTCTTCAAGTGCCCAAGATGCAATGGTGTGGTAAATCTCAAGAAAAACGACAAGCTCAAAAAAGCATTAGAATCAAAGATTACAGATATCCGAAACGATATGCGTCGTCAGATATAGTGTAGAATAACTTCGTTGTTTTGACGCCTAATTTTGTGCAATTTCAGCCTCAGGGATTTTGATATTTTTGAGAATCCATCTCCCTCTACCAGTGTCTTTGCGTTTGTTCCTCCAACCAGATATGGCGTGATTGTAACTAGTATCTCATCTACTAGTCCCTGATTTACAAAGTCCCAGTTCGTGGTTCCGCCACCTTCTAGCAGAATGGTTTTGATTTTTGTCTTGTACAGGAATTGCAAAAGTGGTTTTAGCTCGACTCTGGATTTTCCTGCTATTACAACATCTACTGGGAATCTTCCAAGCCTTGCCAAGTTTTTGCGCGATGCTTTTTTTGATACAGCTATGATGGTTGGGATTTGATATGAAGTCTGGATTATTTTGGAGCTGGTCGGAATCTGGCCCAGAGAGTCCAAAACTATTCGAATTGGGTTTTTGCCTTTAACATGTCTCACAGTCAGCATTGGATTGTCCTGAAGGATGGTGTTTTTGCCAACAAGTATGGCATCTACTTGAGAGCGCAACTTGTGGACGCGCTTTGTGTCTATTTTAGACGATAGTGCCGAGTCTCCAGTCCTAGTAGCTATTTTGCCGTCAAGTGATATTGCGGCAGACAAGATAACGTGTGGCCTAGAGCTTGCCATGGATTATTTTGCCTCCAATCATTACTGCAGAAATTGCGGTTTCATTTGCCCTGTGAACAATGCTTGCATGCGGATTGTGCATCGGTTCCAGATCCAGCGAATGCTTGTCAAAGAAAATTCCGTCTGCCAAAAATCCAGGCAAAATTGAGCCTATTTTCTTGCCAAGGATTATTCCGCCGTTTACTGTTGCCATTTTGAGTATTTCCTTTGGGTCTATTCTTTTTTGGTATAATCCCATGTGTGTCTTCCAGAGATAGTCCATTTCACGAAACATGTCTGGCGAGTTTATCATTACATTGTCGGTTCCAATTCCCACTGTACAACCTGCTTTTGCCATTGCCTCAAAGTTTGGAATTCCCTCTGCCAGAGATGAGTTTGCCCTAGGGCAAATTACAATTCCATTTGTCTTTTTTGCCGCCAGCTTGAGATCAGCCATACCAGCAAACGTCATGTGCACTAGAAAGTGCGGCTTTAGCTGCAATGCTCTGGATGTCTCTGTTTTGTTGGTAATTTTTTTGGATACTGCCATGCTCTCTCTAGTCTCAGAGCTGTGGATTGCCCTGAGTTTTTTTGTCCTGGAATAGTATTGTAAGGCAGAGTCGCTGTTTTCATTTGCTCCAGAAATTCCTAGCCCATCAGAATTCTTTACTACTTGGGACAGTATCTTTTTTGCATCAAAAGTTAGTGGTAGATTTTTTTTGATCTGTGTCTTGTCGTGGTATGATTCCACTCGACCAAGAATTATTCCCCTAATTGGAATTTCTTGTAATGCTTGTTTTAGCAGTGAAACACCTTCAGGGCCGCCCTCCCTAAAATCAACAAATGTGGTAATTCCTTTTTTGATCATGGAATGGCAAGAATTTTTCATAAACGATATCAGATGATCAGGTTTGGTTTGCCTCAGAATTCTCTGTTTTGCCCCCAAAACCGGGTGGATTTTGCTGTCTACAGAGCCTGCAAGAGTTACGTCTTTTGCTATGGAATCGCCAATGTGCGTGTGCATGTTGATAAATCCAGGCACCAAAAGCAGCCCCTCACAATCAACTGCTTTGCCATTTTTTTGGCCCAGCTTGCCGAATTTGTCGCCTAATACTGGAAGGTTAGCAGAATGGATGTACTTTAGGTCCCGGCCATAAAGAACGCTGAGATTTTTTAAAAGCATGACAGCTCATAGATTTCTGGTTTTTCTTTTTTGGCGTCGCGGATTTCCCGTATAGTATCAAGGGATTTTGTTGCAAGCTTGACTGCTTCTCTTGCTGTTCTACCAGTTCCTATTCCACAGTTAAAGGTCACGTCAAACTCCTTTTTTGCTATATCGAGGAATTCCTGTGCATTTTTCTTTGCATCGCCAGATGTTACCACCATGAAATTGTCTCCTCCCATAAAAAACGCCAGGGATTTTTTTGCCAAAAAGAACTTGGACATTTTTGCATAAATGCCAAAAATGGTAGATGAGATCTCGTATGGAGACTTTACCTTTCTTTGTGAAGTAATGTTTTCTACATCAAAGTGCATTATAGTGACCTTTTGATCTGCATGTCCATTTACAAATCCAAAGATGCTGTGATCTTTGTCTAATATTATTGGGGTTTTTTTGCCCTCGTATGCCTTGAGATTTGCATCAAAGGGATTGTCGGCATATCCAATTGACATGGACAGCTTGAGCGACGAGACTTGCTCTAGCTTTTGTTGGATTTCAATGTGGTCTGCCAAGGTCAAGCCGTTTGTTATTACAAAAAACTCGTCAAATCGATTTGAGAATACAAGGCAGTTTTTCTCTGAGAATAGTTTTTGGATTTCTTTGTATAGATTTGCCTGGAGCATTTGCAATTCGTGCTCTCTATCAGAGCCCAAAGTAAGGGTCCACGGGCCATATTCTGTTATTTTGATTATAGTAAGCTGGATCATTGCAGTTTCTCAAGTTCTTGCGCCAGCTTGAACACTGCCTCTACTGCGCGCTCAGAGACTGGCCTGATTCGTGCGTATGCATGTCTCTCCTGCATCCCAGGACCAGATATTCCAAGGGAGACTGGTTTTTTGTGCCTAAGTGAGAGTTCAGTTAGAGATTTTGCAGTACTGTGAGAAATGACCTCATCGTGCTTTGTCTGACCCTTGATTATTGTACCAAGTGTGACTACGCCGTCGACGTCTTTTTTTGATAATAATGCATCTACTATTATTGGCATATCATAGGCACCTGGAACTTTGCAGGAATATTTTATTGTGATTTTGAGTTCTTTTGCCTTTTCTTCGGCTACTGCCAACATTCGGGATGTTATCTCGTCGTTGAATTCCGCAGTGACTATTGCAATATTCATCTAGTACACCTTTGAGAATTCCAGTAATTCTTTGCCATCAATGAATGGGATGGCGTGTTCTTTGGCAAACTTTTGCGCCTTTTCCGGAGTGAGTGCAGAATATGTCTGCCCGTCCATCATCTCGCATATGGCAGTAACTGGGATAAGATTTGCTAGCTGTGCCAAATATACAGACATTTCCGTATGGCCTTGCCTTTTTGCAAGCAATCCATTTGAGGCCAAAAGCAACGGTACGTGTCCAGGTGTGGCAAAAGAAGTAATGAACTGGTTTTTGGCATCATCAGAGTGATATAGTTGCGCCATTTCTTTTATGGTCAGGGCTCTGTCCTTGTCAGTTATACCAGTGTAGGTCTTTTTGTGATTAATTGAAATTGAAAATGTTGGGTGATCTCCATATGGAGCTGTGCCCATTATCATTTTCTTAGAATCAGAATCGATATCATCAGACTGTGATAGAATGTTGTGCATGTATTGTAAATTTAGCGATTTTGCAAAAGAGTCTTCTATTGCCAGGCAAATTAGGCCCCCAGCGTTTTGTCGCATTCGTGAGATATGCTCTGGTGTGATAAACTGGGCTGCCACCACCATGTCTACTTCATTTTCTCTTTTTCCTGAGTCATAGAGCAATACGAACTCGCCTCGTCTTAATGATGAAATTGCCTCATCTAGTGTCATAATATAAAATTGGTTTTGGTATAATAATAAAGTTTACTAGTAAATTAGTAATTACCATTTTTTTGGTAGAAAATCATTCCTGTTTTAGGAGATATTTGCCCAAAATGTCGGTTTCAATATTAATCTTGTCGCCTACTTTTCTTGTTGAAAAATTTGTAACATCAATTGTATGCGGTATCAGACAAACTGACGCGAGATTTTTTTTCACATCGACTACTGTCAGACTGATTCCATCAATTGCAATAGAGCCCTTTTGCACAACAAAGCGCGCCAGATTTTTTGGAATCTCAAACCAGATCTGCACTTCCTTTGGCTTTTTTTCAATTTTTTTTATTATCCCTACGCCATCCACATGTCCCAGCACAAAGTGGCCTTCCAGTCGCTCGCCTACCTTGAGGCTTCGCTCAATGTTTACAATTCCGCCTACTTTGAGATTGCCAAGATCTGTCTTTTTTGTGGTTTCTTCGATCATCTCAAAGTTGCATTTTGATTTGTCAATTTTGGTAACTGTCAGGCATACTCCGTTTAGCGCTACGCTTTGACCCAGCTTGAGGCCCTTGGAGTTTTTGCCAAGATCAACTGTCATTTTTATGGCGCTGCGATTTTTGGTGTTTTGTTTTATGTCTAAAACTTTGCCGATTCCTTCAACTATTCCTGTGAACAATTACTGGAATTGTAGTACTACGGTATAAAATGATTCAGGCAAGCCTTAAAAATAAAACCAAATCCAGTTTTTACATGGATACATTTGAGACAATAGAGCAAGTCGCTCGATTAAGAATTTTGATCCAAACCATACTATACCAAGACGAGAAATAGACAAAATTCTCTCTGCTGCAATACTATCGCCAACATCGTATAATATCCAGAACTGGCGCTTTGTTGTAATTACAGACAGAGAAACCAAGGCAAAAATGCGTGCTGCCTCGTGGAACCAGGCTCAGGTCTCTGACGCATCAGTTGTGATTGTTTTGTGCGCAGACTTGCTTGCATGGAAAAAAGACCCTGCCAGATACTGGAAGAATGCCCCCAAAACAACCCAGGACTATTTGGTTCCTGCAATAATAGAGGCATATGAGGGAAATGAATCGTTCCAGAGAGACGAGGCAATCAGGTCTTGCGGAATGGCAGCCCAGACAATAATGCTTGCGGCAAAGGCAATGAATTATGATTCCTGCCCAATGATTGGTTTTGTGCCAGAAGAGGTTGCAAAAATAATCAACCTGCCTTCAGACCATACAATAGTAATGATGGTAGTAGTTGGCAAGGCGCTAAAACCAGCAAACCAAAGGGGCGGACAGCTTCCGCTGGAACAAGTATCAGTAAATGATCATTTCTAACTAAAATTTTTACACGACAAACCCGTGATTGTATTATGGCATTAATGGAAAAGATTCTCTTTGGTGTTGCAAAACAATGGATTGCAGGAGATACCATTAATGACGCATTGAACGCTGCTCAAGTATCTTACAAAAATGGCATGAGTGTCATAATAAACAAGCTAGGCGAATACCATACATCAAAAAATATCATAGAAAACACCATCTCCGAATACAAGACCATAATGAGCTCATTTAGAAAGTGGAAGGTAAGTGGTGCAATTTCTGTAAAACCGACCCAAATAGGCCTGATGAAAAGCAAAAAGGAATGCCTGGCTAATTTAGAAATTCTTATTCGAGCTGCATCGCAATCCCAGACATTTGTCTGGCTAGACATGGAGTCATCTGATCACACAGACGAGACAATCCAGATTTACGAAAATTTGCTCGCAAGATACGAAAGACTAGGTATTGCCATTCAGGCAAATTTGACGCGAAGTGAGGGCGACCTAGCAGATCTGCTCTCAATTGGAGGCAAAATACGCCTAGTCAAAGGCGCCTATAGAGAAAACACAAATGTTGCCCTCAAGTCAAAGGAAAAAATCGACCAGAATTATCTGAGATTAATGAAAATTTTATTCGAGTCAGGCAACGAGTTTGGGATTGCCACGCATGATTATACAATGATCAGTTCCGCAATAACACTTGCAAAAAAGCATGAAAAGAAATTCGAGTTCCAAATGCTTCGAGGAATTCGAGATGAGCTAAAACCAGATCTAATCAAAAAGGGATTCGCATTATCTGAATACATCCCATATGGGACAAACTGGCTTCCCTATTCCATTAGGCGCCTAAAGGAAAGAAAGAGAAACATTTTGCTTTTGGGCAGCTCATTTTTCTCACAAAAAATGGGCACGTAGAAATCATACTTGAATGTTATATAGAAAAAATTCTCTTTTTGGAATAATGAAGACAACAGGAATCATCTTGATTCTACTTGTTGCAACGCTGGCACTGCCTTTGGGGAACTCTTTTGCCGAACCAGCCAATCCGCCAACAAATCTAGTTGCCCAAAGTGTCTCCAGCACGCAGATCAACTTGTCATGGAACGCACCAGTCAATTCCACGCAAAGCCTAGTCAACGGCTACAAAATAGAGCGGGATGCAGGATGCTTAGGAACATTTTCTGTTCTGGCATCAAACCACACCTCCACTAAATACAACAACACAGGCCTTGCACCAGCAAAATGCTATGCATACAAGGTATTTGCGCTAAATCCATCCGGTACTAGCGCATCATCAAATATTGCTCAGCCAGCAACACCATCAGCACCATCTACAAACCAGACCAAGCCAACTGACAGTCTAGACCAAAAGGTATCAGATTTTGTCCACAAACGAAACGAGCTACTCAAAAAACAACGAGAAGAAACACTCAAGCTAATCCGAGAGTGTCATGATAGAGCAAACAACGCAACCGATACAGCACGAAAACAAATCATGGAAGACTGCCGCGAATCGATGAAGACTCTAAAGGACAAGTACAAGGATGTAAGAGAACAATTCAGGGAAGAATTCAAGACCTTCAAAAAAGACGCAAAATCCCTCCTAAAAGAGGCAAAAAAGACAGGACTCGTCACCAAAAAAGACATCCGTGAGGCAAAACACGAAATTCGAGACTTTGAAAACGACACAAAACGTGAGTACAAGGAACTAAAGCACGAAATCAAAGACATACGCAAGGATCTCAAAATGGAGCTAAAAGAGCACAAAAAGGAACAAAAGAAAAACAAGCATCACGACGATGATAAAGATGACGACTGATCCTTTTTCTTATTTTTAGAATCAACAAACTAGCTTAATCGTTATCATACTAGCTGAGCAGACCCTATCAATTAGAGTACCATAGCATAATCATGAAAACAACACATTGGGCTTTTGAAGTTCGAGCCCCATTCAAGCGCGTCATGGCTTGGGACGTCCTTTTCTTTGTCCTAGGCATTGGCGTAGGTGCCGGAGTCGGCGCATTCCTAGCCACAAGCTAGGAATTTTTTCTATTCTTTTAGCTTGGATTCCTGGAATATTTCAGATTCGTACCAGTTATACCGGAAATAGTCGAGGCACCACTCGTGAAACATTGCGTCTGTGCTGTAAAAGAGTTCTGTCAGGTCTGCCTCGCCTTCGGCATTTGGGAATGATACGCTTGCTTCCTTTTCGTTGAGTACTATTAGAGTCTGGATTGTCTTTTTCATCTTTCTCTTAACTAGGCCTTTTTCTATTAGACTATCATAGTTGAGCTTGGCAAGCAGTTTTTTTCTTCCCTTTGGTACTACTGTAGATTCAGAGAGAATATAGTTGAATTTTACTCCCTTTGCGATTTGCTTTACCTTTGGCTCAATTATATCCAGTGGAATTTCAGTTAGAATTTCGTATATGTACTGGTTTGCGTTTTTGTAAATTGACTTCCATTGTTCCAGTACCTTAGAGACTCCCTTGACGTGGGTAAAATTGGCAAGCTGTCCAATCCTCATGATAAACTTGGGTGTAATGTCGCCAAAGTTGTGATCTTCAAAATATTTCCTGTTTCTTGACAAAAATATTATAGACGGTGTCTGAGAGCAGATGGTTTTTCCGTATGTTGTAAGGGTGTAGTATCCATCCATGTTTTTTGCAATAAATCCACCATCCTCCAGTCTTGCAAAGTTTCGGTGAACCTCCTGAACTGTGGCGCCGATTTCCTTTGCCATGTTTGTTATCTTTGATTTTTTCTCCAATAGTTTGAATATTATCTGAAGTCGCTGCTGGCTAGATAATTCCAAAAAGTTGTTTGCAGCCTCTTCGTACAGGTCCACCATTGTATCGTCTAGGCACAAGTTGGTAAAAAACAATAGGGATTATTTGTTATAGAACTGTTAGCACTAGACAGTTTTTTTGGCATTATTTATTAGATTGAAGCCGAGATTTTGTCTTGATGGTCTATTTGCGAACAAAAACAGTCAAAGGCGAGCGCTATTTGTATTTGGTAAAATCAGTCTGGGACCCAAAAAAGAACACATCCAAGCAAGAGACCATCAAATATTTGGGAAAATCATCAGAAGTAACAAAACAAGACATACCGTTTGAGTACAGAAACGACCCAAAGGTAGTTGCGTTTTTGGCATCAGATGAAGCAATGGATCTTGACAAAAGAGACGAAATGCTTTCCAAGCTTCAAGACCAGCTCTTCAAGTTATTTATGAGAGGAGATCTGGAAGGCGCACTAGGACTGTACTCTGACTATCGCTCAACATCTGGAACTACAAACTTTTTTGAGAGAATTCTCACACCAGTGATGTACCAGGTAGGCGAGCTCTGGGCAAAAAACAAAATAAGTATTGCAGACGAGCATGTCTGCAGTAATATCGCAAACAGTTTGATTAGAATTATCTTTAGCAAAAATGAGAGGGCGCCAACCAAAAAGAAAATTCTGATCTGCACTCCAGAAGGAGAACATCATAATTTAGGGCCAAGCATTTTGGAGTCACATCTCTCGTGTAGTGGGTTTAGGGTCTTTAATTTGGCGCCATCAGAGCCACACGAATCCATAGTGAGATTTATTGAATCATCAAAGCCAGATGCCATACTTGTATCTATTACATTAACAGACAACATCAGACCCGGGCAACGACTGATCAAAAAAATAAAGGAAAAATTTGACATTCCAATATTTGTTGGTGGTCAGGCAGTAAAGGACCAAAATATTAGCCTAGATGCGCAAATAATCCGAGAATCTAGCCTCAAAAGCCTGCCAAAACTCATCAATTAATCCCAAAAGTAATTTTTAGTACAAAGACAGATTCCACTTGTGGGCAAATTTACCAAGGTAGAGCCATCCTATATCTCCAAGGACGGCTGCCGCCTTGTTTGGGAGGGAATTGATGAGGACGATTCCGATGTGGTAGTACTAAACAAAGACGAGCTAGACTCACTGACAGAGATTTTGGCAAAAAACTCTACTGGTAAGGTAGAGCTGGAAGATGAGTTTAGCACAATTCTGATAAACACGGATCTAGTCCAGTTTCGCCTAAAGGACTCCAAATATTTAGAGGCAAAGACTAGTACAATGACAAAAGCCATATTAGAATACAAAAAGGTCCCGCACACTCCAAAGATAATCAAGGTTTATCCTAAAGAATTCCTGCCCTCAATCCAAATAGAAAAGGAAGATGAAGGTAATCAGCTCAAGGCAGTCCTAAAATCAAAGCCAAAAAAAGGAATTCCGCAATCAGACTTGTTTCGCGTAATGTCAACTAGGCGCTCTACTAGAAACTTTGACTCTTCCAAAGTAGTAGAACAATGGCAAGTAGACAAAATCTTGGCAGCTGCAGATACTGCTCCCACTGCAGGAAACTTTCAGGGCTTTGAGGTGTTTTACATCAAAAACAAGGAAGTAAAGCGAAGACTGGTCGAGGCTGCAAACAAACAGCCCTTTGTGAATGCGCCAGTGGTATTGGTGTTTTGTATGGACCCATCCCGAGTCAAGATAAATTTCCCCCCGGAAATTCTGGCAAAATTCTCGCTGCAGGACGCAACACTGGCAGCTGCGTATTCCCAGCTTGCCGCCTCTGCCCTTGGCTTGAGCTCAATTTGGATTGGAATGATTGATGAGGAAAAAGTAAAGCAGATTCTCGGAACCAAGCTTAGACCGTCATCCATATTGTGCATTGGTTATCCACAAAAGAGCAGGCCTCCAAAGTCCAGACGAAAGCTAAAGGACTTGGTACGAGTAATAGAGTAAAATCAAGATTTCATACGATGTCTTGCCTTTGAGCGGAGCCTAGAACCACAGCACGGACAGTTTATCGAATCAACTTGGAGATACATCGAGCAATACGTGCATCTTTTTTGGCCCAGGTCATATCGGAATCCATTTTGTGTTCTTTGTGCCTTGAAACTAGTGCAAAAGCCCTTGCATGACGTAGACATGGATTGATCGTCCAAGATTTTTATTTAAACGCGGGCCAACTTTGTTGTCTAGTGCCAATACTATTCCCACAAGAAAAAATTAGCACTAGACTAGAATTTTATCACTAGTTTATATAATAAAATTGCAAAACTCACTCAATGAAACAACAATTAACGCAAAATAATGCAATCAAACTTGTAGCTCTAGTAATTGCAGCTAGTCTGATTCTTAGTGTTACACTATCTACTAGTGCATTTGCTGAAGAAAAGAAAGACAAGAAAAAAGACTCAAAGAAAGATTCCAAAAAGGATGCAAAAAAAGAAAATAAGAAAACTGTAAAAAAGACAGAGACAAAAAAGACTCAAACCAAACCAATCATCGCTAATGTAACACAGCCAGCATCAGCTCCTGTTGATCCAATGCAAGAAAAGCTAGCAGCCTGCAAAGCAAAGGAAACACAGCGAGAGCAATATGAATGCGAAAAGGCACTCAAGGCAAACTCTGGAGATGCGGCATTCAAGGCAAAGGCAACCAAGACCACAATCGGCCCAATTACATTCTACTATGCAGGGGCAACAGTGGAAAAAAGCAGTAACAAAGACATTGTCAACCTCAAGTTCCTAGTTGAAAACACTGGCTCCAAAGATAACATCTCTCTGTATTGTACAGGTCCTGCGGCGTGCAATTATGACGTATCTGATGGCACTACGACATTCAAGTACTCATCACAAGATTTTACCAACGGCCAAATTGTCCTAAAGCCAGGGGCATCTAGGACATTTAACATGCTCTTTGGTCCAGCAATTGGTTATGGAAGCTATGTCGACTTCAAGTTTGAACCAACAAAGCAGTACACGTTCAATGTTAAAGAGCCGTGGGGTTCTGGAAATATTCCACTGAACCTAAAATAACCCCTTTTTCTTCCCATATCATCTTTGAATCAAAAGATTACGATAAACCCCCTTGACGTACTATTATGGAATGGCAGACATTCCGGAAAAGACATTGTCAATATCTATTCCAAGTTCGGCCCAATGATGCAGGTTGGCGCAGACACAAAAATGCTCAACTTTGGCTTGTGGAAAAACGCTACTGCATTGCCTGATGCGCAAAGGGAAATGTCAGAATATGCATCCGAGTTTGGCGAGTTTGGATCCGCAAAAAAAATCCTAGATGTCGGCAGCGGGTTTTGCATTCCTGCCACAATATGGAAGGAAAAATTTTCACATCTTGACATTTTTTGCATGGACTTGAATTTCTTGGAGCTAAAAAACGGCAGCAACCATGTAATATCTCAGATAAACTCTTCCTCTGGCGATATTCCATTTTCCGATGAGTCATTTGACAGGATTATAGCTCTGGAATCTGCTCAACACTTTGTGCTGGAAAAATTCTTTGAAGAGTCAAGGCGAGTCTTGACTAGTAATGGCAAGCTAATACTTGCAATTCCCGTTACAACTGATCCGTCATTATTCAGGCTTGGAATACTAAGCATAACATGGCTTTCAAAAAAATACACCAAATCTCACGTCCTAGATGCAATAAGGCAGGCCGGATTTCGCCTCAAAAAAGAAGAATCTGTAGGGGAATTGGTGTATGCACCATTTGCAAATTATTACATACAAAACAGAAAGACCCTCAAAGAAAAACTAGTCACCACATATTCTGGAAATGTAGAAAGCCTGGTCTTCAAGTCCATGAAAAAAATGAAGGACCTCTCAGAGAATAAAGTAATTGACTATCTGTTTTTGAGCCTGGAAAAGGCCTAGCTGGAAATTTTCTGCGCAAACTTGACAGATATTGCGCCTGCTGCCACAAAATAAAGCTTCAATTAATTATTTTTGCGCCAGCTCTAAAAGTGCCTTTGCTTGCTTGTAGTGCACTTCATCAATCATTTTGCCGTCCACTACAGTAGCGCCTTTTCCTTTTTTCGTAGACTCTTCATAGACTGTGCAGACCTTTGCTGCCCATTCTATTTCAGATTTGTTTGGTGCAAACAGATCATGTGCTGGAATGATTTGATCAGGATGTATGATGGATTTTCCGGAATAGCCAAGGCTTTTTCCAATGATACAATCTTGCCTTAGGCCTTCTACATCCTTGAGGTCCTGCCAAATTGCATCTATTGCCAGAACTCCTGCTGCCCGTGCATCAACTGGAATTTTTGCCCGGGAATATTTTGCACCTTCTGGCTGCTTTGTGTATTCAATTTTTAGATCATTTAGCAAATCAAAGACGCCAAATACTACTGCTGGAATTCTCTTGCTGCTTTTTGCAATGTCATATGTGTTCACTATGCCTTCGGCAGATTCTATTGATGGAATTACAAAAATGGGCTTTAGCTTTCGCTTCTTTTCCAGTGTTGTTATAATTTTGATAATTTTGCCTAGTTCTCGGGAATTGTTTACCTTTGGTATCACAATTCCATCAAGGCCTTTGTGGACTATTTCGGCCAAATCATCTGGGATTTTGCCAGATATTGGCGAGTTTGTCCTGACATAGACGGAACTCGAATAGCTGTTTCGCGACTTTAGTGCCTCCTTGATCAGGTTTCGGGCTGTTTTTTTCTCAGAATCAGGCACGGAATCCTCCAAGTCAAAGCAGACAATGTCTGCTGGAGAAGACTTGGATTTTTCTAAAAAGCGAGGATTATTCCCAGGTACAAATAGGAGGCTGCGGTAAAGCCTTGCCAAAAATTTAGACGCCTTCTGGCTTCATCAGGATTTTGCCAAAGAGGCCTTTTCCTGTCAACATCTTTGTGTGGGCTTCGGCTGCCTGCTCAAAGGAATAAACAGAATCAATGACTGATTTTATTTTGCCTTTGCCCATCCAATATAGGCCATCATCTAGTTCTGCTTTTGTTCCCTGTGTTGAACCGAGAATGTTTGTTCCCTTGAAGAAGATGTGTCGAAGGTCTGTCTTTGCATCATAGCCAGTTGTTGCACCACAGGATACCAGTGTTGCACCATATTTTAGCAATGTCAGTTGTTGGTTCCAATGTGTTTCTCCGATGTGATCAAATGATACATCGATTCCCGGTACTCCGCCAGATGATTTTGCAATTTCTTTGGTAATCTTGAATACTTCTTTGCTCCAGTCTGGGTTTCTGTGATCTACTGCATAGTCTGCACCCAGTTGTCTACACTTGTCTAACTTGTCGCCAGATGCGGTTGCAATTACTGTGCATCCATATAGTTTTGCGATTTGTATACCAAACGAGCCGACACCAGAACCTCCACCCATAATCAGTACGGTTTGTCCTGGCTTGATTTTGGCTCTGCCAACTAGCATATGCCATGATGTTAACAATGTCATTGATGCAGCTGCTGCTTGATCATACGATACTCCCTCTGGAATCTTTGATACGTTTACTTCTGGCAAGTGAGTGATTTCTTGATATGCACCCCAGGTCGGACCAGTCTGGAAGCCCCAGATTGTTCTTCTGGTGCAGTCAAATTCGCGTCCGTCAGTACATGCCTTGCATACTCTACATGACATGTTTGAATGGGATACGACTTTGTCGCCTACTTTGATGTCAATGACATCTTCACCTACTGCAATTACGTCGCCTGCGGCATCAGAGCCTGAAACATGTGGTAATGGAACCGCAACGGGTACGCCTCTCATTCCCCAAATATCGTTATAGTTCAGAGCAGCTGCCTTGACCTTGAATACAACCTCGTTTGGTTTTGGTTTTGGTTCTGCAATGTCTTTTACTTTGAGAATTCGTGCATAATTATCATCTGGTGCATATTCATCATAAACTACTGCCTTCATGTGTTTTGGGTCAGTAAACCCCTAATTATATTTTATTTAGCGTCGCTCTATTTTGAAGTCGCGCTTTGGTTGTTGTGTAGACTGGAGTATTTGCTTTAGCTGCTCATCAGATATTTGCGATCGGATCTTTCCCTGCGATGCCATGCCAATCAGATAATTTTCTACTAGTGCCGCAAGCTCTGGCTTTACCATTCTAACGTTGGTCAGTCGTAGTCTTGCTTCTGGGGAAAGTAATTGCTTTAGTACTATTTCTTTTTGCGCCAGAATTTCTTCGTCGCTTGGCCGGTTTTGGTCTCCTTGATCATAGCTCAAAGGACATCACTAGGAATAGATTTTGAGTAATGGATTTTGTACTGCAAGCTCGTCTAGGATTTCAGATGCTAGTCTATCTAGCTTTTTCATTCCTGCATGAGTAACTACACGGCCCTTGCCTTGCACTTTTTCGACATAGCCAAGCTTTTCTAGTTCCTGAATTGCATTTCGTATAATAGCGCCACCTGCGTCTCTGTGGTGTGAAAATGCATATCCTACTGCCTTGTTTCCGCCGTAATCGATTCTAAGGTCGTTCACGCCGATTGGTCCGTGCAGGTATATTTTTCTAAATACAGATGCGCATCTAGTGTACCACCATTCGCGGTCTTGTGGAGGTCGCACTGCGTGTGAGCCTGTCTTGACATATGAAGCCCATTCTGGCTTGCCGATGTTTTCGGACTTTAGCATTGCAGCTAGTCTTGATATTAGAACATCTGCTGGTACGTCGTAGGCTTTTGCCATGTGAAAGTCAACCTTTCAAATCGTCTTATAATCATTTAGGTCGAGCAATTACCTTGCGATAGGTGTGATTGCAGAATTTGCATGTGATTCTGATTGATTTTAGGGTCGATCTACCCATTCTTATTCGGCTGGTCCCAGGTGGAATAAACGACTTGCATTTTTTGCAAAACTGCATTCTGATTTCATATGGAAGTACGACTTTGTATTTGGTGCTGATTTTTTTGGCAAGGCCTGCCTGCCTTTGGGCAAGCTCCGGGTTTTGTGAAATGTTGGACTGGGCCTCTTTTACTAGAATTTGAATTCTCTCCAGAGCAATTTGCTTTGGGTCATACTTCATTGTATAGTGGTATAATCATATTCTTAATATGGCTGCGCAATTCCTTTTTTAAAATCGACACATGCAGACTAGAATTCTCAAGGTAAATTCAAAAAATCCCGGCTTATCGCAGATTAGGCAAGCTTCCAAAATTATACAAACTGGAAGGCTTGTTGCATTTCCAACAGAAACAGTCTATGGCCTTGGTGCAAATGCACTAGATTCCAAGGCAGTCAAAAAAATCTTTGAAGCAAAGGGCAGGCCGTCTGATAATCCACTAATTGTGCACATTTCAGATGTTGCAGACCTTGGAATTTTGTCTGATGACATACCAAAGACGGCATTTGATCTAATTGATAGGTTTTGGCCAGGACCGCTGACTCTAGTGCTCAAAAAATCCAAAATTGTACCAAAAATAACAACTGGCTGCCTAGACACAGTCGCAATACGAATGCCAAAAAACAAAATCGCTCTGGAATTAATTAGGCATTGTGGCACTCCAATAGCTGCGCCTTCTGCCAATGTTGCAGGCAAACCCAGCCCCACTAGAGCACAACATGTCATAGATGATCTTTCTGGCAAAATAAGCATGATACTTGATGGGGGTCCGACAAAAATAGGAATAGAATCCACAGTAATTGATCTTTCCAGAAAAACCCCAATGTTGCTCAGACCTGGCGGTGTGACACTGGAACAGCTGCAAAAGGTCTTGAGCAAAATTGCAATCCACCCAATCATTCATGGCAAGAAAACAAAAACAATACACCGCTCACCTGGAATGAAGTACAGGCATTACTCCCCAAGGGCAAAAATAATTCTCATAGAAGGACAAAAATCCAAAGTTAACAAAAAAATTTCACAATTGTTACAATCATACAAAAAGCAGGGACTACGGGTGGGAATTTTGGGCACAAATATCAAATCAGACATGACAATAACTCAGGGCAGTCAGCAAAAAATTGCTGCCAATTTGTTTAGGTCGTTTAGGGAATTTGACGCTAAAAAAATCGACATCATTCTAGCTCAGGGAACAAGCAAGAAGGGCCTTGGCCTAGGGATAATGAACCGGCTTGGCAAAGCTGCCTATAGAAAAATCACTGTCTAGCTTTTTGGTTTAGAGATTCTATTCTGCCTTTGTACTTTTCCTTGTAGGTTGCCCTGCATGTGGTACAGCAGAAAAATCGCTCAAAATCTGCTATCTTTAGCGGCTGTGGCTTGCCAGAAATTGGACCATTACACAAATCACAGGTCATGTTAAGTATCATGTTTTTTGTAATTTTGGCAGGCCTAGGCTTTGTCTTAATGTCTAGCTTCTTTTCGGTTTTGGGCTCCAACAATCCATGATCCAGTACAGGTGACACTGACTTTATCAGGCCGACGTTAACTAGTCGCTCGTATCTTGCCTGAACTGTTGGTGTGCTGACCTTGATTTCGCGAGATATTTGTCTAAATGACTTTCTACCATCCTGCATCAGTGATTGTATTATTGCAACATCAATATCGTCTAGCTGGTATGGCATTGTATAAAAAAATGGAATAATAGGATATTAGTTTTCTAGTGTTGCGCGTAACATCCATGCGGTCTTTTCGTGTTTTTCTAATAGCTGTGTGAGAAAGTCTTCAGTTCCATCATCGTCTACGTCGTAGCATATTTTGATTCCTTTTCGCAGGCTTCGAATTACTGTTTCATGGTCTGCAAGCAGATTTGCAATCATTGTCTTTGCAAGTGGGTATTTTCCCGGATGCTCCTTGAGTGTTGCGAATTTTACAAATTCTGCCAGTGTTGCAGGAGTTTTGGCACCTAGTGCACGGATTCGCTCTGCAACATCGTCAATGTCTTCATCTATTGCTGAATATTGTTTTTCGAATAGTTCATGGTATTGTGCAAAGTCTTCTCCTGTGACGTTCCAGTGATAGTTTCTTGTCTTGGTATACAGAACGTATTGGTCTGATAAAACACCAGATAGTACTGCGACTACCTTTTGTCGTGTATTTGGGGAAAGGCCGATGTTTACTTTGTCCATTGTAAGTAATTGTCAGATATGATATACAACGTTTCCTGACATTATCAAAAATTAGAATGACTAAATCAGGTGCGGCCGCCGGGATTTGAACCCGGGTAACGGGATTGGAAGTCCAGCGTACTACCAGGCTATACTACGGCCGCACAAAATGAGGTCGCCTTGCGCCTACATAAAAATGGTTTTTTCATATTCGTACAAAGTTCGGGCAACCGCGACATGTGCTTCCAGCGGGTTTTCATCGACTGAATACAGTGAGTCGATGCTTTTCTTTGTAGAATCAAAAAACTCGCCTTTTGGAAATCCGCCAATGACTAGGCAGGTCTCGTCTGTGCACATTTTTGCCACAGACTCGTAGCTGCTCTTTTTGCCTTCAGAAGACAATCCAATTACCTGGTCCGGCTCTATTGCGTCAATCAGATCAGAAAAACTCATGTTTTGGATTTCAAATAATTTTTGGTCGTCTGACTTGATTACTTTCTTCTCAAACAGCTGCTCCATTATTCCCGCAAATCTGTGATATGATTTTGGGAACCGCACTCGCTCGCCCACCGTGATTACTTTATCATCTATGGTATGCACATAGACAGAGACTTCGTCTTCCTGGTACAGTGGTATTGTACATGCTTCAAGCAGGCAAAAATGCACTAGATCTGGTCGTCCCCGCTTTATCTCATTTTTTAGGCCCTTCATTGCCCCAAAGTGCCACGAATTATCAAGCAAGATTTCAGACGGCTTTTTGTCCATCTTTCTGCAATATGCAGTAATAGCGTTGTGGCGGTACAATTCCTTGGGGACTAGTTCCAGTGAGGCCTCTGCAATTACTAGAGATAGCATTTTAGCTAGCGCCGATTTGCTTTTTCAGCTCGCCCCATCCAGATTTTGCGGAATCGTCTGTTTTTAGCAATCCTGCATTGCAGATATAGTTACCAAGTCTTTCTCGGACATACTGGTCGTTATTTGTTAGAGACACCTGAGATTCGGAGAATTTCTGGTCTATTATGCAAGAGCCGTCTGGCCTATCATAGATTCTATACCAGTTGAAGAACTCTATTTTTGATTGGTTTTCCCTATAGAATTCATATGCAGTTTTGATAAATTCCGCCTGGCTTGATTCGGATCCTCCAATGGTATCTGCAGTACTCCAGCTCAGCTCAAAGAACGCAACCTGGTTGTTTGGCACCATATCCAGTGCTTTTTGCAGATCAGCTTTTGCCTGTTCTGGTGTTTTGGTGATGTCGTTTATTCTGTCTACTGGAAGATACGTAAACGCAACAAAGTCGCCAGTGTCTGCAAATTCAGAAACATAGCTAGTTAGGTTTTTGTTCAGTACGTTGTTTAGAGAAAACGCATTTCCCATTTTGATGTCTGGGTGTTTTTGCTTTAATTCATTGTAAATATTGTTAAATGATTCCCGATACAGATTCACGCTGCCGTCTGCATCATCAAAGTAAGAGTCCAGTTCTGCACCAATTATTACAGTATCAATTGCGCCGTCATATCTGCTAAGAATCGCATCTATAGTTGTAGTTGCCTTTGTTTCCAGCGAGGTTCCAAATCCAGGTGTTCCCATCCATGTCGGATATGGCCCTATTGTTCTGCCATTTACTATGGAAAAGTACAGTGTTGTCTGCATTCCATTGTTCTTGTTTAGGCTCATCAAAACGTCAGTGTCTCGGAAATTGTATTTTTCCCGCTCTGGCTCGACATGATTCCAAAACAGGTACAGATTCGTCCTGCCTGCTCCAGACTCATCAGCCCGAGAATAGGTCTTTTTGATTTGGTCCAGCGTTACTTGTTGCGTTGGTGTGTTTACTATTATTCCCAGCTTGTCGTTTTTTTGTGGTACAACAAAGACATCTCCTTGTGGGATACTAGACGATACAAGCAGGGCCGTAATGGCAGCTATTCCTATTCCTATTACGATGAATATTTTCTTGTCCACAAAAGGGAATTGAAAAAAGTGATAATAAAAGAATTAGGCTGGTGTTATCCAGACGTACATCCAGAGAATCCGCATTCAATGCAGATGCTGCATCCTTCTACGAACACTAGTGCGTTCTTGCAGGATGGGCAAAGCATTTCCTCAGATACTTCTTCTTTTGCTACTTGTTCTAGTAGTGGTTCTTCTGGGATTTTGAGCTGCAGTGCATTGTTCACCTGTGTTCGGATGTAGTTGTTTTTGATGTTCTTTGCAATGAACTCATTTAGGAATGAGCTTGCAACAACGTCAAATGTCTTTTCTGCGTTCTCGCTAGTCATGTGCAAGACTTGGGTGTGTCTAGAGCCGTCTCTATACACAGTGATGCCTTTGAGGCCAAGCTCATGCGCTAGAAGATATGCAGCCTTGACATCTTCTGCTGAAACATCATGCGGCATGTTGATTGTTTTTGCTATGGCATTTCCAATCCATTCCTGCCATACTGCCTGGGCCATCAAATGATCAGACCAGTGAATGTCCATTGCAGTGACGAAAATGTTTTGAATCCATTCTGGAACTTCCTTTAGTCCTCGAACAGAGCCATAGTTGTCTGCAATTTTTGCCAGTAATTCTTCAGAGTACAGGCCGTTTTCTCTAAGGACGTTTTCGAATATTTTGTTGGTGTAGAAGAATCGTCCCACTGTTACGCGTTTTTCAAACACCAGAGCAAATGTTGGCTCCATTCCGTTGGAGCAGTCCGCAATCATGGATAGTGTTCCTGTTGGTGCAACTGTTGTGGTCAGAACGTTTCGGATTCCGTGCTTTTGGATTTTTGTGATTAGTGCATCCCAGTCGTAATAGTGCTCGCCTTTTGGCTTTTCATAGTATCCAGAGACTGGAATCTTGCCTTCTGGGAATTCAGTTTTTGAACACAGATCAAACTCTCCACGAGATTTTGCCAGCGCTACGCTTTCCTCCATGGAGTAATACGTGAGTGCTTCAGCTAGCTTGTACTGGAATTCATATCCTTCCTTGGAATTGTATGGGATTCTTAGTTTGTATAGGAGATCTGCTACGCCCATTACACCCAATCCTATTCTTCTAGATTCTTTTGATGCCTGATCGATCTCTGGAACTGGATAGTGATTCATGTCAATGACATTGTCCAGGAATTTGGTTGTCTTTCGGATGGTCTCTTCATATCTTTGCCAGTCAAACTCGTATTGGCCGTCTGCCTTTCTTTTGACCAAGTTTGCCAAGTTGATAGAACCTAGATTGCAGGACTCGTATGGGTACAAGCTTTGTTCTCCGCATGGGTTGGTTGCCCTCAGTGGTCCACCTCTTGCCTTTGCAAAGACATTGTACTTGTTGATATTATCAAAGAATATCAGACCAGGCTCTGCGCTCTTCCATGCAGATAGTGCGATTAGGTCGATTAGCTGGTGTGCATTGATTTCCTTTACCGGTGCTCTATCTCTTGGGCTTCGCAGTGTGTATTTGCCATCAG
Organism: Nitrososphaerota archaeon; assembly: GCA_016872015.1. Classification (GTDB taxonomy): domain Archaea; phylum Thermoproteota; class Nitrososphaeria; order Nitrososphaerales; family Nitrosopumilaceae; genus Nitrosotenuis. The sequence continues at coordinate 52,353 of VHBK01000003.1, forward strand.
CACTATCTACTAGTGCAGACCAAAAGTCCTCCCAGACTCCAACTGAGACATTAAAGTTCTCCAAGATTCCGTCTTTGGTCTTGTTTGTGATGAATTTCTCAATGTCTGGGTGCCATGCTTCAAGGATTCCCATGTTTGCACCACGTCGCTTTCCACCTTGCTTTACTACTTCGGTGACAGTATTGATGATGTTCATGAAAGAGACTGGTCCTGATGCAACACCAGAAGTTGATGCAACAATGTCTCCTTCGTGCCTTAGGTCAGAATAGTTGATTCCAACTCCTCCGCCAGACTTGAATATGAGTGCGGCATCAGATGTTGACTTCATTATATCTCCCATGTCGTCAGGCATGCCAAGCACAAAGCAGGCAGACAATTGTCCTAGTCTTGCGCCTGCATTCATCATTGTTGGAGAGTTTGGCAAAAAGTCCTGCTCTGTCATCAGAGTGTGATATTCTGTTATTCTATCGGCATATTGCTCAAATTTCTTTGCTGCAAGCAATGTCAATACTTCTTTGAAGCTCTTTTTCATTTGGCCGCGCTTTGCCAGATACACGTATTGGTTGATCAGTCCGCGGAAATGATATTTGTTCAGATAGTACTGGCCTATCTTGAATTTGTAATCAAAGTCGTCCAGTTTTGCCAGGTATTTTCTTGCTTCTTCTGCGTCCTGGTGGGCCCCGCCCTCTCTGACATATAATTCCGAGTCATAGAGAATGTCACCAACACCAACTAGAATTGCAACTCGCTCAAACATTTGGCTTGGCGATTCTGTGATTTCGTTTTTGTTGTTTCGTAATAGATATCTTGATGCCAGAACTCGTAAGCAGTTTAGATCAAATGATTTTGCTACATAGTCCAAGTTTTTAGTATTGAGAACCTTCATCTTGTCCTCTCGTACCTTGCGACGTTCGTGTCGGTACAGAATGTAGGCTTTGGCAATTTCCCCATAGCCCTTTTCTATTAGTGTCGACTCGACCATGTCCTGAACATCCTCGACGGATGGCGGGCTGGATGCCGAAAATCCCTGCTGGATTAGCTTGTCCAAAACTCCGCTGGTCAGCTCGTCAGCTATTTTGCGGTCTGGCTGGCCGTTTGCCACCAGAGCCTTGTAGATCGCATTTGTGATCTTTTCTTTATTAAATGCGGTAATTCGTCCGTCACGCTTCTTTACGTCAACGATCGAACTTTCAATTTGAGAAAAATCTGTTGTCATATTGTCTCCCCTCACTAGGTATAATCGGTTTGGATATAACCGTGACGCCGAAAAGTTTCAGATTTTAGCTCAACAACTTTTACACCGTTCCAAGAATTTTCGTTTTGGTCATTCGTGATTCCAAAAACGATTTGCGTTATTTTTGAAAGTGATCGACTCTTCAAGGAGGGATAACTTTTATTCCACAGAAATGAAGTTTGCGATTTTCAGATTCTTAGCTGATGATGTATGGGGATTTGCAGGAGGGGCATTTCTCAAAGAGCTTTTCGTCCTTGAAGCCACAGTTGCCGCAGATAGGAACGTCCTTGCTTGGTCTAAAGGAGCCGATCAGATCACCTGCCTTTTCTATTGTCTTTTTGATGTCTTCTACCTTGGAGTCACGCTCAAAGCGCATCTGTACCAGCAAGCCTCCGTTTAGTATTTTGGCGGTCTTGTTGGCGTCTGTAATTTTCTCAGATTTTGCGCTCAGCGAGTCTAGTTCCGAGCCTAAAATGATGACTCCCTGTGAATAGCCACCGCTTTCTAGGGATTTGAGAACCGACATTTTGCCGTATTTTTCTCCGTCAAGCGAGCCAAATCTAGGCGTACCGTCAGATTCTGTCATGGTTACAATAACCGAGTCGCCCATTTCCTTGCCCTTTTTCTCTGCTACATCGACTGCTGTCTGCAGGACTTTGTATAGTATTTCGTGGCCTTCCTTGTCGTCTGAATAGCCCAATATGTTAAAGACAGCCTCCTTTAGGCCTACAAGATTTACAACCAGTCCGACTGAGCTTCTCTGCATGTATTGCGTGTTTGCCGCAAGAACTGGATTTAGTCCGCGTCTGGTCAGATCGGAGATGTCTTTTTTGCGCAAAGACATTGCAGCGAGTGCTGGCTTCATTAGTAATGCAAGTCTTGCTCTAAAGTAAGTCTCGTCCTTGTTTGACTCAAACGCAAGTCTTGGCAAGTTTATTGTCAATGATTGCAAGTTGATCGATGATGTGCTGTTCTTTGCCTTGATTCTTGTAATTCCGCTGTACGAGGTCTCGTCTTTAGAGAAGAGAACTTTGCCACCAATAGATATGATTTCAGAAACAGTTTGTGAAACATCAGAGACTTTACCTGCAGAATAATCAATGACTAGTCCAACTTGCGGTACTGGAGTCATCTTGACATAGTTCTTGTATGCATTCAGTACTGCTGCTACAACCTTGGGCTCTGCACCTAATTGAATTCTAAATGAGACCAGTGTTGGTTCTTTTGTGTATTTGGATGCGGTGGAAGAGGTGATCAGTGAGCCGACCAGCTTTTCTTCTAGTTCTGTTATGTTCTTTGCATGTTTTACGCAAAGTTGCACTAGTCCATCCAGAATTATTTCCTTTGATGCTTCCTTTGAGGCCAAAGATATGATCATTGACAGAGACGACATTAGGTTGTCCAGTGTCTTGACTGTCGCAATTCTGCTAACTCCTAGGAATTTACCTTTGAGATCAATTCCATCTTCGATGAGTTCTTTAAGATTAAAGAAGATCGTATCAGGAAGTAATGACCAGATTCCCGGATTTGAAATGTGAATGTCGCCTGAGAGATGCGAGTCTGCAACGTCTTTTGGTAGTGCGTTTAGCAGTAGATTTTCTGCAAAGATTGTTTGGCCAGACTTGAAGAATAGTCCCTGTGCACCATTGTCAATATTGTCGACATTTGTGAGCATTTCCTGAATGTCAAAGACAGGCATGCCCAGGCGTGCTAGCTTGTTGCGGTATTCCTCGTGTCCGTGTTCGAGTAGCACAGAATTTACCATTTCACGAATGAGTGAGCCTGTAAGATAGGTTGTCTGGTATTTGTAAATGCGATTTTCCACTTCTTCGGTGATTTTTTGAGCTAATTCTAGTGGAAGGCTTCCCTCTCGGACCAAGGACTGGATTATTTTGTGAGAGTTAAATTCCTCAATTGACTCGTGTGAAGTCCTAACATACATTTTGCCTGATTCAATAATAGAGCGCTCTTCAATTTGGCGAGCCAAGCTAAGTACTAGTTTGCCAAGATTTGTAATGGTGTAGCGTCTCTCGGACTTGTTTAGTGCGACAAGGGACTGCCTTAGTAGTTTTCTCAAGTGATATGCAAATTTGCCGCTTTCCTTTTTGGACTTGAATCCAGCAAGCGACTTTAGCTCAGAATATGTTAGTGGGCCCTTGGAGTTTAGAATTCTTAGAATATCAATTCTGTTTGGACTTGCCATGACAGAGAAGATCATTCTTACACGTTTTGATGTAGATTGTAAAATTCCTCCAGACTTTTTGGGATCGATCATCCCAGCAGCCTCAATACTCATGGTTAGGCTTAAGATCAGTACTAAATAAGACTTGTGAAGTTTCTAAAAACAAACTTTACGGATCAGTTTTTGGAAACGTCGATCGAAAATTCGGAGGTAGACAGGGTCTGACCGCAGGACGGGCACTTGGAATTGTAGTGTTTCATCACATCCTTGACGGACTTTAGCATTTTCATGTTTGATATTTTTGATCCGCACTTGCCGCAGGTTACATCTACTGACATAGAGATCAGAGATTGGCAAAACTATTAAGAATCTTTTTTGATTTTTGCGATTAATTTGGTGAAAAACGATTTACTGTTTTTCTAGAAGAATGCCGCGATCATCATAGCCCGTTATTTTGATCTTGGCGCCAACTGGAAGTTGTGCAGGAGAGGCAATTCCACCCAAAAAGCCGGAAATTCGAATCTCATATCCATCTATTTTCATTACAACCCAAGCATATGGGGTGTATTTTTCAAAGCCTGCTGGAGGAACCGTGATTATGGTATATGTGGCAACTATACCTATTCCATCCAGAATTTTGTTCTCAAAGCCCTTTGCGCCGCAGTTTTGGCAGAAATATACGGTTGCCAGATGCAAATGACCGCATTTTGTGCATTTTTTGGTTAGAACCCTGCCTGACTTGACAGCATCTATGAATTCTTGCTTCATCGTCAAGGCTGATTACACGCTTTGGAAAATGTGAACTGCGCAGCTGGCTCCAGTTGCGCCAAAGTTGTGGGTCAAGCCGATTTTTGCGTCCTGAACGGTGCGCTCACCTGCTTTACCTGTTAATTGCTCAAATACTTCAACTACTTGTCCTACGCCTGTTGCGCCAATTGGGTGGCCTTTTGATTTTAGGCCGCCTGATGGATTGATTGCAATGTCACCTTTCATGGAAGTTCTACCCTCTCGCACTGCTTGTACTCCTTGGCCCTTCTCAAAGAATCCCAGATCTTCCGTGTCCACGATTTCTGCAATTGTAAAGCAGTCGTGCACTTCGGCAAAATCAATGTCTTTTGCGGTAATTCCAGCCATCTTGTATGCTGCCTGAGCAGCTAGTTTTGTGCTGGGTATGGTAGTCATATGATCTCTGCCTTGTAGGGTTGCAGGTGATCCACCCCTTCCCGAACCAATAACATTAACATAATTCTTGGAATGCTCTTTGGCGAATTTTTCACTGCACAATATTACTGCGCTTGCACCATCAGAGAATGGACAACAGTCGTATAGTTTTAGTGGGCTTGCTACCACTGCCGAGTTTAGTACATCATCAACTGTAATTTTCTTTCGAAGGTGCGCCTTTGGGTTTAGCAAGCCATTTTCATGGTTTTTTACTGCTACACGTGCGAGGTCTTCTTCTGTTGCCTTGAACTCAGTCAGATATGCGCGAGCCATTGACGCAAATAATCCTGGGAATGATGCACCTGCACCACCCTCATAAAAGAAATCAGAGCAATATGAAAAGTAGGTTGTAGTCCATTCAGTGCCAGTGTGAGTTACCTTTTCTGTTCCGGCAACTAGTACTGCATCGTAAAATCCAGCCGCGACATTGGCAAATGCCTCTCTAAATGATACCGAGCCGGATCCGCATGCAGATTCAATTGACAGTGATGGTTTTTCTGGAATTCCAAGGTTGCTCATTACAACTGGGCCTAGGTGTACCTGCTTGTCTGCCACGCCAAAGACATTAGAGATGTAGCCTGCCTGGATCTCTTTAGGATCGATTCCTGCGCTCTCTATAGCTCCAACTGATGCCTGAATTGTAATATCGGTAATGCTGTCTTCTAATTTTCCATATTTGGTGCTACCAGCGCCAAGAACGCAGACCTTTTCCACGACAGTTTTCGACCAAGTCCATATAAAAATTCTTCATGAAATATCATAGTGTTGCTAAAACAAAAGCTGACCCTAGCTCTCAAGCCCAAAAAACTTGGCAAGATCCGAGTCACAAAAAACAAAATAACCAAGCTCCAAACAGAGATGCGCCAGTACTATGACGCAAACTCCTTTTTGTCATGGTCTGCAAGCAAGAAAAAGTACGTGATTTTGGGATCAAACGAGCCAAAAAACGGACTGGTACCATGTCCCAATTGCAAAATAGGCAAACTTATGGTTATTCGGTCAAGAAAGACTAAGAAGAGATTCATGGGGTGCTCTAATTACTATAATGGCTGCAAGGCCTCATCGCCAATGCTCCAAAAGGCAATGATCTATGCTACAAAATCTGCATGTCCAGAGTGCCAGTGGCCCATGATACTATACCGATATTCCAGAAAGCAAAAATGGCTAAAGCAGTGT
>VHBK01000004.1 GCA_016872015.1 Nitrososphaerota archaeon
TGGGGAACCAGACAATAATTCTCTTTTTTACTTTTTAAGAGGTGCGCCTTTGCACAAAACTTTGCCCATTACTCTTGACTGGAAATTGGGGCACACAAAGCATTGGATAAATCCAACGTCTGATTTTAGAACTGGACAGTTAACGTATTCTTGCTTCATTCGCTTGAGCATCTTTGGGGATACTCCCTTTAGCTTGAGTTTGCCCTTGTCATCCATCATTCCGGATGCCTTGAGCTCTGACTTGATTTCATCACCCAACTTTTGAGATTTTTCTGCTTCTTTTACTTCGACTTCAAACTTGTGTTCAAGCTCGTCCATGGAGTCAAATTTTGAGTACCATGATTTAACACTAACGATTGCGATCATAAAACAGACTTCAACTTTTATATTGATAGGTTTGAGCCAAAAAATTAGAAAAAATTGCTTGCCATTTTTGATGTGGAGGGAGTTCTCTTTGACGCTGAATATTTGCCGATTCTTGCAGAAAAAATAAACAAGCAGGACGAAATCTGGGCAATCACAAAAAAAGGAATTCAGGGCCTCATAAACTGGGAGGAAGGCCTGCGAACCAGAGTGGAGGCACTGCGCGGTCTAAGCTATGACACATGCAAGGAAGTGGCAGACGAATTGCCAATAATGACTGGTGCAATAGAGACATGCCGCGCACTCAAGGCAGCTGGCTGGAAAATAATGGCAGTCTCTGGTGGATTTACAATAATGACTGACCGACTAAAGGCACAGCTCGGTCTTGACTATGTTTACTCAAACGAACTAATATTCAAAGATGGAAAATTGGACGGCGTCAAAATTAACGTAACGTCTGACAAGGCAAAGTCAGCTAGAATCAAAATTGCTGAATGGAAGGAAGAAAAAGATGACATCGTAGTTACTGTGGATGGAGCAAATGATCTTACGTTATTTGATATCTGCGGTTTAGGTGTTGCATTCCGTGCACAGGATATAGTCAAGGACAAGGCAGACAAAATTATTGAAGAGAAAAATCTGACAAACCTAATCCCAATTATCAATGCAAAGTATAATCTGGCCTTGGAACTGCAAATAGCGTAAATCCAAGTTTATTTTCTATGCATAGTCAAATGTGTCAAATGTGTCTGGCTTGAATCCTTTGTTTTGAGATAGGTATCTGTCTAGCTTTTCAAGCTGAATGCAGATTGCCGCATCTGTTTTTGCATGTCCATAGATTTGCTCGTGAACTGCTCTTAGGGATTCTTCGCTTAGATTTGCTGGCATCATGGGTATAGTATGATGCCGGATCATCTAAAGATCTTGCAAAATCATTCGTTCAAAACAAACGCACTGGGGTTTGTGCAGACAAATCAAGTTAAATTACAAATACAATACCGAATTTTGTGCTGCAAATCATTCCTGTACCAGTAAAGTCTGACATCAAAAAGGGCGACGACTTGGCGCAGATTTTCATATCAAATTTCAAGGATTTGCAGGACGGCGATATCATAGTTATTGCGCAAAAAATAGTATCAAAGCAGGAGGGCAAAGTAATCGAGCTTGCGCAGGTAATTCCATCTGTTTTGTCTGTGAGCCTCGGTGCTGAATACAACAAAGATCCCAAACTAGTCGAAGTGATATTATCCGAGGCAAAAAGAATAGTCCGGCTGGAATCTGGAATCATAATAACGGAGACAAGGCATGGATTTGTCTGCGCCAATTCCGGAGTAGATGAGAGCAATCTGCCACAAGGCTTTGCATCAATGCTTCCGGAAAATCCTGACAGATCAGCATTCGAGTTTGCCCAAAAAATATCTGCAAAATCGCACAAAAAAATAGCAGTCATAATCTCTGATACCTTTGGCAGGCCGTTCCGGGAAGGCCAGACAAATGTGGCAATAGGTGTGGCAGGAATAAAAACACTGGATGATTATGAGGGAAAACCGGATGCGTACGGCAGGCCCCTGCGCGTAACGAAGATAGCGCAAATAGATGAGCTGTGCGGTGCGGCAGAACTGGTAATGAAAAAGACAAAAAACTGCCCGTTTGCGATAGTTAGGAATTTTGAATACGAGCCATCAAATGACACAATCCAAACACTGATTCGATCCAAAAACACTGACTTGTTTCGATAATTCTACAAAAGATTATAATCATTGCACTAAAAATTTAGTTGGTTTGGGGTACATCAAAGCAGAACTGCACTGCCACAATTCATTTTCAAACTTTCATGTGGGTGAAGATGACGCGCCATTTGATTGCGATATTACCATACCACAACAGCTAGAGCGAGCACATGCACTAGGCCTTGACGCATTGTTTGTGACAAACCACAACACACTTGATGGCTATTCTCAACTACTCCAATACAAAAACGATCATTCCAAATACAAGCACATTCAGATTTTTCAGGCAGAAGAAATCACCACAAACACCGGAGCACACGTAATCGCATATGGGATTCACAAAGAAATCAAAGCAGGATTGCCACTCGAAGAAATTGTGGACCAAATAAGAAATCAGGATGGAATTTCGTGCGCACCACACCCATTTAGCCTGCTTGACGCACTGAGGAATGAGTCTGCAAAATGCGATATGATTGAAGTCTTTAACAGCAATAACGTCGATATCATATCAAATGCAAGGGCTGCACAATTCTCACTAGAGCACAACAAAATAGGCGTTGCCGGAAGCGACTCGCATGTTTTGTCTACTCTTGGCAGGTGCGTTAATGTCATTGAATCGGAAAACACACTAGATGACGCACTATACTCAATGCGACACAACAAGATTGCAATTCATCAGACCGATATGCAAAAGAGCAAGAGACCCTTGAGCACATCAAGTACAAGATTAACAACTCCAAGGATTATTTGGCGGAATACATCCGCGAGCACTATCCAAACTCGCAGTGGATGATGTCATTATTATTAAAAATGTATGACCTCAACCAGAACAGCTACATGTGGTCACTTGTGTACAAGCTGGCAGTATACCTGATGAAGCGAGTATCGAACAAAATAAACATCCAGGGATATGATGCATCAAAGCTGCACGACAGAAATCTTGCAGCAATGCTTCGAATGGCACTATAGCCCAGAATCTTTATCAATTAGATTGAGTTGTTTCTTCCATGGAAGTTCAACAAGCAGCTGATAAGCTACTAAAGCTTAGTCCGTCAGTTCGAGTTGTAACTATCTGTGACATGAATGGCAAGGTCCTCTTCTCAGAGCGTTCTAGTCGTGTCAAGATGCTTTTATCAAAACAGGAAAGCAAAATGTCACTGCAAAACGCTGCACGCGGATGGAAGGTGCGCAAAAAGCTGGAAAAGAAGCTTGGTGCATGCAAGTATGTGCTTGCTGAATACGGCAACGTAAAGAGAATTACAATGCCTGCAGGTGCAAACCACTTGTTATTCATCACAACGACTTCTTCATTTGACCACAAAAAAGTGGTGAATCGAGTAAGGACTTTTCGTTAGAGTCCGTCTCTTTTTCTTATTTTTGATTATTGGTAGGCTAGTCTAGTTTTCTTCTTCCAGTACCACGACCACTGCTGACCCACATTCCTTTTGAGGATGTGGTGCTTGATGAACTGGAAACGTCGCCGAACTTTATTTTTGCAGTACCTCGACCCATTGAGATGTACTGATCTTTTGCTGCTTCCTTTTTCTCTTCGCTGTATTTCTTGAATGCTGGGCCTGTCCAATTACTTTGTTCTTCTTTTTCGACTATTCTTCTTGATGTTCCTCTACCGCCAATTCGTATGATTCCCATCTTCAGATCATAAAGGTCAATGCATACTAATAAGATTATAGGAGATTATGCCCAAGTTCTGCAAAAATATTTACAACAACTGGGATTAGCTGGCACTAAACACTCGGAAAATTCTAAATAGATTTTAATATGCAAATTCGCCCCTCAGAAACGTTGAGCACTACAACTAAACTATTAGATGCACGAGGCTTGTTCTGCCCAGAACCGGTGTTTAGAACAAAAATCGAAGTAGAACGAATGCAAGTAGGAGAAACACTAACAGTTCTAGCTGATGATCCAAACGCAGAAGAAGACGTCTCAAGATGGGTCAAGCGAAACGGACACGAGCTCTTATCTTTGCAGAAAAAAGACAGCGCACTGGAATTTCAAATCAAAAAGGTGAAGTAGTTTCTGGCCAAAGTCGTACTTGACGCAGACATTCTAGACAGAGTTGGCAATACTCCACTAGTAAAACTAGAGTCATTATCAAACAATAAAGTACAGTATTTTGCTAAATTAGAAAGCCACAACCCGTTTGGCTCTGTCAAGGACCGGGCTGCCTACTGGATGATAAAAGACGCAGAAGAAAAGGGCAAACTAAAGAAAAACCACACCATAATAATCGAGCCGACCTCTGGCAACACTGGAATTGCGTTAACTGGAATAGCAAGCCTTCTTGGATATGAAGTAGAAATTGTAATCCCAGAAAAGGCATCAGAAGAAACAAAGAAAATCATTGCAAAACTTGGCGCCAAGCTATATGAGACAAGTGACGATCTCTGCCCCAAAGTAGGTGCGGGAACTGATCAAAGCATTGCACTTGCTACATCTATTGCGTCATCACGCCCTGACAAGTATTATTCTCCAAATCAATATGCAAATGAGGCAAATTACTTGGGTCACTATCGCGGAACGGGTCCTGAAATCTGGAAACAAACAGAGGGCAAAGTAACCCACTTTTTCACAGGTGTTGGAACTGGAGGAACAGTGACTGGCATCTCTACATATCTCAAAGAGCAAAACTCTGAAATCAAGACAATTGGCGTGCAGCCACAGCAAAACCACCTGATTCAGGGCTTGAGAAACTTTGAGGAATCTGCAAAGCCAGACTTGTTCCTAAGACGAGAAAAATCTGTAGATGATTGGATTACAATTAACAACGAGACGGCATTTGCGGCAGTAAAGGAAATCTTTGCCAAAGAAAAACTGCTAGTGTCACCATCTTCTGCAACTGTTTATGCTGCAATGAAAAAATATCCAATAGATGAAGGAATAGTGGTTGGAATATTTGCAGATGATGGCAGAAAATTCAAGTCATTATACGCACAGCAAAAGATCTTTACCGAAGAAGAATTCGATGCAAACCTAAAACAGGCAAAGCATCTATCCAAAATAGTATACTTGGACTAGCTCTGTAATTTACTGATCATTGTGTTAAGTGAGAACGGCTTTTCTAGGATTTCTACTGACTTTGGTACGTTTCCTGGTGCCTTTATCAAAGAATTGATGTCGTATGCAGAAGCAAAGATGATTCTCTGGTTTGGCCGCTTGTCCAGTATTTCCTTTGCCACCTCGACTCCACTTTTTCTGGGCATATTATTATCTAATAGTACTACGTCGAATGGATTTTGATCTAGTGAATCAAACTCGGATAATGCTTTTTCATATGTCTTAATGCATTCTACTCCATCCTTTGCGACCTGTACTTTGTGGCCGTTTTTTTCCAGTATCTTGGTGTACTGGCTTGCGGTAAACGCATTGTCCTCTGCGACCAATATGTTTAGGCTCATTTGATAAAACTCTCATCGATGTATACTTTAGTCGGTGTCTGTTCGATTAGTGCAAACCTAGTTTGTTATGGTGATTGTTTTTGGTATGATGGGTATTGTGAACTCGAATGTTGCTCCACAATCCTTGTTGTTTTTGGCAGTGATTTTTCCGCCATGAGCTTCGACTATTCCCTTGCACAAGAACAATCCTAGGCCGTTTCCTGCCTGGTTATCACTACCATGTCCCTTTGTGGCAAACTTGCCAAATATCTTGGGCAGGATTTCCTCAGGAATACCATTGCCGGTATCCAAAACAGATACTGTCACCTCGTTTTGCCCTAATGTGGTCTTGACTTTGATTTGACCCTTGTCTGTGAACTTGATTGAATTGTTAATGAGATTTCGTAGTACTTGGTCTAGCCTAGTTCTGTCTGCATGTATTGTGACGTCTTGGCCAGTCTCCTCCAGTATTTTGATGTCTTTTGATAGGCCTGTCTTTGCCATCATTACTGCTTCCTTGATCGTGTTGTTAAGCGAGATATTTTCTTGGTATATGGTCAGTCGGTTGCTCTCTATTCTGGTTACATCTAGGACATCATTTGCCAAGTCCTGGAGTTTTTTTGCAAGCGTGGTAACTCCATCCCATGCCTCCTTTTGGTCAATGTCGCCAGACTGTGCCAGCTCTGCAAAGCCAAAGATTGGCTGAATTGGGCTTTTTAGCTCGTGCGACGCGATGCTGATGAACTCGTCTTTCATTTTATCTATGTCTTTGAGTTTTTTGTTTGCCTCGGATAATTCACGAGTCTTATCATCAATTTCGCGCTTGAGATCCGAGTTTATCTGGGAGAAAAAGTGTCGCAATGCAAGTGCTATTCCTCCAACTGTAACTATTATTGCAATTTGAACAATTAACCATCCTCGCTCATGTTCCTCAATTGCAGACACTGCCTGATCATCAAACCTTTCAATTTCAGATGATGTGGAATCGATTTCGTTTTGGATCTGCCTGTGTTTAGAGTTCAACTGATCCAGCAAAACTGGACTGGGCGATGTTAAAACCACCTTTGCAATCTCTTCGTATTCTAGATGTGTCTGTTCTATTTCCAAAAACATTTGGTGAACTAGTCTAAAGTTTGCCTGGGTTGGGTCTGGCGCAACAGAAAATCCAGTCTCGGTAATTTTCTTTGCATGATCAATGTCTGATTTTATTAGAACAGTGCTTGACCAAAATTCTTCTTTTGCACTGTCTTCTTGATTTGCAATGATTTTATCAAAACTTGATGCCTGCTTCTGATGGTGTAGTTGTATTTTGCTCAGGTTTTCCTGCAGGGGCTTGTATGCTTCTGATATCATGATTATCTCAGAGCTTACCTTTGACATTTGGTATGTGCCAAACAAGATGGTAACGCCTAGCAGTAATATGATGATTCCAACCATTCCGCTAATCTTCAGACTCGTCTTTTCAAACATTCACAACTTGAAAATAAGACAAGATTGGTTTTTGTGGTTGTTTGTTTGATTCGAACGAACTAGGACTTGGTTTCAGTTAGGTACCTGTCGACATCGATTGCTGCCATACAACCAAAGCCGGCTGCTGTGATTGCCTGCCTGTATCTGTGATCGTGGACATCGCCTGCGGCAAAGACTCCCGTAATGCTAGTTTTTGTGTGGTCTTGGAGCTTGATGTATCCTTGCTCATCTAGTTCGACTCTGTCGACAAAGATCTTTGTGTTTGGCTCATGGCCGATTGCCACAAAGAGTGCGCCTGCTGGTAGAGTTGTCTTTTGGCCAGACTTGATATCAGACAAAATAACATTTTGCACTTTTTGGTCGCCCTGAATGTCGGATACGACACTGTTCCAGTGCATTTGGATTTTTGGATTGGAAAGTGCGCGCTCTTGCATTACTTTACTTGCACGTAATGTGTCCTTTCTGTGGATGATGTGTACTTTACTTCCAAATTTTGTCAAAAATGTTGCCTCTTCTATTGCAGAATCTCCGCCTCCGATAACAACAATTTCCTGATTTCTAAAGAATGGACCATCACATGTTGCGCAATATGAGACTCCGCGACCGCCAAATGTCTGCTCACCTACAATTCCTAGCTTTCTTGGAGATGCTCCTGTAGCAATGATTACTGCCTTGCACTCGTATTCTTCGGATGCTGTTAGAATCTTGAACGGCTTGTGTCTAAAATCAACATCAATTACCTCATCATCTATTATTGTGGTTCCCATTCGCTCTGCCTGCTTTCTCATAGTGATCATCAAATCTGGACCCATGATTCCGTTCTCAAATCCGGGATAATTCTCAACTTCTGTCGTGTTGACTAGCTGTCCGCCAGGCAAAACTCCAGACAAAATCAAGGTGTCATATCTTGCGCGAGAGCAGTAGATTCCCGCCGTATAACCTGCAGGACCTGCACCGATTATGATTACATCGTATTTTGTTTTTCTTTTCTCTGTCTTTGGGAATTCTTTTTCAATCATTACGGTGGAACCACCGTCCGCAGCCATCATGACTGTGCCTAATTATTTGAATAATTTAAAGCCAACCAATCGTCGATTGCTTTTTGGTGTTTTGGGCAAAGCTTGCCAAACTCTAGTTGTGAATACAAAAGATCGCGCTGCCAGTGAGCATTGTTTAGTCTACAGTCTAAAAATTCGCAAAACGGCTCTCCGGTGATGTAATACAGTATTGCTTGTAATGCATAGCCCTGTATTATTTTCTCAAGCCTTGGATCGTGATACTCTAGGTACTGGCCCTTGTATTTTTCCTTGATAGAATCAATGTTTAGGCCCATCCCATAGTTTACCATCATATCCATGTAATATTCACGGGGTTTTGCGGGTGCCTCGATTATTCCAGTTGTGGATATGATTGCGGGATTTGCACCAATCAGAGCTCTGCCGTGATATCTAAAATCAGAATTATCAAAGGTGCAGGTAAGCTTGTTTGTAAATATCAGATGAAAATTATCCAGAGTTGATTCTTTGTCTGAAATAATACCTAATACAGTTTTGTGAAATTCAAATCCGTCATAGAGAATAATGTTTTCTGTCTTGGAAGAATCTGCAAACGAATCCATCTCAAATTGTACCTCTTCTGGTGCCGGCTCGTGCCTTTGAAATTCCTGTCTATAGTTGAAAATTCTAGTAGCAGCCAGATCATGCGCTGCTTCTTGTCCGCAATTTGCAAAGATGTTGGGTCTTTTTTCTACAGGTACATGGAATGTTTTTTGTAAAAATTCCGATAACGAGTCCAGCTTTAGTTCTGGTATGGATGGTTCATCGTAGATGTAAATTTTGGAGAACCGCACGATTTAGGTTCGGTTTAGTTCTTTTAACTTTTGAGCGGTGATTTCTGCTGCACGCTTGCCTGAAAATAGCATGGAGCCAAAGGTCGGACCCATCCTTGGCAAGCCGTGTGTTTCTGTAACCGACATGCCCGCAATTACCAATCCTGGATAGACCTCACCAGTGGATTCGACTACTTTGTCTTCGCCGTCTTCTACCCACATTGGATTCATCCCCTTCCAGTCTACTAGCTTTCTGTCAACTAGGCGCTTTACTGCAACGGAATCATGACCAGATGCGTCAATTACCATCTTGGATTCTAGTGCTACTGGGTCTACACACGTGATGTTTCTTGGAAGTGCAGATACTGGCATCCAGTTTACTACAAGACCTGACACCCTACCATACTTCAAAATAAGATCATCGAATTTAGTCAGATTCAAAAATTTCACACCTGCATCGCATGTAGCCGCAATTAGTTTTGATACTGCATGTGGTCCTGCAGTAATGTATAGTCCGTCAGTTGCTTGCTTGTATGGGATTCCAAGCTCGTCCCAGATTTTCTGTGCCGGTGCTCGAACTGTTACTGGGTTCATCATGTAGCCGCCAAGCCAGTAGCCTCCTCCGAGATAGTTGTTCTGTTCTATAATCAAAACCTTGTAGCCCATAAGAGATAGTTCTCTTCCAGCTGTTAGACCAGCAGGCCCAGCACCAATAATAATGACATCTGATGTGATTCGCTCCTTGAATACTGCAAAGAATTCATCAGCAATTGCTGCTGTGATCTTTGCCTCATTTACGTCTGCAAAAATTTTTGTTTTTGTTTGAGCGCTCTGCACGAATTTAGCCCAAATTAAATGACATTAATAGTTTATTGTCATCTACGCACAAATTATCCCATTAGGTAAAACTAATGTAAGGCGGAAAAATTTGTCGGCATTTCTGCTTTGATGGCAAATTCCAATTTTTATCAAAAATTTATATCCAATTTTAAGGGAAGTTAGTTGAGTTTGAGTACAATAACAAAACAGTCGCGTGAGACTCGCAAGCCCAAAGTAAACTGGGCAAGAATTGAAGAGGCCGGCCACTTTGCAGACACTGTAAAGCAGTTCCGCCAAGGCAAGCTCGAACCTGACTTGTTTAGGAGATTCAGGCTACAAAATGGAGCGTACGGAACCAGAATGGCAGATGATTATGCAATGGTGCGCATCAAGCTTCCAGCAGGCGAAGTCTATCCACACCAATTAGAACGATTAGCGACATTATCTGAGCAATATTCGATTGGATCTGCACATGTCTCCACCAGACAAAACATGCAGCTCCACTGGGTCATACTAGAAGACGTATCTGAAATAATGCGAAGCTTGGCCGAAGTAGGCCTAACATCTAGGGAGGCATGTGGAAATGCAGTACGAAACGTAATGTGTAGTCCGCTTGCAGGAGTGTGTGCAGCAGAGGAATTCGATGTTACTCCATACGCAATTGCCACTGCCAAGTTTTTCCTTCGAAACCCACTAAACCAATCTTTGCCAAGAAAGTTCAAGTTCAATTTCACCTGCTGTGAAAAGCACGGAATGGCTAGAATGGTGGATGTTGGACTAATCCCGCAAATTAAAACCATAAACGGACAAGCCAGACGAGGATTCAAAATATTTCTAGGAGGAGGTCTTGGCAACAAGTCATTTGTTGGCCACCAGCTAGAAGACTGGACTCCAGAAGAAGACTTACTATACACATCTATTGCGACAATTAGAATTTTCGACAGACTAGGTGATAGAAAACACATGGAGCGCAACAGAATGCGATACCTAGTTGATTCAATGGGATGGGAGCAATTCCAGAGCCTGGTTCTCAAAGAGCGGGCTCTAGTTAGAATAGCGCAATCTGTGATTGTAAAATTATCAGTTGATCAAACTCCACAAAAACTGGAATCACACATTAGGATTTCTGGATTTGATGGCAAATCAATCCCTGATGGATTTTCAAGATGGCGCAAAGGCAACACGTTTGCACAAAAACAGCCTGGATATCATTCAGTATCTATAACACTAGAAGCAGGAGACATTACTGCAAGCCAGCTTCGTACAATGGCAGAAGTCTCTAGGGAATTTTCTGCAGAAGGATATGCGCGAACCGGCTTTGTGCAAGACATCTATTTACGATATGTATCGGAATCTGACTTGCCAAGACTGTATTCTAAATTACTAGAAGTTGGCCTTGCAAATCCGGGCTCACTTACGATGGTGCACCCAATTGGATGCTCTGGCACAACTTCGTGTAACTTGGCGCTAACAAACTCGCACAGACTAGCAAAGGAAATCCAAAGAAAATTCATCGAGCTCAAGCTCGACGAAGACGATGATCTGAGGGAATCTTCTATCAAAATAAGCGGTTGCCCAAATTCTTGCGGACAGCACGAGATTGCAACGCTAGGATTCTTTGGAGGCGGAGGGCGCGTTGGAAAAGACATGTACCCAGTGTACCAAATATCTCTTGGCGGGCGTTCCGATGGCGAGACAATGCTTGGAGCTAATCTAATGAGAATTCCAGCAAAGCGAGTGATTCCAGCAACGCTTAAGCTAATCGAGATATTCAAGGCAAACAAAAAACCTGGCGAGGACTTCAAGTCTTGGATCCACAAAGTTGTAACTGGACATGCAGACTCGCAAGTCAAAACTCTGGATGACATTAAAAAAATTCTCTTGCCGTTCACAGAGGCACCGTCAATCGAACAAGACAAGGATTTCTATGCAGACTATGGAAGCGATTCAAGCTACCACACAAGGACAGGCAAGGGAGAATGTGCAGCTTGAGCAAGCCGACAATTGATGCTGATCATCTCCGCGGTCAGCTTCGAGACAACAGCGTTCGAGTAATTGATGTGAGGCGCGCAGAAGACTACAAAAAAGATCACATTCCAAAATCCGTCAATTTGCCGCTAGCAGAGCTGTTGGCTGACGACTCGCCAGACAAAGTACTTGCAATAGCGCAACGACTAGGCATAGATGATCAAACTCCAGTAGTGGTATATGATGACACATTTGGAGCCTTGGCATCACGCGTTGCGTGGACTCTGCAATATCTAGGACACAACGATGTTTCGTTATTGGACATGACATATTCACAATGGAAGGGCCTAGGCCTTGAAACCGATAGTGCAGAAAATGCTCCTTCTTCTAAGAATCACGCAGTAAAACTCCAGCCGGAAATCATGGCGACTGCGGATTATTTGGAAAAAGCAAAAGAGGGCAAAAACGTAGTCGTGCTTGATAATCGCGAGCGTCTAAACTATTTGGAGCAACACATTCCAGGCGCAATCAACATTCCGTACAGAACACTTGCATCAGAAGACAAGATCCTCAAATCAAAAGATGATCTGAGAAGACTGTTCAAAAACAGAAACATTCCAGAAAACGCAGAAATCATTACGTATTGCGGTAGCGTAGGAACACTGTCAGGCCTTGCATACTATGCCCTCAAGTCAGCTGACTATCCAAATGTCAAACTCTATGTGCGCTCTTTCAAAGAATGGAAGGGCCTCAACAAACCAATAGTAAAGCAGGAAAATGCAAACTATTGGGACTTGTCTGCAGAATAATTATACTTGGCCGCGCAGCTTTTTTGTGATTACTGCCTCTACACTATCAAATAATCCTAGAATCTTTTCCTTGTTTTCTTTGAGATAGTCTAATCCCTTGTCTTCCAGTCTTACTTTGTATAGTCTGATTTCTCGATGCTCTTCTAGGAACTGCTCAATCATTGTAGAACCAAGCTTTTCCGCATCAATGAATGCGCTGAAATTTTTGATAATCTTTTCAATGTCTTCTTCTTCAATTGCAAGCTTTGTGGACTGGATTGCCTCGCTGACATCTTTGAGTGACTTGATTGTTCCGGGGAGTTTCTTTGTTGTGCCAATGAGGCTCTTCTTTTCTACGCCGATCTTTGATGCCATCTCTGGTTCAATGTCATAAGTGTCAATCTTGTTTAGGCCCTGCCTCTTTTCGTTTTTGACTACTAGGCCTTTTTCCATTAGTTTTCTGAGCGAGTCTTCGACTTCGACTTTGCTGATAAATGTCGTCCAAACTATGGCACCAATTGTGTGATATCCCTGCCTTATGGATTCAAAGACAACTAGTTCTACAATTCTTCTAAAACTTTCCTCGATTTTGATATTCACAAAGTCCTTGTCTCGGACTGCGCGCTTTGCATTTTTGACATCGATCTCAATTGATCTTTTTAGAGATTCGATGGAGTCAGGAACTTCGTTTAGCAATGACAAGTAACATGCCTTGTTGTACCAAGCCATTCCAAATGTTGGGTCGGACTCGATTGATTTTTCTGCACAATCCAGTGCTTTTGGATATTGTTTTTGCTGATAATGAACAAGTGACTTGAGGTTCCAAGCTTCCGAGTTTGCAACATCAATGTCCAAAACTTTGTCATATGCTTGGAGGGCACCTGCATAATCGTCTAGGTGGAATTTGGAATAGCCCATTTTGAGTAGTGCTTCCGTATTGGTAGGATCAATTCGTACAATCTGATCAAAGACCTTTACTGCATCTTCGAGACGCTCATCTGCCATTAGGTGAATACCTTTTTTGAGAAGCTTTGTTTGTTGATAATCTGCCTTGACTAGGCTTGTCTTGGTTTCATCTACTGGCTTTGGAAGGTCTTTGTCTTCTTTTTCCTCCAAACTCTTTTTCATTTGTCATTTTTGGAGATACATCGAATAAATACCAAGCTGATCATATACAAGCAAGGAAACTAGATCATACATAGAAAATCCAAATATACTTGCAGATTACAACCTGTTTGATGTCTACTGAGGCTAAGAGGCTTGAGGTTTCTGGCACAGCACCATTTAAGCAATCAGGCGTCTACGAGGTCCAAGTTTCTATCTGTGATTCAGCACCGTCTACAGAAGAAATTGTCTCAAAGCGTTTTCCATCCCTGTGGCAAGAGCATTACCACTTGCATGTCAAGGACACAAAATTCACACAAACCCTTGGCTCTGATACTAATCCTATTCCAGATTCTGTTTTTGGTTTATCTACAATTTGGATTATCGTAAGCGATCAATTCTCATCATTACATTCTATTTTTGAGGTCAGAGTTTCAGCGCCGGAAAGTTTTGCACCTGCGGAAACACCAGAAATACCTGCACCAAGACGCAAACGCGAAGTAGAAACTCCAGAGGAGCGAGCTCCTAGAGGTGAGCGCGGATTGCGTGGCTCACCTGGATTACAAGGCGACAAGGGTCCGACAGGACCGATGGGTCAGCAAGGCGAACGCGGGCCATTGGGTCCACCAGGTCCAGTTGGAGTTCAGGGCGACAAAGGCCCGATGGGTCCAATGGGTCCGACAGGCCAACAAGGCGAGAAAGGACCGGTAGGCCCTCAAGGAGACAAAGGCGATAGGGGCTCAACAGGCCCGTCCGGCGACAAAGGTGAAAAAGGTGACAAGGGACTTACTGGCGATAAAGGAGACAAGGGAGACAAAGGCCCACCAGGTGATAAGGGAGACAAAGGTGACAAGGGACTTACTGGCGATAAAGGAGACAAGGGAGACAAAGGCCCACCAGGCCCCCCGGGAGATAAGGGAGAAAAAGGACCACTAGGTCCATCTGGCGATAAAGGAGTAACGGGACCGATTGGTCCGCAAGGAGAAAAAGGCCCAACTGGAATTCAAGGCCAGCCGGGTGACAAGGGTGTCATGGGTCCACCTGGTCCACAAGGCGAGAAAGGCCCTACAGGCCCTGCAGGCCCACCAGGCGACAAAGGAATTCAAGGTCCAATTGGTGAGCGAGGCACAAGAGGCCCACAAGGCCCCGCAGGCGACAAAGGACCACTAGGCCCACCAGGCCCACCAGGCGACAAAGGTCCAAAAGGCATTCAAGGTGAAGTTGGCGATAAAGGCCCGCAAGGCCCACAAGGTCCTGCGGGAGAAAAAGGATTAACTGGAGTTCCGGGTCCACAAGGCGAGCGAGGCCCGCGAGGCCCGCAAGGCCCACCGGGAGAAAAAGGACTCACGGGTCCAACAGGCCCACCAGGCGACAAAGGAACATCTGGACCACAAGGCCCACAAGGTGAGCCAGGCCCACAAGGACTGGCAGGCGAGCGAGGCCCGCAAGGCCCACAAGGAATTCAGGGTCAGCAAGGCGAGCGAGGCCCAGCAGGACAACGCGGTCCTTCAGGCGACAAGGGTCCTATGGGTCCACAGGGTCCTTCAGGTGACAAGGGTCCAAGAGGCCCACCAGGCCCACCAGGTCCACTAGGAGCAACTGGAATGTCGGATGAGCAAAAAGCATTATTCAAGGAGCTACTCGAGGTTCTAACTGCCAAAAACATCATTTCCACTGAAGAGCAGATAAAACTGATGAGCTATCTGTACTAGTATGAGCGAATCAAAAAACAAAATTGATTTTAAAATGCTTGACTATGAGCGAGTCGGCGGGGATTTTGTTGCATTCAAGCTAGAAGATGGCGCCCTAGTCAAAGTCAAAGTTGATCTGGATCGAGTAGGAATTGCACTGAATCATAAAAATCCTGATGGCACACCACACTATGCAATTAATACGTCTGTCAAAATCTCAATCATCCCAAATGATAGAAAATTCTCAGTAGAAAAGAATCTCAAGGACAAACAAGCACCACCACCGCCAAGTCAAATGTTTAGTTGATAGAAAAAGAGTATTTTGCGTCAATCTATTGACTGACGCATTACGACAATTATCGTCGTTTCTTTGCTGCCTTCTTCTTTGGAGCTTTTCGCTTTGCTGCTTTTCTTTTTGGAGCTGCCTTTCGCTTAGCTGCTTTACGTTTAGTAGCCATTACGAAAAGTGATGTTCGCTTGTTTTTCTATAGTAATACTAAACAAAATTACACCAACTGATTACATAATGTACACGATTTTTTTGCAACAAAAAAATTTCTGATCGCAAAAATCTTAGTAAACACTTTCAGCTGATGGTCTTTTTCCTTGCAACCAACTTATGTGATTGCAAATTGTGCATTTGTATTGTCTTCTACGCTTGTATGTTGCGTTCTTTGCAATGAAAATGATTTGTTGTTTTGTCTTGATCATACAATAGTTGCACCAACGATTCTCTGTTTCTTGATCCATTTTTGTACTCAACGTATCTTGACGATTGTCAAAACATCTTCGTCTTGCAGAACATGCTGCAATCCAACTCGCTGTCCACCAAACTTGACGCTTTTGCCCCAAACCAATCCGTAACGGAATTCTTTTTTCATGCTGCGATGCAGTTTGTTACAAACATCTTCTACTGTGGAATCTCTTCTAATGATTAATGGTTCTTTGAAATCAGTTTCTCCTCCCTTTGGCCTCATGTATAATCGAATAAAGTCCAGGTTTTCATAGATTTTTTCTTTGAGCATTTCAATGTTTAATCCAGAATCTGCAGAAATTGGAATTACCTTGGATTTTACCTTGGCAGTTACCTCCTTGACGAACTTGGGGTCTACTAGGTCCACTTTGTTTAATACTGTGATGGATTCTGCGTAGCTTTTATCGCCTGTTAAATAGTCAACTAGCTGCTCTGAGGTAATATCTTCGCGTATTACTACTCGAGCGCTGGTATAGCCATACACATTTAGTATTTCACGCGCGAGTTTTTCGGACATGGATGTCAGCTTTACCTGCTGTGCAATTGCTATTCCTCCAGTAGATGCCTTTTCTATGACTATGTTTGGTGGCTTTTGGTCTAGTCGTATGCCGATGTTGCCAAGCTCGGTTCGCAAAACATCTTCGTGATATGGCTGAAAGACATCAAGTATTAGAATGACCAAATCCGCACTGCGTGCAACTGCGAGAATTCTTTTTCCAAGTCCTTTTCCCTTTGATGCACCTTCGATGATTCCAGGCAAATCCAATACTTGGATTTGAGCTCCTCTATACTCCATCATGCCTGGTACTACGGTTAGTGTGGTGAACTGATAAGCTCCGACTGCAGAGCGTGAACCTGTTAATTTGTTAAGTAGAGTTGATTTTCCAACACTGGGCAATCCGATAAACACAACTGTTGCATCACCAGTTCGCTTTACATCAAACCCATCGGAGCTGATTCCAGTTTTTTTTGTCTGAATTGTTTCCTGCTCTCGTTTCAGCTTGGCAATCTTTGCTTTTAGCAAACCAATGTGATGCTCTGTTGCTTTGTTTAGCTGAGTTTGGTGTATCTGGTCTTGGATTGCCTTTATTTTTTCTGGAATTCCCAATTGGTTTCAATTAAGACGTCTTGGTTTGTCAATAAAATCTTTTGATTGATTATTATCTGGGTCGTGGAGCAAAATCCCACATGAGGCGCAAGACCTTTGCAGTGGACATTGATGGTACCATAACAGAAAATGGTGGAGGAAGAATTCATTTGGGGGCACTAAACTCTTTGCGCCACATCAAAAAAATGGGACACAATGTAATTTTGGTTTCTGGAAGATCATCAGTTGAAGCATATCTACTTGGAGTCTTTGGTGGACTAGACACAATAGGCGTTGGCGAAAACGGTGGGTGTATCACATATGGCACGAATCAACATCATCTGATTGGAAACAAGGAAAAATGCATTGAAGCATTGTCTCTGATTCGCACAAAAATTGAAAATGTGCGAGAAAAACCCGTCTTTCCTAGACTGACCGAAGTTGTACTAGAGAGAACATTTGACATCGCAGATGCACAAAAAATAACGCAAGGCGCATCTATGGATGTGGTATTGGCGGATAGTCAATATGCAATCCACATAAACTCGGCAGGTATAGACAAGACTGTGGGATTCAAAGAAGTAATGAAAAAACTGGACATCCGATCAGAGGACGTAATTGCAATTGGAGACAGCGAAACGGACGTTCCATTATTCAAGATGGCGGGATACAGCATTGCGGTGGGAAATGCGTTTGATGATGTCAAGTCTTGCGCAAAGATGGTAGTGTCCTCACATGCAGGAGATGGAGTAATTGAGGCGCTGGACAAGCTTGCGCCTAGTCTTTCGGAGTTGTAGTAATTGAGCTTTCGAGTTTTGCTAGATGAAATAAGAAAAAACCTTTTGACTATACTGGAGCAGCAAAAAATTTCTGATCTTGCGTTTTCACTAGAGCCTGCAAAGGAAGGCTTTGGGGATGTAAGCTGCAATATTGCATTTTTGGCCGCAAAGGCACTCAAGCAAAGACCAAACGAAATTGCGCAATCAATATCGAAGCAATATGAAAAATTCCTAGGTGGCCTAGTCTCAAAGGTGGAGGCGCACCCATCTGGATATGTGAATTTTTACGCAGATGTGGGCAAGCTAGGCAAAATCATCATTGTACAATCCCAAGAGGATGATTATGGTTTTGCAAATGTAGGCGCAGGCACAAAAATCACAGTAGAGCACACAAGTGTCAACCCAAACAAGGCACTGCACATTGGACATGTGAGAAATGTCGTAGTTGGTGATTCAATAATTAGAATATTGCAAAAGGCTGGCTATCAAATCAACACGCTAAACTATGTGGATGATTCTGGACTCCAAGTGGCTGACATTTTGCTTGGTTTTACACACCTTGGATTCTCACAAGAACCTCCTGCAGGGCAGAAATTTGATCATTACTGCGGAGACGAAGTCTATGTAAAGACAACAGAAAAATATCAAACAAATCCGGAACTACAAGATATCCGGAATCAAATCCTAAAGGAAATTGAAGATGGAAATTCCGAGACTGCCAAATTTGCATCAAAGATAACCAGCCGAGTTCTCTCTGAACAACTAAAGACGTGCTGGAGACTAGGAGTATCATATGATTGTCTGAATTTCGAGTCTGAAATCGTTCGCTCTCATCTTTGGAAAAAAATATTTGAAAAACTAAAGCAAATGAATCTAGTAAAATTCGAGTCCGAAGGAAAAAATAAGGGATGCTGGGTAATACTTGCAGAAGGCGAAGAAGACAAGGTCCTAGTTAGAAGCAATGACACCGCCACATACATTGCAAAAGACATTCCGTATGCCGCATGGAAGCTAGGACTAGTTGAAGATCCGTTCTATTACACAAAGTACCGTGATCAGCCAAACGGAAAAACACTGTACCAAACTACACTGATTCCAAATGATCTTCCAAAACACAACTATGCTTCAAACAAAGTCATCACTGTTATAGACTCTAGGCAAGCCAGACTCCAAAACATAATCACAACACTGATGGCAAAGTTTGGCCAAAACAAAAAGGAATACGTACATTTGTCATACGAATCAGTAACGTTATCATCAGACACTGCAAACTCGCTGGGGCTCGATACTGGAGGAAAAAGCACACAAATGTCTGGCAGAAAGGGTCTCTATGTCAATGCAGACAAAATCCTGGACACATTGGAACAAAAAACACTAGAGGAAACCAAAAAACGCAACCCAGAACTAGCCGATGACACTCTGCATCAAATTGCAAAAAATGTAGCCGTTGCCACACTCCGATACGAAATGATAAAGCAAGACTTGGACAAAATCATAACATTTGACACTACAAAATCGCTAAGCCTAGAAGGAGACACTGCGCCGTACATCCAGTATGCATATGCAAGGGCAAGTAGAATCATAGAGAAATCAAACACAAGGCCAAACTTTGATGCAAAGTTCGAGATGCTCCAAGACCAGTACGAGTCAGCACTGGTAAAAACAATTGGCAAGCTGGACCTAGCAGTCCAAGATGCCGCAAATAATCTGTCTCCAAAGGTAATTGCAAAATATTGCTATTCACTTGCAGTGTCGTTTAATGGATTTTATGAACATGTACGGGTATTGGATGCAGAGCCAGACCTGCTTAATGCAAGAATCTGCCTAGTGTATGCATTTCAGAGCTGCCTACAAAAAGCCCTGAACCTAATTGGAATAGACACGCCTCAAAGAATGTAATTGTGGTGTTTGTTTTGAACAAACTAGGAAATAATATCGTTTTCTAGCAAAACTCGTTGTAATATGGCTCAAGTGTATGGTACCAATTTAGAAAGCAAATGTGCCATTTGTGGAAATTTAGTAGAGATAACAGAAGGCGCAGTGCTGTATGACACTAAATGGTACCACCAAAAATGCTGGGACAATGGTGGTAAAAATGGTCAAAGTAATAGTAATTGATGATGACGTAGACACAGTAGAAGTATTCTGCGAGTATTTGGAAATCAAAGATATCTCTGTAGTCGGCCGTGGCTATAATGGAAAAACTGCAGTGGAATTGTACAAGAGATTTAAGCCAGACATTGCCTTACTTGATGTGATGATGCCTGAATATGATGGATTTTTCGGCCTGGCAAACATCAGAGCAATCAACCCAGATGCCAAGGTAATCATGGTTACTGCAGATCTGACAGCAGATACTGAAAAGAAGCTAAAGTCACTCAATGCCTCCGCTGTAATCTACAAGCCGTATGAAATCGACAGTGTAATTGACACCATAAATAATGTGTACAAGCAGGCAGTAACAATAACACAATAAATGCTATATTTGTCGGATTTTGATATTAAACAATGAAAATATTAATTGCGGATGACGAGCCGGACCTACTGTCGCAATACCGCACCATTTTAGAAGACAAGGGCCACCAGGTCACAACAACACTGGACGGCGAATCATGCGTCTTGGAATATTCAAAAAATCTAGCACAAAACCATGATAATCCATTTGATGCTGTGGTACTGGATTATTCCATGCCAAAATTAAACGGCCTGCAAACTGCAAAAGAAATCTTGGGCCTAAACCCATCACAGAGGATAATATTTGCGTCTGCATATGTGCAGGAAACACTAGTTGATTCCATAAAAAATCTCAAACAAATCGTAGAATTACTACAAAAACCGTTTTCACTACAAGCACTGGTTGACACAATAGAGGACAAGAACATCTACGAAGAGCTTGCCAAGCTTAACGTAAATGTGCAAAACCTAATGGACCTGAATCCAACTCATGCGCAAATTCGTGACTATTTGGAAGCATTGCGCAAGATCCAAAAGGCAAAGACCTTCTAGATAGCTTATTATTCGAACCGCCAAGTGCCAGATTATGAAGATAAAAAACAATGCATACGTTTTGTTTTTCTATAATGATTCTAAAAAATGGCTGCAAAAAATAGACAGAAAGCAGTCGTTGCACACACATGTCGGAGTAATAAAACACAAGGATGCAATAGGAAAAGAGTTTGGCAGCAGACTGAGAACAAACAAGGACAAGTATGTGTATCTGATAAAGCCGACAGTTCACGACTTTGTAATGAGAAGCCAACATGGCACGCAAATCGTTTATCCTAAAGACTTGGGATATATTGCAGCCCGTTCCGGCGTGCAATCGGGGCAAAAAATACTAGAGATTGGAACTGGTAGTGGTGCGCTGACTACCTTTCTGGCAAGCATTGTCAAGCCCAGGGGACACGTCTACACATTTGATGTAGCGCCTGACTTTATGGAGATTGCAAAAAAGAACATCACGCGTGCAGGCATGATAAAATACGTCACAATGCACGAGCAAGACCTCAAGACTGCCAAGAAAATGCCACTATCTGATATGGACATGGCAGTAGTGGACTTGGGGGACCCATGGACCGTAGTTCCGCAGGTACGAAAGATGCTCAAGGGCTCTGGGGCATTTGTTGCAATTTGTCCTACGATGAACCAGCTGGAAAAGCTTACAGCATCCCTAATTGAAAACGAGTTTACCGACATAGAATGCTCTGAGCACATTTTGCGAACAATAGAGGCAAGGGAAGGAAAAACCCGACACTCATTTTATGGTATAGGACACACCACATACATTGCCTTTGCAAGAAAGGCGTTCTATGACCGAAAGGCCAAAAAGGAAGCAAAAGAGCAGGCAGAAGAAGCACCAGAACTAGCCTAGTGCGCTGTTCGTTTGTATAAAACAGACACAATCTAATAGTCTTTTTTAGGTTCAGACAAACTGGATCCGAATTGCTATCTGCACACAAAAAGTCTGAAAAGAAAATGCAGCTGGATGAGGCCAAAAAAAGTGTTGAGAATTTTGGCCTGATTCATCCAGAAAACCACATCACAAAGCAAGACATTGCAAAACTCGGCTTTGCAGATGACATGCGCAAGCTAAAATCAATTCATCGAGAGAGAATGCTAGAAGACTTGTCAAGTTTACTCAATGACAAAATTCGGGAATTTGAGAAAATAGAGCAGGAAGACAAGTGGAAGGAGTCTGTTTTACAAAGACTAAACGCAGAACTCAATTCCAAAATAGTGCAACTAGAAAACGCAAACCAAACCATAACAGAAGAAAAGGCAAGATCAGATGAGCTAAACAAAAAACTCCAGGAAACCATGCTAAAACTGCAAAGTTCAGAAGAGCAGCTACGACTAGAGCGCGACTGGCTTGCACAACAAGTAGAGCAAAAATCAAAAGAAGTGCTAGAAACCATCCGCGAAATGATAAAAAACGAAAAGCCGTAATAATCGAAGAAAATTTATCCAAACCCTCTCTAGAAGACTGGTGGCCCAAAAACTCACGCCCATTCTAGTAAAGAAATTCATTTCAGGGCGCAGGGTGGACTCTCGTAAGGGACAAAACGGCAAGGTACTAGTGGTCGGTGGCAGCTACATGTATCATGGCGCACCAATTCTGGCATCGCTTGCCGCACTTCGAGCGGGAACTGATCTTGTGTATACTGCAGTTCCAAAGATTAACGCCTCTGCAACAAGGGCAATCTCTCCAAACCTAATAGTAATTCCGATGGTTGACGCCAAGCTTACGCGCGGCTCTGCAAACAAGCTTCTAGGCCAAGTCCAGTCTGGACTGGACTCTGCAACAATTGGCATGGGCCTTGCAGTAGCAGACGAAGAAGGCCTCAAAGCATTAATACGAGAATTATCCGCGCAAGATGTTCGATTATCGCTTGATGCTAGCGCACTGATTAGCTCCATTTTGCCGATTTTGCCGCAAAACATTGTATTGACTCCACATGCGGGTGAATTCCAAAGACTCTTTGGGGTTCTACCGTCAAATAAAATCAAGGAAAGGGTAACGCTGGTAGAAAAATATGCCCGCGAGCATTCTGTTACAATACTTCTCAAAGGGCCAATTGATGTCATATCTGATGGCAAGAATACATACCTAAATCCAAAGAATCTACCATCGATGACAGTAGGCGGAACAGGCGATGTATTGTCTGGTTTGGTTGCTGCCATGTTATCGAAGAATCGAAATTCTCTGGAATCTGCATCTGCAGCTTCATTTGTCAATGGTATTGCGGGCAAGCTGGCACAGAAAAATCATGGATTCCACATTGTTGCAACTGATCTGGTTGATAACATTCCAAGTGCAATGAAGCCATTTGACAAAGTGATTAGATGAAAAAAATTCTTGCACATGTGGATAGGAACATGCCAGGCCTGGTATCTGATTTGCAGACTCTAATACGACAGCCAAGCGTTTCCGCAAAAAACGAGGGAATTGAGCAATGCGCAAAATTGGTTGCAAAAATGCTCAAAAAATCTGGAATAAAATCAGAAATTCTGAGGCTAAAGGGAGTAGCACCACTAGTCTATGGCGAGATAAAATCAAAGAAAAATCCAAACAAGACAATTCTGTTTTACAATCATTATGACGTCCAGCCTGCAGAGCCGTTTGAGCTGTGGGATGATCCTCCGTTTAGTGGTATTGTAAAAGGCAACAAGATTTTTGGACGTGGTTCTGCAGACGACAAGGGTGAACTGATCACCAGAATCAAGGCAGTGGAAGCATTCTTGCAAGAAACTGGCGACGTGCCCTGCACAATAAAATTCGTAATAGAGGGAGAAGAAGAAATTGGCAGCGCACATGTGGAACAATATCTCAAAAAATATCGCAAAAAATTTGCATGCGATGGCGTAATCTGGGAGTTTGGTTATGTTGATGCAAAATCCAGGCCAATAATCGGCCTTGGCATGAAAGGACTTCTGTACGTGGAGCTGACTGCTAAAGAATCCATTCGCGATGCCCACTCTAGTCTTGCGGTAATAATCAAAAATCCTGCATGGCGATTAATTGATGCACTAAAGACACTGCGCGATTCCTCTGGAAAAATTCTCATCAAAGACTGGTACCGTGAAGTCACACCATTTAACAAAGAAGACTTGAAACTGTTATCCGGCGAGCCGTTTGACGAGTCTGGATTCAAGTCGGAATATGGAATTGTACAATTTGTAAATAACATGAAAGGCCTAGATGTCAAAAAGGCGTTAGCTGGAGATCCAACATGTAATATTGCCGGCATGATTTCCGGCTATACCTTACAAGGAGCAAAAACTGTACTGCCGTCTTCTGCTACTGTCAAAATTGATTTCAGGCTTGTACCAAAGATGGACCCAAAAAAGCAAATAGCCCGACTAAAGGCACATCTAAAAAAGCACGGATTCTCCGACATTTCCATCAAAATATTTCACGGCGAGGCAGCATCAAGGACGGATCCGTCCAGCCCGTTTGTTGGTATAGTAAAGCAGGCAGCAAAGGAATCCTTTGGCAGCTATATCATCAATGTATCCAATGCGGGAACAGGACCAATGCACTCTTTTGCCAGTGTTCTCAAAGCCCCATGCATTTCAATTGGATCGACATACATGTTTGCAAGGATTCACTCGCCAAACGAATTTGCAAGAATCGATCTGCTCAAAAAGACAACAAAATGTATGTGCCATGTTCTGGATAAGTTCTGAGCCTATACGGCCCAGAAAAGACTTTAAAGTGCATCAGAATCAAGCTAAAACATGTCAATGTACATGCCAGGTGCGACCGCAGTCGGAATCACTTTTGATGGCGGCGTAGTTTTTGCAAGCGAAAAAAGAATCGCGTATGGCAATTTCCTGGTATCAAAGAACACCAAAAAGACATACACCCTAACTGACAAGGTGGGCACAAGCGTTGCAGGCCTAGTTGCAGACATGCAGATTTTGGTCTTGCAGATAAAGGCGCTAGCCAAGATACGCAAAATGGAGTTAAAGCGGGACGTTCCGCAGAATTCCATAGCAAAAATGATGTCTAACATGATGTATGAGAGACGATTCTTCCCATTATTGACTCAGGTTATAGTGGGCGGAGTGGTTGGAAAACCATCAATATTCACACTAGATCCATTAGGCTCTGTCCTTCCAGATGATTATGCAGCAGTTGGAACAGGTGCAGAAATGGCACTGGGTGTTTTGGACCACCAATTCAAGCCGAACTTGACTGAAAAAGAGGCAACAGAGCTTGCAATCAAGTCTGTCAAGGCAGCAACAATGAGGGATTCATTTTCTGGCGACGGAATTGATGTCCTGGTAATGACCAAGCAGGGCACAAAAGAGTTTACAGAAAAACTGTAAAAAGGCAATGCCCCCCTCCTTCGTAATTTTAGGATAGTTTTCGTTAGTAACTAGATTATGATGTGGATTAGGATTTGTTGGAAAGAGTTTAAGGTTATGCCAACGATGTGAGTATTTGTTGAACAAAAAACAGAAGGGATATTTGATTGCAATAATTGCAACAATCATTAGCATACCATTGGTGATTCATTATAATCCATTATACCACATGGCGCAATTTTATGGTAAATTTAAATCTGAATTAAAACACATTGCGATAACAGGAATTCTAGCAGTTTAAGGAGGTTTATTGTTTGCATTTAGAAATAAATCAAAAGGAGAAGCCTTTGAATTATTTGAAGCGATAGAACTACTACTTTTGATAGTCATTCCATGTGTAGAAGGTTTCACGTACATAATGAAAAATCCTTTAGATTATTCGCTTGCAATCACGGTGTATCTATAGTTGTATTCTGGTTTCTTATGATCATGTTTAAACATAGAATTAATTCTGATGCTAAAAAAGAAAAAGCATTCACAGGTATTGTTGCTTACATATTTGCAATGTTAATTACATTTGGAGTATTTGCATATTGGCAACTTTCAACATTTAGTCGATTTTTGCCACACATGTCGTGATATTAAAAAAGATAACATCATTCCAGTGAAATCTTGGTATGGTTTATACCCATTTTCCTCCAAATATTTGATTATCTAGTGATTTTCTTTTAATCTGAAATATGCAGTGTTATATACCTAAGTAAACTATAGTATACCAATGAGTACTACAATAAAGATTGATGAAAAGACAAAAACAAAACTCGAACATCTAAAACTCCACAAAAGAGAATCATACAATGATGTAATTGAAAGACTTGTTACCTCACAAGACGAAGAACTAGATCCTCAAACCATAAAAAATATCAGAAAATCCCTAGATGATATTGAGAAAGGTAGAGTTTACTCGTTAGCAAAAGTAGCAAAAGAACTTGGTCTATAATCTACAAATTACTGATGCCGCAAAACATCAACTAGCAAAAATAGACAAGCAAACTGCAAGGCGAATAAACAAAAAACTACAGGAAGTGGCACAAGATCCATTCCAATACGTAACAAAACTGGTAGGCCTTGAACTCTACAAACTACGTGTTGGCGATTATAGAATTCTACTTGACATACAAAAAAAGACACTGGTGATAATAATAATCGAAGTCTCTCACAGACGTAACGTTTACAAATAATCTAATCTTTGGTTGATTTTTTAGCTTCCCAATATTTATCAGAAATATAATGCAGATTTTCCACCACAATTCCCTTGCTCATCTCTGCCACTTCCTTGCTTGAGACCAACGCACGACCCACTGCGAGTGATTTTTTCTGCGACTCTTCAATAATGCACACGATCTGGCCTTTCTCAAATTCTCCAAAACTTCGAATTCCAGGACGCATGACATTTGCGCCATTGCACATGAATTTCACAGCCCCAATATCCACCATTACACTTGGAAACTTTGCAAGTGTTACAGCATCTGATAAAAACGGCAGGTAATTCTCACCTATTTTGATTGCAGTCAGGCCTTCACCAACTATGATTTGCCCTTCCTCAAATTCGTAAATTTTGAGATTTTTTATTTTTGGCAACTCCACTTTCCATTGACTAGATATTTGCGATAACACTTCGGCAGTCTCTGTCTTTGATATTAGATTTGACTTCAAGCCCGCAAAATTTCCCTTCTAATATCCAGCAAGTCTCGCAAAATGGCACTGGCAGTCTCCGTTCCGCCTGCACCCTTTCCTATAATGGTCTGAGTGCCAGAATGCTCTGATGTAAACGATATTGCGTTCAAAGTCCCATTGACACACAAAGGATCGTCAATTGGAATCTCTTTTGGTGATACTTCCAAGTCTTTATTGCAAGATGCTATCAATTTGATTGCCATTTTCTTTTTTGCCGCCTTTTTGACGTCATCTAGTGTTACCTTGCGTATTCCAATTCGCTTAATGTCTGGCATTGTAACCTTCATTCCCATAATCCAGTTTGCCAAAATGACTAGCTTGGCAGCTGCATCAAATCCATCTAGGTCTAGTGATTCGTCTGCTTCTACATATCCGCGAGATTTTGCATCTTTGAGTGCCTGCGCAAAGCTCATCCCATGAGCCATATTAGTTAGAATGTAATTTGTAGTACCATTTAGTATCCCGGCAAACGATGTGATTTGCTCGCCCTGTAGGCTATTCTTGGCATAATTTAGAATAGGAGTTCCACCACCCACTGTTCCTGAAAACCTAAACTGGACCTGGTTATACAGGGCAAGCTCCATCAGTGAAGGAAACGCAATTGCAAGAGGCCCCTTGTTTACAGATATGACGTGCATTCCAAGCTTCATTGCAGTTGTAATATGCGACATGCCAGGCTCTGCGTCACGATAATTGCTTGCAGTAGTCTCTATGAGAACATCCGCATCAATGTTTTTTATTATATCTAGGCCAGTCCATTTCTTTTTTGATTTATCGTAATTTTTAATAGAGCCATATTTCTTTTTGACCTCAACTAGTCTATTCAAGTCCAAGCCAGATTGGTCTACTGCGCCACCATGAGTGTCAAATGCACCAACAATTCTTGGCATTATCCCGTATTTTGCGTACAAATCCTCGGAGCGTGATACCAATAATTTTGCCAGGCTTTGCGCAACCGTTCCAAATCCACAAACTATGATTCTCATTTTCTACTCCAGACTTGGCCCGACCCTGATTTATAATGGTTAGACTAGGATTTTTCCAGCTTGAGCGACACAGAATTGATACAAAATCTATTTCCTGTTGGTTTTGGACCGTCTTCGAAGACATGACCCAGATGCGCATCACACTTTGCACACATTACCTCTACTCGCGTCATTCCATAACTGGAATCTCGCTCATACTTGACACTGCTCTCTTTGATAGGCTCCCAAAAGCTTGGCCAGCCAGAGCCAGAATCATATTTTGTCTTTGAGCTGAACAATTCATTTCCACAACAGGTGCAGCGATAAATTCCGTCGTCCTTGCAGTATGTGTATTTTCCAGTAAATGGGGGCTCTGTTGCCTTCATTCTACAGACGTCAAATTCATCATTGGATAGCTCACTTTTCCACTGGGAATCTGATTTTTCTATTTTTTCCATGGATACAAAATGATATTTGCAATATTATAGGATTGTTCCTAATTGGATTTTCGTTTTTCTTCTATTCTTTTTTCAGACTCGAATCGTTCCAGTTCGTACGATTTGAGATCTGCAAACTTGATTATCTTGGATATGTTTGGCTGCTTTTTCTGAATTTCCAAGAACATTTTCTGTGCTACTTGTCTATAGTCAATGTGGCCTTGTGGAATTGTTCGCAGCTCAATTAGATGCACTACCTCTCGCAGGTTCATGTTCATAAAGAACGGATAGTTGTATGCAAAATTGACTACATACTGGGATTCTTGCGGCATTTTATTTCTCATGGAATCAAACACTTTTTTCGTATTCTTCATGCAGGAATCATATTCTGATTTTATTCCAAGCTCGACTATTTCTTTTGGAGTGCTGTATCCATGATCTGTTGTTAGTAATTGTCGCTCTAGTGTCAGTATTCTATGTCGGTGCAAATCACGAAACATTCCAAAATTGCCAATAATATCAAAGGTATAGTTTGTCATCTCAAATGCGCGTGGCGGTCGCTGTCGCCTATTTGTGCG
The DNA here is from genome assembly GCA_016872015.1 of Nitrososphaerota archaeon. Classification (GTDB taxonomy): domain Archaea; phylum Thermoproteota; class Nitrososphaeria; order Nitrososphaerales; family Nitrosopumilaceae; genus Nitrosotenuis. The sequence continues at coordinate 28,808 of VHBK01000004.1, forward strand.
CATCTTTGCAAAATCGGAAATGACTTTTGCTTTTGCACTTTTACTCATTTTTTTGACTATACCTAAAATCTCGCCATATGGTATTGTCTGTGATTCGTACATTATTGCGGAAATTATCTTGTCTTGTGCTATTCCCTCTGATTCATAATCGACTAGTCTGACTAGTGGTCCTCGATGTTTTGGTTTTATTTTTTGTTGTTTTGATAATATCTGGGATTTTTTCTGCAGTGACTTGAGATAGTTCTGCATTGCAATCCCATATTTGTCGGTGGAACGCCTAACAAAGGACTTGATGGTACTGTCTAGTTCGTGCTTGATTTTGTGCGCAATTTCTCGCTCTTCTTCTAGCTCAGAGCCTAATAGAATGGTCAGCAGATACTCAAAGGCGCGCCCGTTCCCAGACACGCCAACATTGGTCAGAGTAGATGCTGGAAGCAAGCCTCGCAAAATGTCCAGCGCCTTTGCCTTTGTACTAGCATTATAGATGAATGTGGCAGATTTGATGTCGGATTCTGATTTTATCTTGGAGAATTCTATTTCTCCTCCAGATTCAGAATCTTTGAATTTCAGCTTTTCAATTGGCTCTTTTTCTCGCACAAATTTCAGCATTGGATCTATGTTTTTGGAATAAACCTCAAAATCCAAGTTGCAGGCCTGAATGTACGAGTCCGCAAATTTTGATTCCATAATTTTTTTTTCTCGCAAAAACTTGAATTCTCCGTTTACTTTTTTGTCCCAAGAAACATATCGCGATGATTTTTCCAAATATGACAAGCCAATTCTGCGGTCTTCAATTTTTTTGACAGCAATGTTGGATATTCCCTCAATTGCTACTTGCGCAATTCCAAGTTCTGCAACGGAATCATCACCATATTCGATTAAGACCTTGTTGTAAAATTCCTCCCCACGATTTTCGTTTGCCAAAAACTCGTCCAGAAAAATTCTTCGCATACTTTTATCGGTTCTCGAATATCGAGACATCAGGGCTCCGCGGTCTACCTGTCGCGGTGTTATTATGGCAAACACAGAGTCATCAGAATTTGAGAAATGATTTTTCAGCTGTTCTTTTTCTGGACCAGTAAACTCGCTCAACAAATTTCAGACTGGACAAATCTAATTAAACTATTTTCGCTTTATCTGTATGAGATCTGTCTTTGGCGTAGATCCCTTTGACTGCCATCGTAGTAATACTTCTTTTAGTGCAGCTGCGTCGGCCTCATTTTCGGTATAAAGCAACATCGTCATCCAGTGGCCTCGTTCACCTGCTTTGCCACCAACCGAGTTCATCCAAAAGTCAGACGGCAAATTAGCAAAGACTCTGTTTTTTGGGTCCCGTGACAACTCTAGCCATCGCTGGGCCACGAAATTCAGAACCTGGTCCAAGCCACCTTTGTCTATCATGGAATGGTTCCAAAAGCGTTCAAATTTTAAAATTGCGACTGGGAGAATCACTTGGTTAATTTCTTCTTACCAAAAATAGAACACTTGTTTACATTTTGCCGGTTATATAGAACACTCAAGTTTTAGCCAATGAACAAGGACGAAGTGGAGATTATTGGCAAGCAAGTCAAAGACATGTATGGCACCCAAATGGGCAAAGTCATCGGTACTATAACCGATATTGATGGCTCCATACAGACTGTGGGAGTTGACTGTGGTCTGCAAGGACTAACACAGGTTCCATTTGAACAACTAGTTGTTCAGGGCGATGTCGTAATCTACATACCGAAATGGAGACTCGACGCACAACGATTCCTCAGAGAAAAGGGACTGACAATTCGACGTCTAAAGGCGCTAATTGACATTGTCTCTGAAAACGACGAAATGAAGGAAGACGCAGAAATCATACACGAAAAGTACAAGTCCAAACTGATATCGCTGGAAGAAGCTGAAAAGCAGATTTCATCAGCGCTAGGCTCACGTCTCGAAGAGCTAGGTGCACAGCTAAAGACTGTAAAGACATTGTTGTTTGATGCCAAAGTCCAATTCAAGAGCAACGAAATCTCTGAAGCAAAATATGATCTAATCAAGACACACACAGGCGAAATAATGGAACACATCGACCATGAAAAGGCGGAAATCCTAAACATTCAGCGAAGAATGTCGGATCTATCCTTGGATGGTGTTCGCAGCGACGTGAACCAGCAAGCGCAAATCCAGACATCTGCAGTATCATATCTTGTGACAAACAACGGACAGACAGTCGAGCAGACTCCGAGTGCACCTTCCTATTCACCTGAAAAATCTTCAGAACACGCAAATTCGGCTCAGCCAATATTTGCAAACACTGCACCTTCTCCGGCCGAAAATAGAGAAGAGGTAGTCAGCGCAAATCTGCCTCAGCCACCGACGAATACTGTTAAACAAACTGAGAGATCAGATTGGTTTGCAGGCATGGAAGCACAGTAAGGGGCACTAACATCCCTTTTTTCTACATTTATTCTCGATTTTCTTTTTGAGTTAATCTTGAATCATCTTTGCCTGATTCCTGGATTAAATCCTTGAATTGCATTGCCTGACCAGTTATGGTGTGATTTTACGCATCGCTCCAAAAAACCGACCCAGTTCTGACCAGTTGTGGTTTTTGGAGATTTTTGGCTTTTAAACAATAAAAATTTAGAAATAACTAGGCTCGATTTTATTTCGTGGATTATCTTGTTGGTCTAGGACACAATGACACGCAGACCCGCCGGGAAGCATCTGCTGATTTTGTTAAATTCTGGGAGTCCCAGGCAAAAAAACTCCACTGGTTTGAGCCGTGGCATACGGCACTACGATGGAATCCACCATTTGCAAAATGGTTTGTCGGCGGAAAAATCAACGCATCATACAATGCTCTGGATATACAAAGACAGGACAAGACAGCAATATTCTGGGAGGGCGAAAACGAGGAACGCCGGTCAGTAACATATGGCGAACTATTAGATTCTGTCCAAAGACTGGCAAACGGGCTAAAATCACTCGGAGTCCAAAAAGGAGACCGAGTCACAATCTATCTTCCGATGGTGCCGGAGCTAATCATATCAATATTGGCGTGTGCAAGAATTGGCGCAATACACACTGTGATATTTTCAGGATTTTCAGCTCAATCCATCAAAGACAGGGTAGTTGATTCGCAATCAAAAATAGTCATTACTGCAGATGGCGGATACAGAAGAGGAAACGTCGTCAAGCTAAAAGAAGTAATTGATGCTGCAATCTCCGATCTGGATTTTGTCAAAAGCGTAATTGTTCTTACCAGAACAAAAAACCCAATTTCAATGGGCAAAAGAGACATTCCATGGAATAGTATATTGCAAAAAAATTCCAATGTTTGCCCGCCAGAAAAACTGGACGGAACTCATCCCCTATACATCCTGTATACTTCGGGAACAACTGGAAAACCAAAAGGAGTGCTACACGATACCGGCGGATATCTGACACATGTTTCTTCCACATTTAGGTGGGCATTTGACATAAAAGACTCTGATGTGTATTTTTGCACTGCGGACATTGGTTGGGTCACAGGCCACAGCTACGTTGCATACGGCCCGCTGATTTGCGGCGCAACCCAGGTAATGTATGAAGGAGCACCTGATTATCCAAGTCCTGCAAGAATGTGGGATATTATACAGCGATACAAGATTACCATATTCTACACAACGCCCACTGCACTGCGAATGTTCATGAAGTTTGGCGATTCCATTCCAAACTCGTATGATTTGTCCAGCCTTAGACTATTGGGAACGGTTGGCGAGCCAATAAACCCAGAGGTCTGGAAATGGTACTATAACACAATTGGAAAATCAAAGTGCCCAATTATTGATACCTGGTGGCAGACAGAAACTGGCGCCATGATGATATCGCCGCTTCCAGGCCTAGAGACAATTCCATTAAAGCCAGGCTCTGGGGCATTTGCCATTCCAGGCACAGATTTGGCAATACTGGACGAGTCCGGAAAACCGCTCCCTCCAGACACCAAGGGCTATTTGGTGATTAGAAAGCCGTGGCCTGGAATGCTCACAACACTGTGGGGAGATGATGAAAAGTACAAGACAGTCTATTGGTCAAAATACCCAGACATTTACTATACAGGAGATTACGCAATATGTGACAAGGACGGATACTTTTGGCTCTTGGGCAGAGCGGATGATGTCCTAAAGATAGCAGGACACAGGATAGGAACTGCTGAACTTGAATCAAGCCTGGTATCACATAGTTCAATATCGGAAGCAGCAGTATGTGGAATTCCAGATGATCTCAAGGGCGAAGTAATAATTGCTTTCTTGGTTCCAAAGGAGGGCGTAATGGTATCAGATTCCCTAAAAACACAGGTAATTGATGTTGTTCGAAAAGACATTGGAGCAATTGCAACACCGCAATCACTCTATTTTGTATCAAAACTACCAAAGACTAGAAGCGGAAAAATAATGCGAAGGCTACTCAAGGCAATAGCATCAAATGAAAAAACAGGCGACATTAGCACACTTGAAGACGGTGCGGCAGTATCTGAAATCCAGGCCGCCTTTGATGAGCTAAAAAAACAAATTCAATAAAACCCGCTTGTCTTTTTCAAACAAACAAGTTGTTAAAATTTATGCGTACTACTATCTCACCATGAGGCTAAATCCTGCAAAATCTGCGATCGGTTTTGTGCTTGGTTTGGCTTTTTTTGTTCCAATGCATGCGCTTGCCGCCACAAGATCCCTCCATGACGTACACTACAAAATAGGTGCATCTCCGGACTTGGTGCCCTTTTTGATAATGGGCAGTATTTTCATGGTGGTGCTATTTGCGTACTACAAGTCCAGCAAGGTCGGCAAATACGAAAAGTTCTCTTTACATTGCACAAGGTGCGGACGACTCACGCGGGGCTTAAAATGCGTAATCTGTGAAGCAAGAAAATAATGAACTAAGGCTTGATTGCTGCCTTTAGTTTTGATAGGTTTTCCTTTGTCTCTTTTTGGGCCGTGTCTTTTGCTGCCTTGAGGTCTGCTCGCGCCTTGGCTATTGTAGCCTTGGACTCTGCGTTTATCTGGTCAATTGGTATGCCTTTTGCTATTGCTGCACGTGCGTCTTCGTTTGCCTTTTTGACTGTTGTAGTAAAGTCAGCCTGGGCCTTGTGTATTGCCTTTTTGTATGCAGTCATTATATCCTGGACTTCTTGCTTGCCTGATTTTTGAGCAAAAGCGTCGCCTGCCAGTGTAATTGATGCTAATAGTACAGCAACCGTTGCCACTGCGATTAGTGCCTTCATGTTTTGGATTTTTTTGATATCATTAAAAAATATTACTTATCAATTATACCAATACTGAGCTTGTCATTTCTGCACAACTAGAAGATTATCTAACTAATTTTGTAGTGTATAATCATGTGGGGAAAAGAAGAAGTAATGCTTGAGTCAGAAGCAGAACAACTCTGCAGAAAAGTCATAGGCTCTAATTCTGCCATACGATCCGCATCAATGTGCTCAGAGAGCGGAGAAATCCTGTGCTCAGAGCACAGAAATGACGAGACTAGCCTTACCACTCGCATGGGAGGCCAAGCTGCATTAATTCAGGCAACCGTGCGATTTTTCAATCGAAGAATACATGAGAAAAGCTTTGGCAAGACAATCTTTAGCCTTACTTTGCATGAAAAAGTAGCAAGAATATCAATTCCGTTCAAGGAAAAATATGTAATACTGGTTTCTGCAGACAAGGAAGCAAATCACTCTGAGATGATAACAAAAGACATTTACAAAATCTTGGACAAATTCAAGTGACTAGCCGAACCACTGTTCCAGGGTGTGGCTGCGCTTAATGGTGCTTTTTTGCAGTCGATTCAGCGATGCCTCTACTCTGTCGCGAGAAAAACTCCTCTCGCCTGACAAATAACTAATGATGCCAGAATAGTTTGGCTCACCAAATTTTATTTCAGACACATCGGACACTTTGGGTTCCAAAAAGATCTTGCGTATTTCATGATATGGAATTGTTTGGAGCTTTTCTTGTATTTGTTCTATTTCTTCCAGACTGCCGTTTTCTTTGATCATCTTTAGTGCAGTCTTTGGGCCGATTCTCTCAAATCCGTCTGGATTAAAGTCCGTGCCAATCAAAATTCCAATATCAACTAACTGTTCTGCGGTAACTCCAAGATCAGACAAGACTCGAGAGGTATCAATTATTTCGGGTTCTATTTCGATGTAGGTGTTTCTGTTTGGAAGTTTTCTTCTGCCAGAATTTGTGAAATTGCGGATCAGCTTTTTTGCCCCAAACAATATGGAATCATAGTCCTGGCTTGCAGAGGCATACGCCAAACCAGTTTTGGTCAGATGAGCTGCCGTTGCCTCGCCTTCAGCCGGTGCTTGAATTGAGGGAATGCCAAATAATTCAAGCAAGTGCTTTGCATCTTCCACCATGCCGTCCTGCATGGACGTGGTCTGCTGGGCATATTTTCGAACGTCTTCCATGTTTCCTTCGGCAAGGGCTTTTTCGTATTTTATTGTGGCCTCTTTTTTGATCTGCTTTCTTCGCTCTATTTCTGCTGCCTTCAAGGAAGGAGACTTGCCATCAAATACAAAGACTGGTTTTATTCCCAATGACAGAAAGTTGATGCTTCTATAGAATAATCCGCTCAGGTGGCTTGTTACTCGGCCCTGTGAATCAGAAAGCAACATTCCGTCTGGTCCGCGAATTATTGAGAGGAATTGATAGATAGTATTGTATGCATCAACTGCAATTACTTTGGATGCAAATGACTCTAGTGTAGTTTTTTCTTTAGTGATTAATCCCTTTAGGTCCAAGCCCATTGGTATGGTTTTGTTTTTACCTGTTTTTGTATTGTGTGATTTGCTATATTAGGGACGATTTTGTTTGTGGAGTATAGTGCCGGGTTAGCCAAGCGGTACGGCGACCGCCTCGAGATCAATCTCACAGGATAGCGGTTGTGCATTCGCACTCAGGGGTTCGAATCCCTTACCCGGCGCTTTTTTTATTTTCTCAAATTCAGAGGAAAAATTCACACACAAAGGCAAATTCAATTTAACCCACCTCTTTACTAGCTTCTTTTCCATCATAACACCGACTGATGTCAGCAAGATACCGCCAAAAAATCCACTATAGAGTAAAAGTTATTCCAATCAAAAAGATCCGCGTCTGGGACGAAGCGCAAGCAAGATCCCTTGACAGAGAAGGAATCACAGAATTGGCAAAATCAATCAAAAATGAAGGCCTGCAAAATCCACCAATGGTCCAAAAGGATGGACGTGGACAATTCTTACTAATGTCTGGCCAAAGAAGACTGGCAGCCCTTAAACGACTGCGTGCAAAAAAGATCCCAGTTCTAGTTTTAACCAAGGGCTATGATCTAGAAAATGCAAAAGCCGCATCTGTCATTGAAAACCTGCACAGAAAAAGCATGAATCCTAAAGACATGGCTCACTCTTGCAGCTTTTTGGCAGAAAAGATGGGTGTATCCAAGGGTGCAAGCTCACTAGGCATTTCACGAAAAACATTCAAAAAATATGTCGGCTTTGCAGCACTTCCAGGGCAGCTTAAGAGTCTGGTTCCAGGAACAATTACCAGTGGCACTGCAATACAATTACACCAGCTAGTCCCAAATGTCAAAAAATCAATCAAAATAGCTCATAGAATCTCCAGGCTTGATGCTAGGATGCAAAAGTCTTACCTCCGGGCATTATCTAGGCACCCAAGAGCAAACCATACTACTTTACTGCGACAGGCACGATTACTTGCAGTCCGACAGACGGTGCCTGTCACACTACCCAAGACATATGCAAAAAGACTGGAGAGAATCTCAATGTATAGAGAGGAAGACCCAGAAAAGCTAGCCCAGCAAATTGTGGTTTCTTGGCTAGCAAAGCGAAAGCGCTAGAACATAATATCATAAATTCAAAAAATTGTTTGTTTGATTCGACCACCAAAGGTGTCATATTGGCAAAACCAAACTCATACTGTTGGTCAAGCACATCAATAGGATTTCAAAGGAAGAGGAAGAACTAAAGAAGCATTATAATCAAAATGAGGATGCCGCAGACGAATGGTCGCACATTACCGGTGTTGGCTCTAAAATTGAAGTGCGCGATGCAATGGATGTAACTGATAGGTCAATCTTCTTCTCAAACAAATCTAAACCACAGACAAAGCAGGAAATAGTCCAAGAAAAAATTGAAGAAGTCAAGGACAATGTGAGTAATACTCACCAGTACCAAAAATTTGTTAATGTTCTATTGCAGGAGCGAATCAAAGATTTTAAAAAAATGTTAGACAATGAAAAAAGATTTGCAGAAGAGATGAGTTTCTTCCAAGACATCAAAAAGGACAAAACCGAGCTAAACAAGGTAAATCCAAAATATGTATCACAAAACGATGCAAGGCTGATCGTCAACAATCTGGAATCCGAATACACTGCCATGAAGGAAAGGCTGGACCATGAGCAGGAAAAAATTCAAAAAACAAGGGTTGATTTGGAGGCAAAAAAACAGCAAATCGAGCAGCTAAAAGAAGAACTACGATACCTAGGATAAAAACAAAACACCGCTAACTATCTCAGTAATTGGCAAATTTACCGGGGATGATCCAAATAGTGTCAACTTTTTAAAAGAAAAGATAGACAAAACATCCAACATCAAAATAGCAAACCGTGGTTGGGAATACATTGATCACACCACTTTTGACAAGCAAAGACAGGCAGCAAGCATCAAGCAAACAAACGAAAAGATAATCAGAGTCTTTGGCAAGACTGCAACCGTCTTCAGCCCTCCACATGATGCATTCAACAAGGACACGGTGGATGCAGCAAGTGAAGCAAAAATGGCCTACTTTAGTGCATCAATTAAAAGCGACAAACTATCGGATGGTCAGCTAAAACACATCCCAAGCACGCTGTCTTTTGTTAATCTGGTAAGTGATGATCCGTTCGTTGCAGGCACAATTCCTCAAAAGGCACTCACAAAAACTCAGACTAGCATAAAGCAAAATGGATTTGCCGTGATCTCTTTACAATCGTCTGACTTTGCAGTAAAGACAGACGCATTCAAAAACGAAGTCAACCAAGAAAAAATCCAACTGTTAGAATCGCTGATCTCAGATGTTCGCTCAAGCGGAATGAAAATAGTACTCCTAGAACAAATTCCGGGATTGATATCTGATGATTCTATTGCTGTTCCGGATTGGGTAAAAAGCAACGCGCAATGGTGGTCAGAAGGCAAAATCGGAGATTCTGATTTTACAAAAGGAATCCAGTATTTGATCAAAGAGAAAATCATCAAGGTCCCTCAAACAGAAAAAGGAACCCCATCCAAAAAAATCCCAGACTGGATTAAAAACAACGCAAAGTGGTGGTCAGAAGGAAAAATCAGCAACGGTGATTTTGTAAAAGGAATTCAATATCTAATCCAAAACGGAATAATTACAGCCTAGCTTGGAAAGCTAGAGTCTGGCCCGACCTTGTCTTGCGGCTTTACGTCTTGGTCCCATTTTCCCCTGATTCCCATGATTAGGAAAAATATTCCGGCACCAATTATTGTAATGACTAGCCCAAAGAATGCTGTTCTATCCTGCATCTGTTCTGCACAACTTACCTCTACTTGCTTCCCATCTTCATACGTAAAACAATCGCCAAATTCTTTTTCTTGGATTGCAAAATTGTAATGATCCTGGCCAAATATCCCAAGAACTAAAAACCCCGCAAAAACAAGTGCCACGCCAATCAAAGTAAGACGGATATCGCTCATGATACTCCTGCATTGTGCCGGCTTAAGTTGTTTTTTCCAGCTTTGCCTTGAGTTGCTCTAGGGATTTGGCATAAAACGAGTCCATAAAGTCCAAAAATTCTGAAAACTGTTTTTTATCCGAGTTTTGGCTGATCAAAAACGATGTCCAGGTTATCTGGGTGGACTTGCCTTTTGGTGCAATGGATATTGTTGCATGATATCCATCCAGTGGTAAACCGCTTGTTGCAATATATGATAGATATTCCTTGTCCTTCCAGCCTACAGCGTATTCTATTACGTGGCTGCCGTCTGCAAAGGTTATGTCTCTTGCAGCACCAAAGTCATTTTTAATCTTGGATAGTGATTCCGTTTTCTTGACATCTAGCACCCATTCTGGCAGGCCAGTATAGTTCCCAACTGTTTTCCACAATGCTGGTGTTGATGTGTTAATGGTGGCACTTTGGCTTACTGTGCCACAAAATGTACCATTTTTGTTCTGGCTGAGAATCTTGGCTGCCACATTTTGACTAAAAATTAACCTGCTTTAAAATTTAAGATACGACAAATATACATTTGGAACCACATTCAAGGCAATCATGGTTTTTGGCTGGGGCAAAAAAAAGCAGGAAACACAAGAACCAGCCACAGATAATCTGGCAATTGGCGAGCTTGACTCTATTTTATCTGCAAAAAAGGAGGAACTGCGCAAAAAAATCATCACACAGTCAAAGCCATTATTTTCCGAAATAGAGCGCGAACTCAACTTTATTTACAAAATAATTGGCCATCTAAAGAACGACGACCTCAAAGTAGATGACATTGAAAAGATATTGCGTGTAATCGTGGTCCGAGCCAAAACCGAGGTAATTGACGTAATATCAAAGGAATCCACAAAATCGCTTCCACCGGTCTTAACATTTGACGATGTGCTAAAGACAGAAGCTGCATCGTCACACACTCTAAAAAAAATCGGCGATGTCTTGGGTAAACACAGCCGAGTTATCCATGTTTTTGCAAAAAAATATGCTCAAGACCTCAAGGATCATCTGGCATTTATCACAGAAAATCATGTCATAATAACAAAAATGCTTGGAGACCATTCCTCATTGGAATCATCCTCTGGCATGATCAGGGACTTGGTGTCAAAAATCTACTCATCCAAACAAGAAATAAAAGACATTGAGAATCATATCGCAAAATTGCGCGAATCTGATGACTCTTCACAAAAGCTATGCGAGTCAACACAAAAACAAATCGAAGATATGCGCACCTCATCAGAACACACAAAATTTCTAGAGCTGGAAAACCAAATCAAGCAAATAAAATTACAAGAAGAGCATCTAGACAAGCAAATTGACGACGAGTTCTCCAAGGTCTCGCGCCCACTTGGAAAATACGTCTATGTTACATCCCTTGACAAGTCCCTCAAGTTAATACTGGAAAAACTAGTGGAAAGGCCTTCTCAAGTTATTGCAACCGAAAGCAAAGAATCCATAGTGACTATTTTGGAATCATGCATGAAGGGAATTGTCTCTGGTACGGTGTCTGTCAAGGAGACAGACAAGTCTGTGGATCACATCACACATTTAATGTCAGAACTTGATGGTCTGATACGGCAAAAAAAGAACACCCAGTCCAAAATTCAGGAAATTGAAAAGCAGGCATTTACATATGATGGCAAAAAACTGGACTCACTTGAAAAGCAACTTTCAAAATCAAAGTCAGACTCGACTGACGCCCAGGCAAAAATAAAAAATCTTCAATCCGAGCTGGAGCAAAAATCCTCCCAAAAACAAAAACTATTCCAAGACCTAAGATCCTCATTAGAAAGACTCGGAATAAGGGGCGAGCTGGTAGAATAATGGGTACCAAACTAGAGCGCAAAGTGTTTTTAAAAAAAGAGGCACACGACAGCATCTTATCATATTGTAAAATGAAACACCCCAATGAGGCGATTCTCATTCTAAAGGGCAAGTCCAAAAAGGGCCTAATCACAATAGACGGACTTTCAATTCCTCCATTTTCATACAGCGACCAAACATTTGCTGGCTTTCCACAATCATTTCTACCGCTAGATCTGTCGTATGTTGGAACCGCACATTCTCATCCAAGCGGCTCTGCGGAGCCATCGGTTACTGACTTGCATAATTTTTTTGGGTTGGTGTCAATAATAGTGCAATCTCCATATGAGAATGACACTGACATTTTTGCGTGGGACAGCCAAGGAAATCAAATTCCGATAATTTTTGAGTCAGCTGATGAGCAAAAAAACTGACAAAACTTTAAATCCTTTTTAAAGGCAATTACTGTGTTGTACACTTACAAGAAATATCTCATTTACCTATTTGCTTCCCTTGCATTTAGCATAGGAATTCAGTTATTGTTCACGGCCATGGGCCTTCCGTCATATGTTGGCCTAGGAGTAGCATTGGCAGTCTTTATTCTCTTGCCACTCTGGATTAGACGAAGCCAGATGAGCAAGATGCGCGGATACGGAGGAGACTCGTCAGGTGGAGGCGGAGGATTCTTTGGATTCAACTCCGAAGGTGGTGGAGGCGGAGTAAAATATGTCTGCCTTACTTGCAACCACAAATTCAAGGGTGCCACATGTCCAAGATGCGGCTCCAAAATGAAGCGCGCCGATTTCTAAATGTCTCTGGATGCTCTTAGGACAAAGGCAATCTATCAGAATTCAATAGATACTTGGATTGCCGCATGCGAGGAAAAAAAGGTTGATTGGTACGAGCCGGAAAACTACAAAAAATTCATCGCACACTTGTTACAAAATGGACTATCGCTCAAAAAATTCCCACTTTGCATAAAAGAAACTGGAGGTATGTATGAGCGTGGAAAAGACAAGACCACATTTGCCGAATCCCTGGCACAACTAACCGATCCAAATGCGGCAGCTTATACCATTAAGCTAAACGATGGCGCCATCAAAATAATTCGTGACTTCAAGTTCTCAAACTAGCGCCTAAGCTTTGGGTTTACTGTAGATTCTAGTGAATTTCCAATAAAGACAAAGGCAAGACCAGTTATTGCTACCATGACTCCTGGCGGAACTATCCACCACCACAATCCGCGAGCTGCGGCCCCATGGGATTTGGCATCATGCAGAATTTGGCCCCATGTTGGATATGTCGGATCTCCTAGGCCCAAAAAGCTAAGGCCTGCCTCTGTTGTTATTGCGGCAGGAACCGAAATTGCGATGCTTGCTAGTGCATACGGCATTATCTGCGGGATAATGTGCCTGAAAATAATCTTGGAATCCTTTTGACCCATTGTCTTTGCAGCGTCCACAAATTGCCGCGTCTTGATTTGTAGTGCCATACTTCGTGATACCTTGGCAACACCTACCCAGCCAAAGATCATCAAAAATCCAATCATCAAAAATATGCTGTTTGATGTTGTGACTGAAAGAATTATCAAAAACGGCAAGGCGGGAAGTGCATAAATTACATCATTGAATCGCATCATGGACTCGTCCGTCTTTCCACCCTTGTAGCCAGCATAAACCCCAAAAACGAGTCCAGAAACAACCGAGCCAAACGCCACAACGATTCCTATGAATAGTGCGACTGGAGTTCCCCAGAGCAACCCTATTGCTAAATCCCGTCTTAGCTCATCCGTTCCCGCAAGCCCAAAGACTTTGCCGCCAAGCACAAGCTTGGAGTCAAACGTGTCGACATCAGACACCTCAATTACAAACTCGTATTTTCCTTTTAGTGTTTCATGTTTGTTTGTTTTTGCAAAGATTATCTCTTTTGCACCGTGTTCTTGAATTGGATATGAGAAATGCTCAGATTGTAGCCTGAGATTTTTTTTGATGGCATCGTTAGTTGAAAATATCTTGTCAAAGTAATCTGTTCTATGTTCAGAGTATGGCAACGACGATGACATCAATTCCAGAGTAATTCCGTCCGGCCTAATGACACTCATTTGCAAAATTGGCGAGCCAGAATACTCCGATTTGAAATTGAGTAAAAATTCACCTGGAAAATAGTCTGATGTATAATCAACACCAAATCTCTGAACAATGATCGATTCTGTCTCTCCTTGCCGTAGTGTGGTATTTGGCGAATCTAGGATTTTGTGCTCTGGAATTTTTTTCTCAGCTAGCCAGTTTACCCAGCCAGGCTGGGCAGACTTTGGGAATTCAGTCCAGCTTGCAGGATTGTTCCATTGTTTGTAGGTATCAGCAGGTATTGCTGTTATTGTCACAACAGATGCTATGATCAAACACGCAAGCATGCCTAGGCCGACTAGACCTATCTTGCTTTTTGCAAAACTTGACCTGATTTCGCTATAGTCCATCTAACCAGTCCTAATTCTTGGGTCCAAATACCCATACAACAAATCCGAAACAAAGATGCTTACCAAAAAGAACACAGTCAGAACATATGTTGCCCCAATTATTACGGGCAAGTCCATTAGCGTGATTGCCTCAAAGTAAAGTCGACCCATTCCAGGCCAATCAAAGACTGCCTCTGTGATTATTGCGCCGCCAAGCGAGCCAGAAAGACTCAGGGCCAGAATAGTGACTATTGGAGGTGCGGCGTTCTTTAATGCGCTGCCAAAAATTATTTTGCGTTGCTTGATCCCAATTGTCTTTTTGACAAAGATAAAGTCTTCTTGCATTATTCCTGCCATAAAATTTCTAACCAAGTACGCCCATGTCCCAAACCCGATTAGAACAATTGTGATTATCGGCAGAGTCATGTGATGCAATAATGATGCTACGTACCCAGGATCCGTTGGCGGAATGATAGGTGTTGCTCTTGCAGGAAATATTGCATACCAAAATGAAAATGTAAAGATCATAAGCAATCCAATCCACCAAACAGGAAAACTACTACTAATAATGGCAAACGATGATGTTATCTTGTCTGTTTTAGAGCCAACCTTGCTTCCAGCGGCAGCTCCTACCAAAATTCCAATTATTGAAATAATTACTGTGGCCGTAGTGAACAGCAGAATTGTCCTTGGCAGCTTTTCTAGTATAATGTCGCCAACACTAGTCGAGCCAGAATCGCTGGTCAGAAACGCAGAATGTCCAAAGTCCAAAATCAAAATTTTATACATTGCAAGGCCTATTCTGTTTGGCGAGTGCCACGGCTCATCTAATCCTAATGTCTTGGTGCGCTTTTCTATCTGGGAATCAATGTACTGGTTTAGCTCATCAGTTCCCGCAAAGCCTGCCGTCAACTCCTTGTTTTCTACTATTTCTGCGCGTACCTGTATTGCAATTCCTTTTTTTAGTATGGAGTCCATGTTGGAGCCAACAAGCAGAACCGTCAAGAGCAGAGTGGCCATTAATACTCCAAACAAAACCAGTGCGCGCTTGGCAAAATATCGCTTGAGACCCATCACAGCAAGCTAGTAAATTTAGCTTAAAATCTTATTTGCCCAATGTCGGCTTGATTTCCAGCTGAGTCAGCAGATTCACCATTGCAAATGGCTTGTCTATTAGGTCTAGTGTCTCCTTTACCGTTTCGAATTCTTCATCACGTGGAGTCATGTATGGGGAGAGAAAAAAGACTCGCTGTTCTGGATTTGCCAATCTGATTTCGTCTTCTAGATTTGTGTCAATGTCTGTTCTAATTGGTCTTTCTAGAATTATCATATCGTACTGGTTTTTTGCAATTACCTTGTCTAGGCATTGGCCATGGTCGCAGACAAATTCAGCATCATATTTTTTTTGCTCAAAAATGGACCGATACAACTGGATTATTCTGTTGTTTTGCTCTAAGACCAACGCTCTCATTTTTTCTATCCCCACCTAATGTAATTTCTAGGCAAAAACGCCTGGACGCCTTCCATCTTTGCTGTCTGCAACAAATCTCTGTCAAAGCTGACCAAAGTGGATCCTGTTAGTTTTGCAGTGGCCAAAATAAGACTGTCTGATCTATGGCATTCATAATATTTCTCGTTGATTCTCTGCGATTCTGTTAGAATTTCGTCTGTCTTGTCTATCATAATCGGCTGCTTGCAATGCTGGTAGACTCGCTCCATCGTCGATATTGGATCCGAGCCGGTAATCTTGCTTACCTCGCCTAGAATTATTTCTGGCAGGACAAGTTTTGATTTGTATTTTTTCATTCGCTTTGCGATTGGCCGAAGAATTCTTCCTTCTTGAATTTCTTTTATGATTACGTTAGCGTCAAGTACTATTGTTTGCGCTGATTCCATGTTGATATTTAGCCTCAGATATAAAAGCAATTTTGCAAGAACTGTATCATGTTACAATTTGTAACAACTCATTAAATACGCACAAAATCGCTCAATGGCGTTGTCTAAAGACGACAGGTCTCTGGCAGGAAAACTAGATGCAGCAATTGAGAATCTCTCAATTTGGTATAGAGTAACACTAGTCATGGTAATCATTGGTTTACTATCGTTATCTGTTGTGATATCGCTGTCACAATTTACATTCCAAGAAGAAATCCACAAGCACGGGGAAATCAAGGAAATCAAAGACGAAAAATCAGGACAAATAGGTTTGGCGTTTGTACCGAATACCGAACAAATCTTTTCGGCAGAAAGCATTCTGAAATTATACACAACACAGGTCTGGCTCATGGCAAGCAATGGCGTCGTAATTGGGTTGCTGTCATTTTTGTTTTTGTGGATTACCGCTCGAGGACAATCGTACAAAAAAGAACTCAAGTCCATTGAAAGCCAGCTTATCCGTCAATCATATTTGGTTAATTTTGAGACCTCGTTGCCGGAAGGTGAGACCAAAATCGACAAAATCCTAAACCATTCTGGTCTTGTCTTTCCAGAATTACAGGCAATAATGAGCAAGGCAAAGCCGGGAGAAAAAAAACTACCCTACAAGCAAAACCAGTCAATTGGCGGAGAGGCAATGGATGTTGTGGTTTCAACAAAAAAGGGATACTTTGCAGTCAAGTTCTTTGACTCTGTTTCAAAACAAGCACTGGAGCAATTTGCAAACAATCTATCTAAATCTGGCAAACCCTTCTTCCGAGTCTTGTGCGTTTCAAAAAACTTTGATGACGAGCTCCAATCTGTCCAGCTTGGCGCAATACTGCAAAATCTGGAATTAAAATTTGACATGGACTTGATCTTCGAGGACGACCAGGGCTATTCCATGCTGTGGATTAACTAGATTTCTTTGTGGTCACGCAGGCCAAGTAAATATTTTACATCGGGATCAAAACTGACGCATTTGAGAAAAGCAATCTTGCCCTTTTCTGTTATTTTGTATTCGTATTTTGCCTTTGGATTCTGACTTTCCCTAATTTCGATAAACTCTTTTTTTGCAAAGCTCTCCAAAATTAGTCTCAGCCTTTCCCGGTTTAGGTCAGAGCCTGGAGTGCCCGTCGTGATTTGCCGCAAGTTCATCCATGTTCCAACCCTTGCTAGATACCCTAGTATGGCAATGTTGGTATCTCCCGGCGTTTGATTGAATTTTCGCTCCACTTTCAAATCAAAATCTGATTGGTATTGCTTATGTGTTCTATGAGTAAATTATTTGCACAAAAAACATACCATGATCGCAATCTATTCTAATGCGACAGATCTACTATATCCAATGAGCGCAAGCACTATTCGCAAGGCAAAAAAGCTAGTCGATGAGGGAAATGTGATCAAAGTAGATGACGACCTCTTCCAAGTACGATCATCTTCAGACCAAGAAAAATCCTATATGGTGACGCTAGACTCATGCGACTGTCTTGGATTCAAGAACTTTTACAAGTTTCACCACGGAAAAGGCCTCAAAGCAAACTGCTCACATCTAGAAGCCGTGCGAATATTCTTGGAAAAAAACTAGATCTGAATTATCCCATTATCACTTAGGTATTGGAGGCTTTTTGCAAACTCGGTATCTGATATTTGGCCTGACGCCCACCATCCCGCGCTGTACTTGAGCCATGCTGGAATGACTGTGTTTTGCGTTGTCTGGCCCTTGTGAATCTGGACTATGTTTTCTTTGGCCAGATATTCTATTGCCTTGACAAATTCCGAGTCTGTTATGGAGCCGTCTGCCCACCACTTGGCGTCAGTTCTTACCCATTTTGGAATCTGCTCGCTTACCTCTATGCTTGTTGCCCCTACTTGGGTCGGCAAGCCGTACACGATTTTGAGTGTGTATGTTCCAGGAGCCAGATGCCTTACTGTATCTGTGTATGATCCAGAGTCATCAAAGAGGCCATGTTTTACATCAACTAAGGAATCACCTTGGTATGTCAAAATGTCATATGGGGTTTTTCGAAAGTCATAGTGTACTTGGCCTGACACTGCAACATCAGAGCCAATTTGCATATCTGGGACTATTGGATTTGTTGTCTCTGGTTGGGATTCCGGTGCGGCCTCTACTACGAGTTTTCCTGCAAGCCATGGGTGAATCTCGCAGAAATAATAAAACGCAAAGTTTTGCTTGACGTCGATTTTAACACTGCCTGACTTGCCTGGCTCTATTACGCCAGTCTTGAAGAACTTACCTGAATATTCTGGGTGTGAGCCAATCCCACTTGTTAGGCTGTGTGCGGCCGAGTCTTGGTTTTTCCATGTTATGGTGTCAGTCCCACTAAATGGCAAAGTCTCTGGATAGAACTTTAGTCCACTGTCTTGCTGTGATGTGCCGTCTAGGATGGTAACTTGGTAATTTTCGGCATATGCTAGCGGGAACATCGCACCTAGCAATACTAGTCCAAAAATCAATACTTGCAACGAACTAGATTTTGATGTCTGATATTTTCTGAATTTGTTTGTTCAAAACAGACAAACATGACTCAGGCTTGCACTATGGGTTTGAAGGCGCGCCTATAGAACCAGAGCAACCCCAAAATCTCTATTTGCTCTACGAACATTATTAGGTGCAGGTTAACTAGCCAGCCATTTGTAGTGTCGTTTATGAGAGCATATGATATTGCAAGAAAATACTCCAAGTATTGCAGTTGCGTAACTCCGATGATGTCATTGGTTTGCGGCCCCTGGAGCCTTGAGATGTCGTCCCTGTCAAGTTTTGTTGCAAAGTTTTCTGCGATTACCTGCTTGTCCTCAAAATACTCGGTATTTCCTTTTTCTACTAGCAGAATAGTTGTGCCAAAATACACACAAAACACTACCAGAGTCAGAACTATCCACTTGGCGGATCTTCCCCAAAGTGTCTTTGTCATTTGGTTTTTGAACATGATGCCGATTTTGCCAAGTTTTTCCTTTTTTACTAGGACCATCAAAACTATGGACACTGCAGACGCGACTCCAAGCATCCCAAGCCAGTGATCCAAAAGGAGCTGCCCTGCGAGCATTCGCACCGGCAAAAATATGGCACTGGTAAACCCTAGGATTATTGCCTTTTCTTTGAGGTCTGTTACATCCATGTTTTTTCCTGTGATGCCCGCCTAGAGCTTGGTTTTGAGGTCCTTGAGATACTTGACGCTTATTCTGTAGGCACGAATTGCAGAGTAAATCTCAAAGAGCTCCTTGTATGTAGGGTCTATCTTTTTGAGGTCTTCTCTGTTTATGCCAAAGTCCGTAATCGTCTGCCAAATGTTCTCAAGCGAGACTCCTTCCTCGTCTACTAGTATTGAAGAAAGATACTTGCCTATTCCCTTGCCTAGACTGATGCATGTTGACATCATGCCCGCCATTCTTTAGGTCTGACTATATCTATGGCGGAATTTGATAGTGGTTTTTGGTTCCAGATTGGAACCTGGAAATTTACTTGAAATATTTGTTGTATGTGAGACCCTTGACTTTTTTGCTGCTTATCTTTTTCTCTTCTTGGGTCTTTTTCTTGGAGTGGTTTTCGGTATTGTTTGCGGCGCCGACTTTTTGCGCCTCCTCCTGCGTCGTGGCTAGCTTTTCAAAGTAGTCCTTTTTTGCGTCTTCTAGTGAGCCGCCTGCATCTAGGACCTTTTTCATTTCGTACTTTGCCTCCTCATGGATCTGGCGAGTGTGGTCCATCTGTACTCGTATCATCTCCTTGAGGCGTGGATCCTTTTTGGCAATGTATTGCTCTTGCTCATCATATGCATAGACACCTGCGCCTGGCTTTGTGGAGTTAATTGCATCACTGCGCCTTTGTTCTGATACATCTCGTTTTTCCTGCAAGGCCAGTTTTTTTGCTTGAATTTCATTTTGTTTTAGCTTTTTCTTGTTTTGCTCTTCTACGAATTTTTGATATTGTTTTTGCTTTAGGGATTTGTATGGGTCATTTTTTGTCTCCCTATCAAAATCTCTGCTATAATACAAATCGTCAAAGGTGCTAACGCCTGCTCCGATCTTAATTGAGGCCTTGCCCATGCCCTTAAGATCAGCCAGTGTGGCAGTGATGCTTGCTGAAAATATTCCATCTGACTTTTGACCAAACTCGTATCTGAAATTGCCTTCCTCATCAGTCGTGGTACTAACGGAACTGTCTGCAAAGCGAATCTGGACTTTGGCTCCAAAAACAGGCTCGCCTTTTTGGTCCAGTATTGTTCCAACAAGCACAGGCTGTTCGCCCGCATCTATTTGGCCCTGCTCAAATTTTGCATTAATTAGCAGGTCCCACGGTTTTGCGGCAAACGCCCCCGTGTGTGCAGTAATCAAAATTACCCCTAATATTATGGCGATAATTGCTAGCTTCAACAGGTAAACTTCTGATCGATTTTTGTTAAAGCCCCAAAATCAAAATGTCACAAGTCATAGATCAGTTATTTTTGAGCAATTTTCTGATCCAAAATTGTCCGAAATTGATCGTAAAAAGAGATCTGGTGTAATGATCGACATTTGATCACATTTTGGACAAAACATAAAACAAATGATCCGTGATCAAAAAATTGATCCACAAAGTGTGCCGATTTGAACGAAAGCTTTTAATCGGCGTATTTTTACGATACAAACGTTGCAACTAAAATCACTCACAGTTTTGATGGCGTTACTAGTTGGTAGCATGGTTGTATCTCCAGCATTTGCTGCAGTTACACCATCGACCCAAAATGTCCAAAACATTGCAAAATCTGGCGACTTTGTAACCCTGATGGGCGAAGGAATCGATCCAGACGATGACTCACTTACAATCTCTTGGGCCCAAGTCGGCGGTGAGGAAGTCGAGCTTACCCCATCAAACACAGTTGCAGAGCCAACCTTCAAAGCACCAGAAGTAGAAAATGGCAAAGTCAAAATCTTAACCTTTGAATTAACCGTAGAAGATCCTTATGGAGAAATTGATACTGATTTAGTTAAAGTCACTATTTTACCAAGAAACCAACCACCTACTGCTGACGCAGGATCTGACCAAACAGTGGAAAAAGGCGACGAAGTCACACTTGACGGCTCTGGTTCTGACCCAGACGGTGATGCACTCACATACCACTGGTCACAAATCGATGGCCCAGTAATAGAACTGGATGACCCTTCATCACAAACACCAAGCTTTGACACCTCAAGCGTAACTAGAAGCACCGGCATTTTCAGATTCCAATTAACTGTGTTTGACGGCTTTGGAGGAATTACCAAAGACACCATGATAGTAAAAATGACTGCAGGCAAACCAACACTAATTTCTGCAGCTGCAGGTCCTGACCAAATTGTAGATGAAGGTGATACTGTACAGCTAGAAGGAACATGCGATGACAAACTGGACAGAGAACTAACATATTCTTGGGTACAAACACTAGGTCCATTTGTGGAATTGTCTGCCAATGGTGACCCAGACCCAACATTTGTAGCACCAGAAATTCCAAACGGCCAAATCGTTCCAACAGCATTTAGATTTACATGTCAAGCAGACGGTGGAGGAACAGCAACCGACGTTGTAATTGTTAGAGTCCGACCAGTCAACGATGATCCACTCGCAGATGCAGGACCAGACAAGAACACAATATCAAACAGATTTGTATACTTGACAGGTTCAGGTTCTGACCCAGACGGAGATATCATCAAATATTCCTGGAAACAAGTCGACGGCGAAGATGTGGTAGTTGCATACCCGACAAAGGGTGAAGCAAGATTCAAGGCACCAGAAGTTTCAGGCGGTGCATCAACTGAATTAACATTTGAATTAACAGTTACTGACCCATACGGCGGCGAAGACAGCGACACCGTAACAGTAACAGTAGTATCCGATAACGTAAGAGCATCTGCTGATGCAGGTGCAGACCAAGTAGTAGACGAGCAGACCGAAGTCACACTCGCAGGCTCTGGCACTGACCCAGATAGTGAAGAGATTTCGTTTGCTTGGAAACAAGTAGGTGGCGAGGCAGTCGAGCTATCTGACACTGAAGGAGCAGAGCCAACATTTACTGCACCTATAGTTGCAAACGGCAAAGTCAAGATACTAGTCTTTGAGCTACGAGTAGCAGATGAAAATGGCTTCCCAACCAAAGACATCACAAAAGTCACAGTATTACCAGTAAACACCCCACCAGTAGTTGATGCAGGCGAAGACCAAGAAGTAGACATTGGTGCTACGGTCTCACTTGCAGGAACTGCATCTGATGAAGATGAAGAACCACTAACATACTTGTGGAACCAAATCTCGGGCCCAGCAGTCGAACTATCAACTAGCACAGAACTAGAGACAGCATTTGTCGCTCCAAAGACCGAAGTTGACACTGTCATCACATTCCAGTTGATTGCAAACGACAGCTCTGAAGACAGCGAACCAGACACAGTAGATATTACAGTTAAAGGAACACTAGCAAAGGCAATGACTGCATATGCAGGCAAAGACCAGCGAGTACCAGAACACTCTGAGGTAACACTCTTTGGCTCTGG
This sequence comes from Nitrososphaerota archaeon, assembly GCA_016872015.1. Classification (GTDB taxonomy): domain Archaea; phylum Thermoproteota; class Nitrososphaeria; order Nitrososphaerales; family Nitrosopumilaceae; genus Nitrosotenuis. The sequence continues at coordinate 51,234 of VHBK01000004.1, forward strand.
CAAAGACCCACTAAAGAACAAACTCTCCTACAACTGGAGACAAGTCTCTGGTGAGCAAGTAGAACTCTCTGCAAGTGATATTGCCAAGCCATCATTCACCGCACCAGAAGTTGCAAACGGTGAAACAAAGACACTAGTCTTTAAAATCACAGTCAGCGACGGAACTGGCAGAAGTGCAAAGGACACTGTATCGGTAATCGTAGAGCCAATCAACGGCGCACCAACTGCAATTGCCAAAGTAAAGACAGTGCGAGAAGCAGTATAATCTGCTAACATCTTTTCAATTTTGATTACTTGGATTTAGAAAAATTTCAAGACGATGTCTATACGGTAACAAACCAACTTGGCAAACACCTGGCTCCGGATGACATCCCAAAACTGAATTTTGTGCGACAGCGACTAATAGAATTATACCAACAAAATCTAGTCAAGATAAACCACTCTGTTTTGGAGCTGATCTGCGCGGCAAATCTTGTCGCAAAGGGATTTGCAGTAGATGTGGAAAAGCCACTGACTGGCTCATTAGTGTGTGATCTGTATGCAAAAAAAGACAACAAAACCGCAATAATAGAAATAGAGACCGGCTTTACGCCGCCGGAACATGCGCTGGATACCATTGATTACTATGTTTCTAGAATAATTAGCAAGATTGCAAGATACAGCAAGTACTGCGACGAGTTTTCGCTGGCAACACCGGTAATTGGAATGCTGCCAATCAACAAGCTGTTTCTTAGTCCAACATCACAGCGACCGCACTCTGAAATCAAGAAAATAAAATCACTCTGTGATATGTTTTACAAAAACCCGCCGATTGAATTTGATGACATTCTAAATGCCAAGCTTGACTCGATTTACCTAATCAACATAGACAAGGGCTTTGCAAAGCAGATGGACCCAAAATCATACTATTCTCTGACTGCCGCAATACTGGAGAAAAGTGAAATTGATCTATGACGCAGTCCTAAAATATGACCACATCGTACTAAACAAAAGATGATTTGCGCCAGCTGTGAAAAACACAAGCATTATGAGTGCATTGACTGCCAAAACGACCACAAAACAGAACTATGCACATGTGATTGTCACCTGGATTCTGAAATGCACAAGCACTAGTAATCTACTTTCCAATCCGAGCGCAACTTTTTGTCAATCTCGCTTGCCAGCACATCTAGTTCTTGTGTGGAACCAAAATTCTGGTATGTGAGTTTTTCAAGTGTTTTGATGATGCTTTTTGCAGCCCTGTATTGTGGTATGGAGGGCTCGTCAATTTCGCCATAGAGGCCAATTCCGTAAATATCGTTTAGCTTTGCATATCCTAGAATCAACCCATTAAATCCAGTTATGACTGACTTTGTCGGCGTCATAAAGATATCCAGCTTTTCTAATTGTTTTGATAATTCCTGTGATGTGGTGGTGATGTAGGCTTTTGGCTCTTCGCGTATTATTCTGGGCGTGTGAAAGCCGCCAACAGTATAGATGAACTTGACCTGGTATTTTTTTGCCACGGAAATTACATCCTGGCATAATTCATGTAGTTCTTCAGTTGTTTTTGGCTGGCCTGCCCCTCCACCAAAGATTATCAGATTTTGGCTGTACTTGTAATCCCAGCCTTCCTTTGGTATTTCTATGTGGCCTCCTCTGTCTAGGACATATGATAGTTCGGTTGATTCTGCCCTTCTAAAGGGGGTGGTCTTTTTTGACTTGTTTAGAAAATCAATTACAATGTTTCCGACGTTTCCCATGTCTTGGAGTGCAGCTATGATCAATGGCTTTTCTACTGCAGGCTCGGCGGTTTGTGAGAACTTCATATGCTTGGGTTTTATTGATAAGCGATTAAAACTTTGGCAAAGGGCAAGCTAATCTTGGAATAATAGTAAAATCCATTTCATTTTATGAAAAATTATCTTTGTTGAATCTGGTTTTGCTAAAATTTTTTGCAATCTTGATATGATCGCCGATCAATAATCTCAAGATTCATAAGGGAAAAAAACAACCCAACGAAGATCAACGAGGCTTATGACTAATTTCGGCACTCTAGAATATGTACTGGACAAATTCTCTGGCACGTGGAGCTGGAAGGTAACAGGCGAGCGAGCAGTCGCCATGGTATCCAGAATAATTCCCCAGGCCTGGTATGGCGACGGTGAATACGAGGCAATTGTTCCAGACGATCCAAAAAACGTCGCACAAATCAAATGGATTATGGACAGATACCCACTAGAAATATTATCAAAGAATGTATGGCAGAAAAAACTCCCCCCGTCTGCCAAAGTAATTCCAAAAAAACCAAAAAAGACGGAACGATTACAATTGGCAAACCCAGGCAAGCAATTCAAGGGGAACTTGCTTAATTTTCAGCGAGAGGGCCTTGACTTTTTACTAAAGTCAGCTGGAAACGCGCTACTTGCAGACGAAATGGGTTTGGGCAAGTGTGTTTTGGGTGATTCTGTAATAGAGACTGGCTCTGGACCGATTCAAATTCAACAATTATGGAATGATTCCGCAATCACTGAACAAGACGGCAACGAATCATGGGCAAAACTGAACAATCCAGTTAATATCCAGACATTTGATAGAAAGAAAATTATTTTAAAAAAAGTCGACAAAATATTCCGACAGAAAGTCGATGAAGAAATTGTAAAACTCACATTATGGGATGGCTCTGTTATCGAGTGTACAAAACGCCACCGATTCTTGACTGTATATGGATGGAAAAAAGCAGGAGAACTGACCATACAGGATAAAGTTGCAGTCCCGTCACAAACACTACATGTGCCAGAAAATGATTTGACTCCAGATCTGGCAGAACTCATTGCATGGCAGCTGGCAGAAGGACATGAAAGCTTTGAGGATGGCAAATATGTGCATGGCAGGTTCTACAATTCAGATAAAGCCATTTTAAATCGCGTAACTGCGCTTGCTGCCAAACATGGGATTATTTTGCCCATGCCAAGAAAAGACAGAACCACGTTTGTTCTGTCCACTACAAAATTACACAAATTATTCTCAAAATATGGCTATGTTTGGGGCAAAAAATCTGCTACCAAAATAATACCTCGATCTGTTTTAGAATCTTCTCTGGAATCCCAGAAAGCGTTCATCAGTGCAATCTTTGATGCAGAGGGACACGTAGGCAAAACCCACTGCGAATTTGTCACTGCAAGCAAATCAATCGCATTTGGAATGCAAAACATGATGCGACACTTTGGCATATGGGTTCGAATACGAATTGCAATGAAAGGTGCAACAAACGGAACCAACATCAAAAGGCCATACTATGTTTGCACATTTGGAGGAAACTCTATTGAAAGATTTGTAACTAAATTCCGATTGCAGACAACAAGAAAGCAAAAAGCACTTGAGTTACTTGCAAGAAAGACACACAACACAAACGTAGAAGGAATTCCATCTCAGCACATAGTTCGTAAAATAGCAGACAACGGAATTTCACTTCGCTCGCTGAACTTGTTTACTCCATACAAATACACGCAAGGAATGAGCAAGAACTTGGCGTACTTGGTAATTGACAGACTGGAAAAATCAAACCACCCAGAGTTGGCGTCAGAGCTGGAGCGAATTGCAGTAGAATCGATTAATTGGTGTTCAATCAAGGACATTGGCACAAGGCACTACGCTGGATTTGTCTATGATTTATCAGTTCCACAAACCCACAACTATGTTGTAAATGGAATCATCTCACACAACACGGTCCAGTCGTTATCATATTTGGCATCCGAGCAAAATGCATTTCCGGCACTAATTGTAGCGCCTCTAGTCACACTGCAAAACTGGCAGAGGGAAATTGAAAAATTTCTGGTGCGAAAAAGCAGAAACGGCAGACTGGTGGAAAGCGAGGCCCCAACATCTACAATAATCAGGGTTGGCAAATCCGAGGCGCTAGAAAAATATGATTTCTATATTATTAATTATGAATTATTATACAAACGATACAAAGACCTGGCAAATCTTGGCCTCAAAACCATAGTATGTGATGAGGTGCAGAACTTGCGCTCCAAGACCACGCAAAAATATCATGCAATCAAAAAACTCGCTGCACTGGAATCTGTCAAGTATAGAATTGGCCTGTCCGGCACGCCAATCTATAACAGGGGTTCAGAGATTTGGCCAATAGTGGATATTTTGCGCCCAGGACTGCTTGGCAGTTTTAAGGAATTTTGTGAGTATTTCTGTTATGTTAACGAAAAAGGAAAGGCCATCGTTTTGGAAAACAAGCGCGAGTCCCTCCGAAACATGCTCCAAAAACACGTTATGCTTAGGCGCAAAAAAACAGACGTACTATCTGAGCTCAAAGAGAAAATCCGCTACAAGGAGATAATCGACTCTGATATCAATTATTATAACAAGGAACTAGAAAGAATCTGGAAAAAGCTGGAAGATGAGCGCAAAGAGGCGCAAACAGCGTTTGATGCGTCAACTGCATACCAGCGGGCAATCCAAAGTGAAAGACAAGCGGCAGGGGCTGCAAAACTCCCACACGTGATAAATTTTGTCAAAAACATAATGGAAATAGAGGAAAGTGTTGTAGTATTTTGCCACCACAAATCAATTCACACTTTGTTGCACCAGAGTCTCTCTGAGTTCAAGCCTGCATCAATCATTGGAGGCCAGACCGACAAGCAGAGGCAAGACAGTATTGACTCGTTCCAGGGCGGCCAGACAAAACTAATGATTGCGGGACTGCGTGCAGGAAACGTTGGAATCAATTTGACTCGGGCAAAATATGTGATCTTTGCGGAACTGGACTGGAGTCCTGCAATACACCTCCAGGCTGAAGACAGACTGCACAGAATAGGCCAAAAAAATACCGTGTTTGCGTATTATCTGATTGGAAACGGAACACTAGATGAGCACGTTGCACGTGTTCTAGTGGATAAAAGCTATGAAATCGATGCAATCATGGACAACAAGGTGGAATCATTTGAGAACAAGGGTAAAGCAGAACTAATTTTGGCGCAAATCCAGGACAAGGTCAAGGCAATACTACAGGCTAGTCCAGCTCAGTAGAAATTCTCTGTATTTTATCTAGGATCTCTTTAATTTTAGCATTGTCTAGCTTGGAAGTCTGAATTTTAATTGAAATATCTTGGAGTGATTTTTCTAGTTGTGATTTTGGGTCTAGTGACTGTACCTGTAGAAATTCGTTTCCTTCCTGTGTAATCTCGCAGACTTTGATTATCTTTTCATCCTTTTTTACTGTGGTAAAAATTAACAATCCTTGTTTTCTGGCATCATCGATTTTTTCTAGTAATTGCAGCTCTTCTAGCAAATATCTTGCAATATCAGATTCCTCAAATGACTTTACCTGGAGCAGTCTTAGAATCCTGGTTTGCAGTGGAGTGTCTTTATCCCAAAAGATCTTTTTTGCTGCATCTGTTATTCTAAATGATTCTCCGTCCAGCTGGATCAAGTTGCTTTCTTTGAGATGTGCCAGCTTGTCAAGCGTTCTACCTACACCAAGATAGGCAAGATCCGAGCCTGCGATGTCTTGCTCATTGAATCTGTCATTGTGCGAGGCTGCCAGGTGCAAAAACGCCAAATCTATTTGGTCAATCTTCATTTTTTCTCCAAAGATACTGTATAACCAAATATCATTTACCGGTAAACTCATGGCATCTAATTTATGTGTCCCAATCAAATCTTAATTCAAGTTGTCTGAAGATATGATAAACAAGATACTGGAAATTATCAAGTCTGGAAGGGGAGATGCTGGAAGATTAGACCACATTGTTCAGACTCTGAGACGTGGTACGCCGCTGTATTCATCAGATCAAAAATACGTTGATTCATTGTTGGGTCTAAATACTAAACCTGAACTTGATGTTTCACCACGTACTGAATCTGCCAAAACAGAGCAAGACGATCTGCGAGAAAAGCTAGCACGAAAAGAAATCACAATTGAAGAATATGACATACTAACAGAGCTGCGCAAAAAAAGATCCACACAAAGGCCATCGTGGAGAAAAAACAAAAAACTGCACCTGATTTTATCACTGGCTCCTGGACTTGTGGGGTTACAGGGACTAGGGTATTTTCAGCTAAGAAAATATCGATGGGGAATCGAAGTGTTGGCAGTATCTATAATTGCGGTTGCCTTGTTTTTTGCAATTCCTGCAATTCAGAGAAGCGACGAATCACTATTGCCAAGTAACACAACACTTCGCTCAATAGTGGCTGCGATTTGGTTTTCGATTCTTGGCTGG